>NZ_JAUTAU010000001.1:4519385-4828420 GCF_030818775.1 Bacillus sp. SORGH_AS_0510 | reverse complement strand
TTCAAGCTAGTAAGAACCCTGAAAGATGATCAGGTTGATAGGTCAGAGGTGGAAGCGTGGTAACATGTGGAGCTGACTGATACTAATCGTTCGAGGACTTAACCAAGTTTTAAAGCGAACTCAAATGTTTATTGAATTTTCTTCTACATTATCTAGTTTTGAGAGAACGAACTCTCAAATAAAATAGTCTGGTAACTATGGCGAGAAGGTCACACCCGTTCCCATACCGAACACGGAAGTTAAGCTTCTCAGCGCCGATGGTAGTTGGGACGAAAGTCCCTGTGAGAGTAGGACGTTTCCAGGCTGTTTTAATATATTATTGTCGCGGGGTGGAGCACGATCGAATAATCTTCTTCGAACCTCTACAGCGCAACGATTGAGCCACTGCTTGAATAAGCCTTCCGAAATCGGAGCGGGCTTAAACTCAGAGCATGCTCAAAATTTTATAATTTATACCGTCGCGGGGTGGAGCAGTCTGGTAGCTCGTCGGGCTCATAACCCGAAGGTCGCAGGTTCAAATCCTGTCCCCGCAATATGGTCCGGTAGTTCAGTTGGTTAGAATGCCTGCCTGTCACGCAGGAGGTCGCGGGTTCGAGTCCCGTCCGGACCGCCATATATATGCTAAAATCAAGTACGAAACCAGGTTTCGGCTTTTTTTTATGTATTTTATTTGGTTTTTTTGCTCAATTCATCATAATCATGTACACTACATATGGAAAAGGCATCCTTAGGAGATATCCTAAGGTTTTTTTTACACATAAATAAGGTAAAATGAGAATAAAGGATTGTTAGGAAAGTAAAAGGTGATTGAATGAACCAATTCGAATGGAAAACGACAAATTCGGAGGAAACGTCTATATTTGCAGAACGTTTGGCCAAGCTTTTACTGCCAGGTGATGTTATCGCCCTTGAAGGCGACCTTGGGGCAGGAAAAACGACGTTTACTAAGGGTCTGGCTAAAGGGTTGGAAGTAAAGAAGACCGTTAACAGCCCGACTTTTACCATTATTAAAGAGTATAGTGGCAGGCTGCCGTTGTATCATATGGATGTCTATCGGGTAGCAGATGCCTATGAAGACCTGGGTTTTGATGAATACTTTGAAGGTGATGGAGTCACGGTAGTGGAATGGGCTCATTTGATTGAAGAACAGCTTCCACAAGAACTATTAACAATTTTCTTGTATCGTGACGAAGGCGATCAAAGGAAATTGGTGTTAGCACCAAAGGGAAACAGATATGAGGAATTATGTAAGGAGATTTTTAGATGACAATATTGTCGATAGATACTTCTAATTATGCGTTAGGAGTAGCGCTTTTAGAAGAGGATCAGGTAATAGGAGAATATATCACCAATCTAAAGAAGAATCACTCTGTACGGATTATGCCGGCTATTGAAACCTTAATGAAGGATTGTGGAAAGGTTCCAGCTGATTTGACCAAGATTGTCGTTGCCAAAGGCCCAGGCTCTTATACAGGTGTAAGAATTGGCGTAACCATTGCTAAAACATTAGCATGGACGTTAAACATTCCCCTTGTGGGAGTTTCCAGCCTTGAAATTTTAGCCGGGGGAACGGGACGATATTTTGATGGAATGGTATCCCCTTTGTTTGATGCCAGAAGGGGACAAGTTTACACAGGCCTTTATCAATTTGTAGATGGAAAGCTTACCGTGGTGCAACAGGATCAGCTAGTAATGCTTGCTGACTGGGTAGACAGGTTATCAGATTCAGATAAGCCCATCTTATTTGTAGGAAACGACCTGCCAATTCATCAAGCTAAAATTGAAGAAGTACTAGGTTCTAAGGCGATTTTTGCAAGTGTGACTGAACATAATCCGCGTCCTGCTGAGCTTGGGTTGTTAGGAAAGGATTATGCGGGAGAGGATCTCCATTCCTTTGTTCCAAATTATATACGTTTAGCAGAAGCAGAGGCCAAGTGGCTTGAGGCAAAGGGAAAAATATAAATGGATAGGGAAAGAGATATATGGTAGATTCTTTTGTTTTTCGTTATATGAGGGATGAGGATATTGATCAAGTTCTAGAGGTTGAGCATGCATCCTTTACTACACCTTGGAGCAGGGAAGCATTTTATAATGAGCTGCACAATAACAAATTTGCAGTCTATATTGTGCTTGAGGATGACAATAAGATTATTGGTTATTGTGGAACATGGGTGGTCATCGATGAAGCCCACGTGACAAATGTAGCTATTATGCCGGGGTATCGAGGAAAGAAACTGGGTGAGGCATTAATGACAAAACTAATGTCTGTGGCTAGAGAGATGGGAGCTAGAAGTATGACTCTTGAAGTGAGAGTGACGAATCATATAGCACAATCCCTATATCGGAAATTAGGGTTTCAGGATGGCGGCATTCGAAAGAATTATTATTCAGATAACCAAGAAGATGCACTAGTGATGTGGGTGAATTTATGAAAAAAGATCAATTAATTTTAGCAATAGAAACAAGCTGTGATGAGACTGCAGTTGCTATTATTAGAAATGGCCGTGAGATGGCAGCAAACGTCGTAGCTTCACAAATTGAAAGTCATAAGCGGTTTGGCGGGGTTGTTCCCGAAATTGCCTCCCGTCATCATGTCGAGCAAATCACGATTGTGATGGAGGAAGCACTGAACCAAGCGAATGTAACCATCGCAGACCTGGATGCGATTGCTGTTACAGAAGGTCCTGGATTAGTGGGAGCGTTGTTGATAGGTGTAAATGCAGCGAAAGCATTGGCATTTGCTCATAATAAGCCATTAGTGCCTGTTCATCATATTGCCGGGCATATATATGCAAATAGGCTGGTAACCGAACTGAAATTTCCTTTATTAGCGCTTGTAGTCTCTGGTGGCCATACGGAGCTTGTTTATATGAAGGAGCACGGTCACTTTGAAGTCATTGGTGAGACAAGAGATGACGCCGCTGGAGAAGCCTATGATAAGGTGGCTAGAACGTTAAATATGCCATATCCGGGTGGTCCGCATATCGACAGGTTAGCGCACGAAGGAAGTCCTACTATTGATTTGCCTCGTGCATGGCTGGAGGAAGGCTCTTTTGATTTTAGTTTTAGCGGATTGAAATCTGCTGTGATTAATACTGTGCATAATGCGGAACAGAGAGGCGAGAAGATTGCTCCTGAAGATTTAGCAGCAAGCTTCCAAGCGAGTGTGATTGAAGTACTTGTCGTTAAAACTGAAAAAGCAGTTGCCAAGTATGGGGTGAAACAATTATTAGTAGCTGGTGGAGTGGCTGCAAATAAAGGGTTAAGGAGTACTTTAGAAAAAACATTTGCAAATAAGCCGGAAATTGAATTAGTCATTCCTCCGTTATCTTTGTGCACAGATAATGCCGCTATGATTGCTGCGGCGGGAAGCGTCATGTTTGAAAAAGGAGTCAGAGCTGGGTTGGATTTGAATGCCATTCCAGGACTTGATATTGAATTGTATAATGAAGTGTAACCCTTCCCCAATGGAAGGGTTTTCTTGTGGATAAGATTTTTTCAAAATAAACAAGAAATTGTTTATATGTTGATAACTATAGTTATTATTGTGGACAATGTGGATAAAAACGGTGTTTACTGTGGATAATGTGGAAAAGTGTGTGGAATAACTGAAATAGTAACCTTTAAAATGTAGATAAAGTTGTGGAAAAAGGACTGTTTTAATAAAAATTGTAGATAAATGATGAAAGTGTGTAGATAAAACGGAGAAACGTGTAGAAATAATCCTAAAGTGTGTAGATATATGCCGATTTTGTGTAGATAAATCAGAGAAACGTGTAGATAAAATTCCCTGCTTTTTTGAAGGAAATAAGTAGAGGAAATCTACATCAACATTAGCTGGGTTTTTTCAAGAAAAAGGAGAAGTAGAAAGAGTCTACATCAACATTAGCTGGTTTTTTCAAGAAAAAGGAGAAGTAGAAAGAATCTACATCGAAGTTAGCTGGCTTTTTTCAAGAAAAAGTAGAAGTAGAAGGAGTCTACATCAACATTAGCTGGGTTTTTTCAAGAAAAAGTAGAAGTAGAAAGAGTCTACATCGAAGTTAGCTGGCTTTTTTCAAGAAAAAGTAGAAGTAGAAGGACTCTACATCGACATTAGCTGGGTTTTTTCAAGAAAAAGGAGAAGTAGAAAGAGTCTACATCGATGTTAGTTGGCTTTTTTCAAGGAAAAGTAGAAGTAGAAGGAGTCTACATCGACGTGAGCTGGGTTTTTTCAAGAAAAAGTAAAAGTAGAAAGAGTCTAC
Organism: Bacillus sp. SORGH_AS_0510; assembly: GCF_030818775.1. Taxonomy (NCBI): domain Bacteria; kingdom Bacillati; phylum Bacillota; class Bacilli; order Caryophanales; family Bacillaceae; genus Bacillus; species Bacillus sp. SORGH_AS_0510. The sequence goes on along the minus strand of NZ_JAUTAU010000001.1, from coordinate 4,824,179 downwards.
ATCGAAGTTAGCTGGCTTTTTCCAAGGAAAAGTAAAAGTAAAGGGAGTCTTCATCGACTCCCTCACCTCCGAAAACAAGACATAAAAGGAAAAACCGGGCACACCAGCCCGGTTTTTCCGATTAATCAGCAAGCTCAGCCCATTCTTCCATCAATTGCTCAAGCTCAGTCTTTGCTTTTTCACTTTTTATATTAATTTCTAGCACTTTTTCGTGATTTTGAAAAATATCAGGTGCACATAGCTGCTGTTCGAAGTCTTGGATCTCTTCCTCCAGCTCTTCAATCCGCAACTCAATCTCTTCTAGCTTCCTTTTACGCTGGCGCTCTAGCTTTTTGCTTTCCTTATCCTGTTGATAAGAGTTTTTCTCTAGGACGTCTGCTTGAGCAGCCTTTTTGGCGGATTCAGCCAGTGCCAGTGCGGCCAACTCTTCCTGTTCGAGTTTCTTTTCTAAATAATAATCATAATCTCCGAGATACTCTGTGCTGCCGTGACGGCTTAATTCCAATACCTTCGTAGCAATTCGATTTATAAAATAGCGGTCATGGGAAACAAACAAAATCGTACCAGGGTAATCAATTAGTGCATTCTCCAGGACTTCCTTGCTATCAAGGTCCAAGTGGTTCGTCGGCTCGTCGAGGATCAGAACATTGGCCTTTTCTAGCATGAGCTTGGCAAGTGCCAACCGTGCCTTTTCGCCTCCGCTAAGAGTGGAGACAATTTTTAGCACATCATCACCAGAGAACAAGAAGTTTCCTAGAACGGTACGAATCTCTTTTTCATTTTTTAGCGGGTAATCATCCCACAGCTCATTTAATACTCGCTTATTAGAGGTTAACTCTGCTTGTTCCTGATCGTAATAGCCAATCGCAAGGTTTGTCCCATATTGAATGGTTCCACCAAGTGCGGGGAGCTTCTTAATAATGGTTTTTAAAAGTGTAGACTTACCGATTCCGTTCGGGCCGACAAGGGCAATGCTTTCACCCTTAAAGGCACGGAAGGAGATATCCTCAGACACTTTATCGCCCTCGTAACCAACCGCTAGTGAATCGACGGTTAATACATCATTCCCCGTTTGTTTTTCAATTTCAAAAGAGAAGGTAGCGGACTTCTCATCCCCAAGAGGGCGGTCCATTAACTCCATCTTCTCTAATTTTTTCCGGCGGCTCTGTGCCCGTTTCGTTGTTGAGGCGCGCGCTAAATTTCGTTGGATAAAATCCTGCAGATTCGCTACCTCTTGCTGTTGCTTTTCATACAGTTTCATATCCCGTTCATAATTGGCCGCTTTTTGGTCAAGGTACGCACTGTAGTTCCCCGGAAAACGTTGGATTTGCTTGCGGGAAACTTCATAGACCTGATTCACGACTTTATCTAGAAAGTAACGGTCATGGGAGACGATTAAAATAGCGCCATCATATCCCTGCAAATATTGTTCGAGCCAGGAAAGGGTATCAATGTCCAGATGGTTGGTAGGCTCGTCCAAAATTAAAATATCAGGTTTCGTTAACAGCAGTTTCCCTAAAGCAAGCCGGGTTTTTTGCCCTCCGCTTAAACTAGCAATCATGAGGGAATTGTCTTGAAAGTTTAGACCATGGAGAACGGAACGAATGTCAGCCTCGAACTGGTATCCACCCTGCTCCTTAAATTTTACTTGAAGGGTATCATATTCTTTAAGAACCCGTTCATACTTGACGGCATCTTCAAACACAGCGGGGTCTGCCATTTGTTCTTCCAGCTGGCGAAGAGATTTTTCCATGAGGCGAAGTGGTTCAAAAACGGTCAGCATTTCATCCCAAATGGATAAATTGGATTCTAATCCTGTATTTTGGGCTAAATAACCGATCGTTACTTCCTTTGGCTTGATAATTTCTCCGCCATCATGGGACAAATGTCCGGCAATAATCTTTAGAAGTGTCGATTTTCCAGCCCCGTTACGGCCGACAAGAGCCACGCGGTCTCTTGTTTGTAATTCTAGCTTTATATTCGATAAAATAAGGTCAGCACCATAGTATTTTTGTAATTGATTGACTTGTAATAAAATCATATTTTTCACCTCTATTACTTAGGACTAGTGTACCGTATTAGCGGAATGACGGCAATAACTCGGACTCTTCCCGTGCCTCTTCTGATAAAAAATTGCTTCATTCGTTCAAAGTTTCACACACATAAAAGGGAAAATAGTGTATTATTTTTTGATAGGAGGATTTTTTTATGGCCGAATTTACGCATTTTAATGAAGAAGGCAGAGCGAAAATGGTGGATGTCAGTGACAAACCTGAAACGGCGCGAACTGCCATTGCTCATTCTAGCATAACCGTAAGTAAAGAGATTTTTGACAAGATCACCAATCATGAGATGAAAAAAGGCGATGTTTTAGCTGTTGCCCAAGTGGCGGCTGTTATGGCGGCTAAAAAAACATGGGATCTCATTCCGATGTGTCATCCTATTCCACTAACAGGAGTTAATATTTCTTTTGCGTGGGAAGAGGAGCAAACAGGAAATTTTCAATTACATATTGAGGCAGCAGTGAAAACAAAAGGGAGCACAGGTGTGGAAATGGAAGCGCTAACAGCTGCATCTGCTTGTGCCCTAACTGTCTATGATATGTGTAAAGCAGTTGATAAAGGGATGGTCATTGGACCAACCTATTTAGTGGAGAAAACAGGCGGCAAAAACGGTGATTTTAGGAGAAATGGTCAGGTTAAATAAGATGTAAGAAAACCATTCATGGGATGTGGGAGAAGATGAGTAACGAAACAATGAAAATACCACAGGCGACAGCCAAGCGGCTGCCCCTCTATTATCGATTTTTAAAGAACCTGCATACTTCCGGTAAACAACGAGTTTCATCCGCAGAACTAAGTGAAGCGGTAAAGGTGGACTCGGCAACAATTCGCCGTGACTTTTCCTATTTCGGGGCTTTAGGTAAGAAGGGGTATGGCTATAATGTAAACTATTTGTTAACCTTTTTCCAGAAAACGCTGGATCAAGATGTATTAACAAAGGTTGCGTTAATTGGAGTAGGTAATCTAGGGACGGCCTTTTTAAACTATAACTTTTTGAAGAATAACAACACGAAGATTGAGGTTGCCTTTGATGTCGATCCAGAAAAAATGGGGACGAAAATTCGGGAAGTTCCGGTTTATCATTTGGATGACCTAGAGAAGGTGTTGGAAAACAGCGATATTCAAGTAGCCATTTTAACAGTTCCAGCGCCGGTTGCACAAGTAATTACAGACCGACTTGTGAAGGCGGAAGTGAAAGGAATCTTAAACTTTACGCCAGCCAGGTTAAATGTGCCGGCATCCATCCGGGTTCATCATATCGACCTAGCCGTGGAACTGCAATCATTGGTTTACTTTTTAAAACACTATCCAACAGAAGATACAGATGAATAGTACTAGGTAAGGCCTTTTACGAAACTTGCTTCGTAGAAGGCCTTTTATTTTTTCTGTTTACGTAACCATTGTTGTTATGGAGGAAAAGGGAAATAATGTTCATTTTGTATCAAAGCTATACTACGAAGAAGCTGGCTAATTTGGATTGCTCCCTTAGAAGAGTAACGAATAAACGGAGTTTTTCCGGTTATTTGCAAAATCGAGCTCATTTAGGAATAGATAAGCGGAGGTTTTCCGGTTATTCAAAGAATGGTACCCCATTAAAAAAAGCCTTTTTTACATAAAATTGTAAATTATAACTTTACAAACGTAACAGTGTTATGTTACATTGTTAATCAGAAAGGGGTTTTTATCATGAGTGAGGAGTTAATCTCAAAAAAAGACCTATTAGAATTGGCGGGAATTTCGTATGGACAGTTGTATAGGTGGAAGCGTAAAGACCTTATTCCGGAGGAGTGGTTCATCCGGAAATCAACCTTTACCGGCCAGGAGACATTTTTTCCAAAAGAAAAGATTCTGGAGCGCATTAATAAAATTCAAACAATGAAGGAAAATCTTTCACTTGATGAACTTGCAGACATGTTTTCACCGAATATTTCAGACCTGCAGTTAGATAAGGATGAGTTAGTGAAACGTAACATTGTTTCGATAAGTGTAATGAATTTTTACTTAGAGAATGAAAAAGGCAGCCAAACGTTTTCGATTAACAGGATGCTTGAGGTATTCGTCTTAGAGAAGCTGCTGCAATCCGGCGAAATTAATTTGGATGAGGGAAAAATGCTGCTACAGGTATTAAAGGAGCATGCTGCAATCATTAAACAAAAAAGCTGTGAAGTAGTCATTACGCGCAAGCTTGGCGTGTCAACGTGTCTGTTGTTAATCAACGCGGAAGCGGTTCATTTTGATCAGGGGACAAAAGTGGTCGTCCAGCTTTCCCTGATGTCCTGCATGGAAGAGATCAAGGCTAAATTACTATAAAGGAGAATATACATGGATACGAAGGATAGAGGAGACTTAGTCATCAATGGTTTCGGAGCCTCGAACGGTGGAGCATTTCACCAGGTCACATTGAATGGATTCGGTACGGTACACAGTGATGTGGAATGCATAGAGTTTGAAAGTAATGGGTTCGGGACAGTGGATGGAAATGTGAAAAGTGAGCACACCAAAATAAACGGCAAAGCAAAGGTAAAGGGGACGATGGAGTCCCAAAACGTCTCAATCGATGGAACGGCAAAGATTGAGGAACATCTTATTGGAAAAATCGTAAAGGTTTACGGTAAGGCGTCGGTGGGTGGCAGAGTAAAGGCTGATGAAGTCAAAATTAATGGCGTTTTAACGGTTGGAGGAGATTGCGAGGCTGAGATGTTTAAAGCCGATTCTCAATTTTCTATTGGTGGGTTATTAAATGCGGAGGACATTAAAATTCAGCTGCATGGTCCTTGTAAGGCAAAAGAGATTGGCGGAGAAACGATCACCGTGAAATATAAAGGATCCCTTTTTGGGAGTTTAATAAAACCGTTGTTTCCTACACAGTTGGAAGTAGAAGTGATTGAAGGAGACAAAATCGAACTGGAGAATACGATTGCTAAGGTTGTACGTGGAAATCAGGTGAAGATTGGCCGGAATTGTCAAATCGCTGTGGTGGAATACCGGGACGATTTTTCGCAGCACAAACAGGCTGTAGTCAATGAAAGTAGAAAGGTGTAGTAGGAGGGAAGGAACATGGAGAAAAGTAGTAACCTTATTATCAACGGTTCAGGGAGTTATCCTGGCGGTCAATATAGAAAAATCAGCATCAGAGGAGAGGGGACCATCGTCAATGATGTAGACTGCTCCAGCTTTCATGTATATGGAACGAGTGAGGCTCGGGAAAATGTCAAAGCGGGTTCGGCTAAAATCCTTGGTGAAGCAGAGGTAAAAGGAATGATGGAGGCCGAGGAAACACTCGTTATGGGGACGATGTCAGTCGGGGGTAAGGCGCAGTTGAAAAAAATGAAGATTTACGGCTTGCTCGAGGCTGAAGATCGATTGAGTGGAGAGTCCGCTGTTATTAAAGGGAGCATATCGGTAAAAGGCGATGTCGAGTATGAGACATTTGACTCCAGCGGTGGTTTCGAGATCAAGGGGCTCTTGTCAGCGGATACGATAAAGATTGTTGTAAGTCATGGGGAAAGCACGGCTGAGGAAATCGGCGGCGGAAAAATTTCAGTGAAGAGAGGCTCTTGGCTAATTCCATTCACGAATATCCCACTTTCAAAAAAATCAGGTTCGCTCCATGCGAAGGTGATTGAAGGCGATGAGGTGTATTTGGAGAACACGAAAGCAGCAATCGTTCGGGGAAATGTGGTGAAAATTGGACCTGGGTGTGACATCGGACTGGTGGAATATCGAGAGAATTTGACTCATGATCCTACTGCTACGATTAAAACAAAAACGAAGGTATAGAGGGGGAAAGGTATGACAGCGAAGGATAGTAAACTAGGTTTGGTAGTCACAGGGCTGTTATTAGGTATTTTAATGGCATCGATGGATAATACCATCGTCGTTACCGCGATGGGGACGATTGTTGGGGACCTCGGCGGCCTTGAAAGCTTTGTTTGGGTTGTGTCTGCTTACATGGTGGCAGAGATGGCAGGTATGCCGATTTTCGGAAAACTGTCTGACATGTACGGGCGGAAGCGGTTCTTTATTTTTGGATTAATTTTATTTATGGCGGGTTCCGCTTTGTGTGGGACGGCGGAAACGATCACGCAGTTAAGTATTTACCGTGCCATTCAGGGAGTCGGCGGCGGAGCGCTTGTGCCGATTGCCTTTACGATAATGTTTGACCTGTTTCCTCCGGAGAAACGGGGGAAGATGGGCGGTTTGTTTGGAGCGGTATTTGGGTTGTCGAGCATTTTCGGGCCACTGTTAGGAGCTTATATTACAGACAATATTAGTTGGCATTGGATTTTCTACATTAATCTGCCGCTTGGGATTCTTTCATTAATCTTTATTGTGATTGCCTATAAAGAGTCACCTGTTCATCAAAAGCAAACCATTGACTGGTGGGGCGCGGTGACATTGGTTAGCGCAGTGGTCTGTCTCATGTTTGCTCTAGAGCTTGGGGGACAGAAATATGATTGGGATTCGGTGACGATTGTAAGCTTGTTTGCAGGATTTGCGGTTCTGTTTCTCCTCTTTTTATTTGCGGAGACAAAGGCTAGGGATCCAATTATCTCTTTTTCCATGTTTAAAAACCGGCTGTTTGCCGGGAGCACCATTGTCGGCTTGTTTTACGGAGCGGCCTTTATGGCAGCAACGGTGTACATCCCGATTTTTGTCCAAGGGGTATATGGCGGCAGTGCAACGAATTCGGGGTTGATTTTATTACCTATGATGCTGGGATCTGTTGTGACCGCTCAAGTAGGTGGATTTTTAACAACGAAAATGAGCTACCGCAATATCATGTTCGTGTCCGGTGTGATTTTGATTGGTGGAATATTGCTGTTAAGTACACTCACCCCAGAATCCAGCCGAGCGATATTAACCCTATATATGATCGTTGTTGGTCTGGGAGTGGGATTCTCGTTTTCTGTGTTGAGCATGGCAGCGATTCATCCGTTTGGCATGGAGCAGCGGGGATCGGCAACTTCAACTAGTAACTTTATTCGTTCGCTTGGCATGACGATCGGAATTACCGTCTTCGGTACGATTCAACGGAATGATTTTTCAGAAGGTCTTGGAAAGGCCTTTGCTGGAATGGGGCCGATGCCGAAGGGGGGAGCGTTCGGAGATTCACGTGCGTTATTATCAGAGGAGGGCCGGAAAATGATTCCGCCACAGATTCTTGATAAAATTACTGATGCACTTTCCAGCTCGATTGTCCACACGTTTACATGGGCCCTCGTACCAGCAGGACTCGCCTTCTTATTTATCTTCATTTTAGGTAAAGAACACATGGTGATTAACCGCAGAGAAGGTTCAAAATAAAAGGTGTCAGGCACCATTTTGAAAATTTCACTTGGTGCCTGACACCCTTTTTTGGTGATTCGCTGATAAATGGCTTGAATTCGCTGATAAAATTCAAGATTCGCTGATAAAACCGGTCAATGCGCCGATAAAGGTTAGAAATTCGCTGATAAAACATAATTTCTTAAGATAGAGTGTAATTTTACACATAAAAAAGAGCTTATATTAGCTAAAAATTAAATGTTTTAGCTAATATAAGCTTTATTTTTTCAGTTTATCTTTATATCGAAAGTGAAAGGCGACCATTTTTAGGCCCGAGCCGAAGTCAAAGGTGGCGAGAAGAACTAGTAGGTAGCTGAAAAAGCCCCAGCCGTTTTTTTGAACATCGTCAATGGCGAAATAGGTAAACAATCCGCCTAAAAAGAAATAAATCAAACCGGAAAACAAAGGTGAACGTCTCATAAGAATCCTCCGATAAAGTTTTGAACCGCTTCAGCCTGACGCTGCAGTCTTTCAATATCGTCTTTAAAGACTAGCTGGACTAAGACCACCAGGGTGTTCATGGTCACATGGGCAAAAATCGGTACCCAAATCCGCTTGGTGATGACATATAGAAAGGCAAACGTAAAGCCCATAGCTGAATAAAGTAAAATGTGCACAGGTTCCATATGTGCTAAAGCGAAAACAACTGAGCTGATGAGTGCAGAGATAAAGAAGTTAAACCGCTTATAAAGAGAGCCAAAGATAATTTTTCGAAAAACAATTTCCTCTAAAATCGGACCGAAAATACTTGTTACTAGTATGGCCCATGGTAACGTGTCTATGATGGTCAGGATATCCTTCGTATTCTCAGACCCTGATTTAATCCCCATGAGATGCTCAATCATCCCAGCAATGGATTGCGAAAATAAGGCTAAAAACACACCGAAGATGGCCCAGGCGATGGACATGCCAAGAGAACTGCTGCGCTCATCTAGTCTCTTCGTATTGAATTCTTTTCGTAAAAGGAAAAGAATGATAATTAGGGCAATCGAAAAACTAGCAATCAGCCAAACTGGGACAGCCAGCCGTTGGTTAATTCCTGCATATTTGAAGCCGTATAATAATACGGGAAGTCCGACAAGACTCGATAGCTGCATAGCAATATAAACAATGATGATCCACCAATACTCTTTTTTCAATGGAAATCTCCTTTTCATACATCTATATAATTTAATTAAACTGTATTCTTATCTTTATTACACTACTATTTATTTTACTCTTAAAATGAGTCTTGTTTCAATTTAGATGAACTATTTTCCAAAGACAGGTATAGAATGTCCTCCACTTCGCATACTTTATAAGGTTGCCAACAACTATATAATTTGATTCATGTCTAGCTCCAGCGCCTAGCCCCTCGGGTCAAATAACCTTCGGCAATAAAAGTCAAAGTGCGGACTTTTATTGCAGAAGAACATTTGCCTGTCGTGGTGAACGAGGCGCCTCCGCTTTTCAAATTTTTTTATGCTTCATACTTGCAAAAAAAAGTCAGATTCATTATTATAATAATTGTGTTAGCACTCATTAATTGAGAGTGCTAATAATGACAGAATTACATATATATTTGAGGAGGTTGTTTGATTTGTTAAGACCATTAGGTGATCGCATTATCATTGAGCTTGTTGAATCAGAAGAAAAAACTGCAAGCGGTATCGTATTACCAGATTCAGCGAAAGAAAAGCCTCAGGAAGGAAAAGTTGTTGCCGTTGGTACTGGCCGCGTACTTGAAAGCGGAGAGCGTGTAGCACTTGATGTTACTGTAGGCAATCGCATTATCTTCTCAAAATACGCTGGTACTGAAGTGAAATACCAGGGTGTTGAATATTTAATTTTACGCGAAAACGATATCCTTGCTATTGTTGAGTAAGGTTTTATACCAAAAATAAAATTTCAAAACATATGAGGAGGTTTTTTTGAACATGGCTAAAGAGATTATGTTTAGTGAAGAAGCACGCCGCGCAATGCTACGTGGTGTGTTGATGCCCTAGCAAACGCTGTGAAAGTTACTCTTGGACCTAAAGGACGCAACGTGGTTCTTGAGAAAAAATTCGGTTCACCACTAATCACAAATGATGGTGTAACGATTGCAAAAGAAATCGAATTAGAAGATGCATTCGAGAACATGGGTGCTAAGCTTGTTGCTGAAGTAGCAAGCAAAACAAACGATGTTGCCGGTGACGGTACAACGACTGCAACTGTTCTTGCTCAAGCGATGATTCGCGAAGGCTTAAAGAACGTAACTGCGGGTGCAAACCCAATGGGTATCCGTAAAGGAATTGAAAAAGCGGTTGCTACTGCTGTAGAAGAATTAAAAGCCATCTCTAAACCAATCGAAAACAAAGCTTCTATCGCTCAAGTTGCGGCAATCTCTGCTGCTGACGAAGAAGTAGGTCAATTGATTGCAGAAGCTATGGAGCGCGTTGGTAACGATGGCGTAATCACAATCGAAGAGTCTAAAGGCTTCACTACTGAATTAGATGTAGTAGAAGGTATGCAATTCGACCGTGGATACGTTTCAGCTTACATGGTAACAAACACTGACAAGATGGAAGCTGTTTTAGAAAATCCATATATCTTAATCACTGACAAGAAGATTTCTAGCATTCAAGAAATCCTTCCAGTTCTTGAGCAAGTTGTTCAACAAGGTAAGCCATTATTACTTGTTGCTGAAGATATCGAAGGTGAAGCATTATCTACATTAGTAGTGAACAAGCTTCGTGGAACATTCAATGCAGTAGCTGTTAAAGCTCCTGGATTCGGTGATCGTCGTAAAGCAATGCTTGAAGATATCGCTACATTAACTGGCGGTGAAGTAATCACTGAAGAGCTTGGCCGTGACCTTAAGTCTGCGACTCTAGCATCTTTAGGACGCGCTTCTAAGGTTGTTGTAACAAAAGAAAACACAACAATCGTTGAAGGTGCTGGTGAAACAGCTTCAATCGAAGCTCGCGTAAACCAAATCCGTGTTCAATTAGAAGAAACAACTTCTGAATTTGACCGTGAAAAATTACAAGAGCGTCTAGCTAAGTTAGCTGGCGGTGTAGCAGTAATCAAAGTTGGTGCTGCAACTGAAACGGAATTAAAAGAGCGCAAGCTTCGTATCGAAGACGCGTTAAACTCTACTCGTGCTGCAGTTGAAGAAGGTATCGTATCCGGTGGTGGTGTAGCCCTTCTAAACGTATATAGCAAAGTAGCTGAAATCCAAGCTGAAGGCGACGTACAAACTGGTATCAACATCGTATTACGTGCGATGGAAGAGCCTGTACGTACAATCGCTCACAATGCTGGTCTTGAAGGTTCTGTTATCGTTGACCGCTTAAAGCGCGAAGAAGTTGGCACAGGCTTCAACGCTGCTAATGGCGAATGGGTAAACATGATCCAAGCTGGTATCGTTGACCCAACTAAGGTGACACGTTCAGCACTTCAAAACGCTGCATCTGTAGCGGCTATGTTCTTAACAACTGAAGCAGTTGTTGCTGACAAACCAGAACCAGCTGGTGCAGGCATGGGTATGCCTGACATGGGCGGTATGGGTGGAATGGGCGGCATGATGTAAGGCTTTCGAGCCATACAGTGGAGAAATAGTTTATGCTATTTTTCTCCCAAATTTGTAAAAGTGTCATGTAAATGATGATATCAATAGAAAAAACCACTTCCTATAAAATTTAGGGAGTGGTTTTTGTATTTTTAAAACTGATGTTTTATCAGTCGATTATGGATTCCTTAGAGGTGAAGTTGAAGTCATCTCCAAGGATACGACCTATGGATTAAAGGTAGGCAATGAGTTGGCGATTGATTTTTTAAGCAAAATAACACAATAGGTAATCTTGGCCGATTCTATCTAAGACACTTGCATTAGCAGGTGTCTTTTTTGATGTTGTTATGGCACATACCCCATGCCTTAATAACAAAATGGGTGTGCTACCAATATACAAGCTTTTCTTTTAAAAGCCATTATTAAGGCATCTTACCAAAGCGGCTGAAAAATGAAGGGAAAATGGCAGAAAATCAGCAGGATTAAGGAAGGACTTTGGCAAGTCACTTTCTTTTAATAATAGTAAAATATTGGTAGAGAATTTAAGTTAATTTATTGAGGTGATTGAGAGAAAGGTGAATGATCCCAAAGAGTATAACCAGTCAATACTTGATGAGGTATGGGGCATCTTAGTAATGATGAAGTTGGAAGCAGAAAATATTCTGAATGACTTAAGAAGAGAATGATGTCCAAGAAGAATCAAGGACAGCAGGATTAAGAGAATCACTTGCAATATTTGGATGTTAAGCTTAAAAGTGACGCAATAGATACACTGTATGTCTTTATCTCATACTACAATCCCATCCATTCTTGTATTAAGGCATTAGATTGGTGATATATTCACAGGCAGGAGCAACCCTGTCTTTTTATATGTTAGTGAAAATCATTAAGGCGATTATTTCTAATAATGCTAAAGACTTTTTTTAATTACAAAAAACGTCCTGCTGGTTTGTAATACTATAATTATGTTGTTGGAGAATTATTAGCAATGCAGTGAAAGTTTGTTTGGGGGATGTACTTGGTTATTACACTTACAATGTTACTAAAGGGAATTTTACTAGGGTTAATTGGTGCCGGAGGATTCGCCTTTTTATGGAAGGGGCCATTTTGCTAATTCGATGATTGTTGATAAAGGCTGCTTAAAGCTCTTTTATGAGCTTAGCGGTTTTTTGTTATTTTATAAAAAAGTCTTATACATACTAAAGTTATGATCATACACCTGGAGGAGATTATGAAGAAGGGAAAACTTAGTTTACAAGCCGTTATTATTATTTTTGTATGCATTGTCGTCGCTTTATCACTTGGAATAACTGATCTAATCATAAGCAAAAGAATTACCTCCAGTGTGGAAGAAACAGAGAAAGAAAAAGCCCTGAATGTGGCAAAGATGGTTGTCCTTAGTCCGCAGGTGATTGGAGCGCTTGAAGGTAAAACGAACAAAAAAAATGTACAAGTTTTTAGTAATCAAATAAGAAAAAAAACCAATGTTAACTTCGTTGTTGTGATGGATATGAAAGGTATTCGTCTATCCCATCCGGACCCCGAAAAGGTTGGAAAGCACTTCGCAGGAGGAGATGAAGGGCCAGTTCTTAAAGGAAAGGAGTATGTGTCCATTTCAAAGGGGACTCTCGGTCGATCCATGCGGGCGTTTACTCCAATAAAAAATTCACAAGGAAAACAAGTCGGTGCAGTTGCCGTAGGAATTTCATTAGAAAGTGTAACAAAGGCAGTACAGAAAGGCCGTATGGGTATGGTCATCGGTACCGTCATTGGTATCTTAATTGGGGTAGTTGGTGCAGTGGGCCTAGCAAGATACCTTAAGAGAATTCTTTTAGGACTCGAGCCGTTCGCGATTGCCAGGTTACTTGAAGAGCGCAGTTCTATGCTTCAGTCTGTTCGCGAGGGAATCATAGCCATTGACCAGGAAGGAAACATCACCCTTGTAAACAGGACAGCCAGTAAACTTTTAAAAAGAGCTGGACTTGAAGGGAATCCTATAGGGATGAACGTTGAAGAGTATTTACCAGAGACTCGGTTAACTCGCATTATAAATTCGGGTGAATCGGAAATGGATCAAGAACAGAATCTGCATGGAGTAACCATCTTAGTAAACAGGGTACCAGTGATTGTGGGAAATCAGCCGGTGGGTGCAATCGCAACGTTCCGTGATAAAACCGAGGTTCAAGTTTTGGCTGAACAGCTTACAGGTGTACGTAATTATGCGGATGCTCTCCGTGCTCAGGCGCATGAGTTCATGAATAAACTTCATGTCATTCTTGGTCTGGTTCGTACAGAACAATACGATACCCTCGCTAAGTATGTGAGTGAAACTGTTAACCACCGTGAAACGGAAGTGGGTTTTGTAACAAAAAAAGTTCAAGATCCGGTTCTTGCCGGATTTCTAATTGGCAAACTAAGCTTTGCAAGAGAATCTGGGGCCTTACTGTCATTTGATTGTGCAAATATACTTCCCAAGCCTGCAAACTCGGAAATTACACATGAGTTAATAACAATCATTGGAAACCTTGTCGATAATGCAATGGAGGCAATTGCGGACAATCCAATCAAAAAAGTTGAGCTTACCCTTGATTACGCAGAGGATATTTTGACAGTCGAGGTTAAAGACACAGGAATGGGAATGACGAAATCTCTCCAAAACAAAATACTGGATAAAGGCTTTTCCACGAAAGGAGACAACCGAGGATTCGGATTATTTCTTTTGGCGCAGGCAATTGAAAGACTGGAGGGGGACCTCATTATTTCGTCCAAGCCTGGAAAGGGAACGAATTTTGCCGTCTATATACCTTACAAAGCAGAGGATGAAGAGAAATGATTAATGTAATGATTGTTGAGGATGACCCGATGGTAGCGGAAATCAATAAGCAGTACCTTTCAAAAATAGAAGGGTTCCGTTTAGCTGCCACAGTCAATTCTGTCGCTGAAGCCATCCAATGTTTGGGAAGGAAGGAGATTCAGCTCATTCTTTTGGATATTTTTATGCCAGGAAAGCAGGGGCTTGAATTGTTATCGTACCTTCGTAAAAATGATCTTGAACTTGATGTCATCATCATTTCAGCAGCCTCAGATCTTGAACGAATTAAGAGGGCATTAAGGTATGGTGTTGTCGACTATTTGATTAAGCCTTTCGAGTTTGAACGGTTTAACGCTGCACTTACTGCCTACCTTCAGCAAGCTCTGTTCATCGATAAACAGGATTCAGTTAGTCAGCAGGAGCTCGATCACTTACTGTTGCACAAAGAAGAGGCCGTTATCGCAGAGGAATTGCCCAAGGGACTAACGAAGGATACCTTAAGGCAGATATGGGATGCGGTTCAAGAGTTGAAGCAGGGGCCATTTTCCACTGATGAAGTAGCGAATGTGGTGGGCATCTCAAGGGTTTCAGCAAGAAAGTACCTTAACTTTTTAAAGGACTTAGGCATACTTGAAGTAAAGGTAATCTATGGAACGATTGGACGGCCTGTGTATCAGCATGAATATAACCAATTTAAAGAGCACTTAATAAAAAACTTTCTGTAAGCAGTTATTGAAACTGCTTACTTTTTTTATTTACAAAAAGAATGATTAAACTTTCATAATCTATGAAAACGGTTTACATGAGAATATGATAGACATGTAGCAAGACAAAGGAGGATAAAAATGCAAATTCCAATAAAGAAAACGCTTGATAAAATTCCAGGTGGTCTGATGGTTGTTCCACTTTTTTTAGGGGTATTAACGAATACATTTTTTCCGCAGGTTTTACAAATTGGTAGTTTTACAACGGCATTATTCAGTAAAGAAGCATCATCAACCATTTTGGCATGTTTTATGTTTTTAATTGGTTCCCAAATAAATTTCAAACTAGCACCAAAGGCATTGAAAAAAGGTGCAATATTATTAACAGGAAAATTTATCGTAGGTGCTAGTATTGGTTTAGCTGTAGCGGCGATTTTTGGGCCTGCCGGAATACTAGGATTAACACCATTAGCGATCCTTGCAGCGTTGTTAAATGCTAATGGCGGGTTATATGCATCTCTTGCTTCATCGTATGGCGACGAAACGGATGTAGGTGCATATGCGTTATTTTCTTTAAAAGATGGTCCATTTTTCACATTAGTGGCATTAGGTGCATCCGGCCTTGCCTCTATTCCTTTTCAAACACTTCTAGGAGTATTAATTCCAATTGTTATCGGAATGATTTTAGGAAATATTGATCCTGATATGAGAAAGTTCCTTGGAAGCAGTAAATTATTATTAATTCCATTCTTCTCATTCCCATTAGGCGCTGGAATGAATCTTTCAACTATTGTAAAAGCTGGGGGTCCTGGGATTTTACTAGGATTAATCGCTGCCTTCACTGGAATTGGAGCTTACTTCCTATTGAAGTTATTTAAAGAAAACCCTATCGTTGGTTTAGCAACAGGGTCAACGGCAGGAAATGCGGTAGCTACACCAGCTGTTGTGGCCGCAGCAGATCCAACCTTAGCTGCAGTAGCCCAATCAGCGACTGCACAAGTGGCCGCAGCATGTGTTATATCGGCCATCGTTTGTCCGATTATTGTGAGCTATGTAGTGAAAAGGTCCGAAAAGAGAAAAGCGAAACAATCGTTTGCAAGGGCCGCCTGATAAAAATGGAAGAAGAACAAAGCAGTCAGCCGTTTTACTGTCTGCTTTGTTTAGTTGCTAAATAGGGTCATTAAATTAAAAAAACTAGTTTAATAAGGAAGATATTAGTAACATGGAAAAGTAAGAAATCTATGTTATGATAGTGTCCGAATTTGTTAGTTTAAGATAGAAAGAAGGAAACATCATGAATGTACCTGAGAATGTGATTATTACAACATTAAAAGGAAAAGAAGTTCTCTCTAATCCTTTTTTGAATAAAGGAACAGCTTTTACGAAAGAGGAAAGGGAAGACCTTGGACTCGACGGTCTGTTGCCGCCTCAAGTGCTTACCCTTGATGAACAAGTAAAGAGGATTTATGAACAATATTCGATGCGGACGACAAATTTATTTAAACACGGTCTGCTTTATGATTTATATAACCGCAACGTTGTTCTGTTTTACCGATTGTTGAAAGAACACATAGCAGAAATGCTTCCAATTATCTACACTCCTACTGTCGGTGATGCAATCCAGTCATACTCCCATAGCTATCGTCGTCCCGGAGGTTTGTATCTTTCCATTGATGATCCTGCAGGCGTGGAGAAGGCATTCTATAATCTTGGGCAGCCAAAAAATGGGATTGATTTAATCGTCGTTACCGACTCTGAAAGCATTCTGGGTATTGGGGACCAAGGGGTAGGCGGTATTAATATTGCGATTGGTAAACTTGCCGTGTACACAGCGGCAGCTGGTATTGATCCAAGCCGTGTTCTGCCAATAGTGTTGGATGTTGGTACGAACAATCAGGCTTTGATCGCAGACCCTATCTATATTGGCAACAAATTTGCTCGTGTCCGCGGTGAGCGATATGATCAATTCATTGATATATTCGTTCAAACTGCAAGAAAGTTCTTTCCAGAAGTTCTGATTCACTGGGAGGACCTTGGCAACGTGAATGCGCGTAAGATTTTGGACAAATACGGTGACAACATCCTTACCTTCAACGATGACATTCAGGGAACAGGTGCAGTGACCCTTGCTGCTATTATGTCTGCTTTGAAAGTAACAGGGGAATCCATGAAAGACCAGCGCATTGTTATCTTCGGGCCAGGGGCTGCCGGAATTGGCAACGCAGACCAAATGGTTGATGCCATGGTTCTTGAAGGGCTGACCAGAGAAGAAGCCTATGACCGTTTCTGGGCGATCGACTATCGCGGGTTACTAACGGATGAAACATCTGATGTCCTGAACTTCCAGAAGCCTTATGTAAGAAAAACAAATGAAGTAAAGGATTGGGATAAAAATGAGGATGGGATTATTTCATTAATGGAAGTCGTTAAAAAGGTGAAACCAACCATCCTGATTGGTACTTCCGGACAAGCCGGTGCCTTCACTGAGGAAATTGTGAAAGAAATGGCCAAGCATGTTGAGCGTCCAATCATCTTGCCTATGTCCAATCCCACTGCACTAACTGAAGCGGTGCCGGAAAATCTGATTAAATGGACAGATGGTAAGGCTCTAATGGCAACCGGAAGCCCGTTTGCCAATGTAGAATACAAAGGTGTTTCCTATGAAATTGGCCAGTCAAATAACGCATTTGTCTTCCCAGGTCTTGGCCTTGGGGCCATAGTGGCAAAAGCGGAAGTGATCTCAAAAGGAATGTTCGCTGCGGCTGCTTATGCGGTTGCAAGAATGTCTGACTCTAGTAAACCGGGAGCATCCTTGTTGCCATCCATTGAAAAACTTCATGAAGTCTCAAAATACGTAGCCATTGAAGTAGTTAATGCTGCAATACACGAAGGAATTGCAAGAGCGGATATTCAAGATGTTGAGAATGCTATTGAAGATGCTATGTGGAAACCTGAGTATAAGGAAATAAAGAGTGTAGGAATTTGGACAAACATTCATTCCTATGCATGAGTAAATAACAAAATATTAAGGGTTGGAGAATATTCTCCAACCCCTTTGTATGTTATTTTTTTCTTTTTTTAAATAATTTATTGTTTTGTTCTTTTAAATCCTGCAATTCTATTTTTAAGGCGGAAATATCATTAATGATATGATCTAGTTTTTGAGATAGAGAAGAAAGCTCTAGAGTTAAATCTAAAGAGGTATGTTCATGATTTTGTGTTACAGTAGGTACTGCATTTTCCTGTTTTTCAGGTTCTTTACTTACTGGGTTTTTAGAAATCTGATTAGCTGCAGCACGTTCTGTAATAGAATGTAAGACAGAATCATTTTTAAGAAGATTTGTTGCCAACTGCATGATCGAACCTAAAGATTTTTCATTTTTCAATAAGTTTCCAGCTAAGTTTTGGAAAATTTCATTGTTCAAGGTACTACTACTATTCGTAATTTCACTTTTTTCTTCGTTATTTTCACTCATTGTTTAACCCTCCATCTAGATGTAACCAATTAAGGCAAAATTTCATTTTAAAAAAACCTAGAAGACCAGTTGCTCATCTTCTAGGTTAAGTTTAGGAACTTAAAAGCTGGCCAGAGTTATATAGTTTTTTCATTAACAACCCTGACTAGCAATATCAGCAGCAAGTGCTCTAATCATGTCACCAGTAGCTGTATTGATTAATAGGTCTGCAAGAAGAGCGACAACGATGAGAAGGAGATAGACTAAAAATCTTCCAAGTAGACAGAGAAGAGTACCAAGAGTATCACTAGGAGTTTGTTGAATAGAAGTAGCCATATAACTTCACCTCTTTCTTTTACTAGTTTTATAAGAGGCCTCTTACACCATACATACTATGAAATGAAAGGTAGAAGTTATAAGCGTATATAACAAGAAGGAGAAAAAAGGGCTGTCCAAATTATTTTGAAATAGTAATTTTTAGGCATTATAGAAACATTATATTTATGGGAGTGAAGATTTAAGGGTGAATCTAAGTTTTTTAATATGTCTATATATTCAGAAAATATATTGTACTACACCGCTTTGACGTGTTAAAATCCAACTTATATAAATGCAGCAGGTAAATACATACATGTTGAAATTGTAAGGGGGATAAGGGGATGAAGAAGAGTGTAGTTTTAGTATTATGTACCATGCTTTTCTTACTTTCTGCATGTGGCGCAGAGAGTAAGGAGGCAGGCGGAGAGAAAAAAGAGAAGGTTGTAAAAATCGGGATTACACAAATTGTTGAACACCCGTCACTTGATGCAGCAAGAGAGGGATTTATTGCTGCACTGAAGGATGCTGGCTATGAAGAAGGGAAAAATCTGAAGCTTGATTACCAAAACGCACAGGGGGACATGAACAACAATATGTCTATTGCTCAAAAACTGGTAGCAGATAAGGATGATTTGATCTTGGCTATCGCTACTCCTAGCGCACAAGCGGTGGTGAAGGCGACAAAGGATATCCCGATATTATTTACAGCCATTACCGACCCAGTGGGTGCCGAGCTTGTTAAAAGTCTCGATAAGCCAGGAGGAAATACGACAGGTACATCTGATACGCACCCAGAAGCGATCAAGAATACGATTAATGCAATTAAAACCTTTATTCCTACTGCTAAGAAAGTAGGGATTATCTATAACAATGGGGAACCTAACTCGGTCGTCAATGTGAAGAATGCTAAGAAGGCGTTAGAGGCAGCAGGGCTTGAAGCAGTTGAAACCACCATTACAGCAAGTTCAGAAGTAAAGCAGGCTGCCGAATCAATGGTAGGGCGTGCTGATGTGTTATACATTCCAAAAGATAACACGGTTGTGGCTGCGCTGGAATCGGTAATCACTGTCGCCAATGCGAATAATATTCCAACCTTTGTAGGTGAAGGTGATTCTGTAAAACGTGGAACATTCGCATCATACGGCTTTGACTACCACGACCTGGGCTACACAACTGGTAAAATGGCAGTGGAAATTCTCAAAGGGAAAAAGCCTAGCGAAATGCCTGTCGGCTTCCCGGAAAAACTAGAGCTGTATATCAATAAAAAGGCTGCACAGGAGGAAGGAATTAACTTAACGGAGGAAATGCTAGAGGATGCAAAAATAGTAGGAGAATAACGATTATGAGACTACTTCCTAAAGGGGAGGTGGTCTTTTTTTGTGCTTTTTACTATTTAAATAGCTTGTTCCGCCAAAAATTTAAAAAATGGACAAAGGCCGTTTCACAGCTTATCCATTCTTAATACATTATTCTGTAATCAAAAAAAAGGAGTTGAAATGAATGAGTGGGTGTGGGAAAAATTGCCACAATGACTGTCATAAATGTCATAAGAAAGTTTGCCATGACGATTGTTTTAAATGTATCCGCCACAACAAATGCAAAGAAGATTGTAAAAATGAATGCAAATGTGATATTCAGCTAGTGAAGGATTGTGTTTGCTGTGAGTGGTCTGTTCCTGAAGGCCAAACACAAACAGTCTTCCAAACAGGCGGATTTGAACAAATCTTTGGCTCTGGCTTTATCAGCTTTGATTGTGGTCCGGGAATGGACTATGTTACTGTTCAGTTCTTTTTAGGCAATACGCCTGTTGGTATGCCAATTAATGTATTTCAAGATAGCTGCGTAACATTTACTTTCACAAAGTTTGACCGAATCACTGTAACTTGTCAGGCGGTACCTGGTGGGATGAATGGGGATGCAGACTGTGAATGCGATAACTGCGAAGGCGAAATTTGTATCACTACTAGGTTCCCGGTTTGTTAATGGTTTATCTCGATAGTAGATTAGAAGTCTATTTTTCTAGAAAATACGCAAATGCCGTTGCCGATAAAGAGAAAATTAATATTTTGATATAGAAAAAGAAAGTGAGGTGTATATTATTGACGTGCAGAAAATGCAGAGGATTTGATGATGATTGCGAATGCAATCGTAGTTGTGATTGCGGCGATATTTGTATAAGAAGCTGCAAGAAAAAGAGAGGTAAAAGAGGACCAACAGGGCCAACTGGACCGATCGGACCTGCAGGAGCTACTGGTGCAACTGGAGTAACAGGACCGACAGGACCGACAGGGCCGACAGGACCGACAGGGCCGACAGGACCGACAGGACCGACAGGACCGACAGGACCGACAGGACCGACAGGACCAACAGGACCGACAGGACCGACAGGACCGACAGGACCGACAGGACCGACAGGGCCAACAGGACCGACAGGACCAACAGGACCGACAGGACCAACAGGACCGACAGGACCGACAGGACCAACAGGACCGACAGGACCAACAGGACCGACAGGACCGACAGGACCAACAGGACCAACAGGACCGACAGGACCAACAGGGCCAACAGGACCGACAGGACCAACAGGACCAACAGGACCAACAGGACCGACAGGACCGACAGGACCGACAGGACCGACAGGACCGACAGGACCGACAGGACCAACAGGACCAACAGGACCGACAGGACCAACAGGACCGACAGGACCAACAGGACCAACAGGACCAACAGGACCAACAGGACCAACAGGACCGACAGGACCGACAGGACCGACAGGACCGACAGGACCGACAGGACCAACAGGACCAACAGGACCGACAGGACCGACAGGACCGACAGGACCGACAGGACCAACAGGACCGACAGGACCGACAGGACCGACAGGACCGACAGGACCAACAGGACCAACAGGACCAACAGGACCGACAGGACCGACAGGACCAACAGGACCAACAGGACCAACAGGACCAACAGGACCAACAGGACCGACAGGACCAACAGGACCGACAGGACCAACAGGACCGACAGGACCAACAGGACCAACAGGACCAACAGGACCGACAGGACCAACAGGACCGACAGGACCGACAGGACCAACAGGGCCGACAGGACCGACAGGACCGACAGGACCAACAGGACCTCAAGGGCCTACAGGACCAGCAGCTGATACAGAATGTGATTGTTGTGTTGGACCAATGACTGACATTTTTGAACAACTTGCTGCTGAAGGTATCCAAGTTTCTGTTGGAACAACTTCACAAACAAGTAATGGCGGTATTAACAACGTAACCATTGATTGTGTTATTGATGGATTCTTCCTTGCTGATAATGGACATATTGCAGCACCAATGTGTCAGATCGTAGGCGTACAAGGTGATGGTTTATTAACTGGTGTAACGCTTCCGGCAGGACCGACTGGAGTTAATCGTACTGGCGAATGTGCATGCTGTGAGGAGCCAACAAGGGCAATCTTGGAATTGATTAGAGGTATAACAGCCACAGCTGATTACTATACTGATGGGTTCTTTGACAATATTCAGAATGCGAGAATCGTTGATATAGAAGAAGGACTTGTAAAAATTACAACAGGGCAAGACACATATATCCTTAGTACCTGTCATATTGCGAAGATTCAAGACATTAGGGCAAATGGAGCAGGTAGTGGCGCAGGTTTAACTTGTGAACCATTATAAAAAATAAAACCATCAGCGGTGCTTGTCATTTTTGGCAAGCACTGTTCTTTTTTAAATGTGAGCATAGAATAGAATAAAAAACTAAATGGAGGCCAACGTGATACAGGAACTTCGATCAAAAGAATTAAATAAACGGTTATCCAGAATATCTTTAGCGAAAAATCAGTTATTAACTGAACTTGAAAAAAGGAATGAGAATCTCCATATTGTCTATGCGATGACCCATGTAGGCATATGCGGCGGGGTGAAAGTGATATTTGAACATGCAAATAAGCTGCAAAAAGCTGGGGCTAAAGTAACTTTGGTGTCCCATTTCCAAAAGCCCTCCTGGTTCCCTATAGAAGCTGAGTATCTTCAAGTACCTTTTGATCTCGAACTTGCAAAAGGGATTCCAAACTGTGATCTCATTGTCGCTACTTACTGGGATCATATCCAAGCATGTATCGAAACAGGGATAGCACCTGTCGTCTATTTTGAACAGGGAGATTTTCATCTATTTGACTATGAATCAATGAATCGAACGTTAAAGAATTTTATTCATAAACAATTCCAAATACCACCTTTTATTTATACAGTTTCTAATCAGGCAGCAAGCTTGATTTCTAAGATATATGGAAGAGAAGCACAGGTTTTTCCTAATGCAGTAGATGATACTATATTTTCAACAAATGGAGATAAGGAAATCGGAGAACGTCCCTACATGTTGATGGTGGGTGGAGAGAGTGCTGCGTTTAAAGGGATACCAACCATCATTGAGGCTTATAAAAAGGTAAAAGAGGAATTAGATATTGACCTTTACTGGATTACACCAGGAAACCCTTCTGAAGACAAAAAAAATCAGGTCACAAAGGTATTTGTGAATCCGTCACAACAAAAGATTGGCAGTTTATATAGGGGAGCAGCTTTATATATTTGTGGATCTACCTACGAAAATTTTCCTCTTCCACCCCTTGAAGCCATGGCTTGTGGCTGTCCTGTTGTGACAACCAATAATCCTGGATCATTAGAATATGCGGTACACGAACAAAATGCATTAATCTGTAACATGAAGGACCCTGTAGATATGGCGGAAAAGATACGAAAAGTATTTGTAAATCCTGAGATAAAAGAGAAATTAATAAATAATGGACTCTCAACAGCCAATCAATTTAAATGGGAAAATATTATTCAAAATATCTTGGAGTATTATACAAGTATTGCTGCAAACCAAGTAAAATCGGAGTCTTCAATAGATGATTGGGAGATTGGTATAAATGAAGAGGACTTGGTTAACAAGAAAGATTATGATAAGCTAAAAAAATTTCTTCTAGTAACGAATGCTGATATCGTAAAAGCACCTGTTCTTTATCATTTCAATAAAATTCCCCAGTTGGCAAGGTGGGAGACCATTGCCATTCGAAAGGACGGAGAGGACGGGATTGTTGAACATTGCTTTTGTCCAATCTTGCTGCAAAATCAACTACAATTGTATGACTTAAATGGATACCAGTCATTTTTAACAAAACAATTTGATGAAGCGCTAGAGGAATTTACCCAGTTATATAATAATGAAACTTCAAACTTGCAGGCTGTTTGGGGCAAATGGATGGTGCTAACGTTAATCAGACTGCAGCGGAAACAAGAAGCTAAGCAGAGAGTAAAACAGCTAATTAAACAATATCCTCATAATGCAGATATGTATAAGCTAAATATTTTATTAACTGAGGATGGAAAACAAGACTTGTATTCAACAGAGATGATAAAAGTATTAGGAGATGCAACATCCTTTCCGGAGTTTTTTTATCCTATTCAACCATAAAAAAGAAACCCTCTAACTATTAATTAGAGGGTTATTTGTATCGATTGACACGTCTATCTATAGAATGCTGGCCTTTTAAAAGTCCTAAAGCCCTAATGTTTTGTAAAGGTTCGTTATAGTTTGGATGAAGAGAAAGTGCCTGTCTAAAATGTAAAAAGGCTTCGTCATATTTTTTAAGAGAGAGTAAGGCTTCGCCTAAGTAATTCTCAATGATATGATCTTTTTCCGGTATATTAGTAAATATGTTTATAGATCGCTGATAATCCTTTTCTACAAGGCCCTTCATGCCTTCGAAAAAGTCCCTTTCCTGTTTATTGTTGATTAGTGGAATAGCCTCTCTGAACAAATAGATCGCCTCATCCAACATCCATCTTCGGGAAAGAGCTACGCCTGCGATTAGTTTAGCCTTAAACAATGGATTTTCCTCTGGGGCCTGCCAATTAACCTCTGTAATCCATTTTAACTCTTCCTCATTTAGATGTTTTTTTACATGTTTTGTTAACACTTCGTAGTCCTTATTGTTTGTCACATTTGTTTGGTGTCTTCTATAAAGGTATAAAGGTTCAGGAATATGATAGGATTTCCATTCCCTTGCAATTTGAAGAACATGGTCTGTGTCTGAACCAACTTTTACGCTCTCATCAAACAATAGACCATTCACTGCTTCTTTTTTAAATAGTATGGTTGGGTTATTAAACGGGGTTCCTATATTTAGAAAGAAAGAGTACATAGATTCTGGAAATATATTATTAGATTGCCAGTACCCAAATGGTTGACCTTTTTCGTTTATTAATAGCATATCACAGTGGGTAAATCCAATATCACTTGATTCCAACCCCTTTAGCATTCTTTCAAATCGGTTGGGAAGGGAGATATCATCTGAGTCATGAATGGTAATGTAATCACCTTGTGCTAGTTTAAGACCAGCATTCTTTGCGCCAGCAACCCCTTTATTTTCCTGTTTAACGTACCGAATTCGTGGGTCATTAAAGGATTGAATGACTTCATCTGTCCCGTCAGTGGATCCATCATTAATAATAATTAATTCAAAATCAGTAAACGTTTGATTCAATATACTTTCAATAGCGTCACCGATAAACTTCTCATTATTGTAAACAGCAAGTACGACACTAATCATATACACCCTACTTTTATTTTTGTTTAATTTTTTTCTTTCCACTAATGTACCAATCAAGTAAATGACCAAAGTCAATCGCTACTTTGTCTTTTTTGGCAATATCAACACAAATGAGATTGGCAGGAATTCCTGCAGAGACAAATGCAACGTCAAATTCATAGCTCCTTACTTCTTCGAGAACCTTAGGTACTTCATAAATACTAGGAACTGGTATGGCACCTACAATATTCTTGTATCCTAGGTTTTTAAAAAATTCCATCCCGTCCTGTGCCTTGTTCCCAATGAGTAAAACCCGGTAGTTTATTAGGATTTCATGATATAAAGTGGTTTCATCATTCATTAAATAGTTAATACGTGAATTGGTAAGATTCATTTTATTTAATGGCAATTGAATGGTCTTGGCTAAGTTGTTAAATAATCGTTGATAGGTTGGATATCTGGCCTCTGGAATACCGACAATATCTGCTTCTAGTAAATTACGAGTCAACTCATCTCTTTTTTGGTGATTAGGTACAGCAAACCCACCTAATGCATATTTTAATTTAGCACTTTTGTTAATTTCTTCAGTTGAAACTAAAATACCATGTGCTAATGCAAGAATTTCCCCATCTCCCAGTCGGATGACACTTAGTCCTGTTGTATTCTTTAATGCTCCTAAAATTTGATTAGCTACTTCATCGGCACTTTTTAGGTGTATGATGTTGTCCGATAATCCCTTCAAACCTACCTCGATAATCTCTTCCAAATTATAAGGAAGGTATTGGTGGGGCTTTAGATGCTGTTGCACAAGTGCTTCTCCACCTCTATATATTGCTTCTGACGCAAAAAAGGTCTTATCCCAGGGACCGGGATACCCCAATTTATAAATGTACTCCCATTGCTCTTTTGAAAATGAAAAAGTCAAGGAAAAGTCTCCTTTCATTGATAAGTCTTAACATTATATTTCTTACCTGCGGTAAACGTTCATTAAAAAAAGTCCAAGCAATAGCCGGACTTTTTCATATGTAAGTAAAGAAGAATCATTACCAAATAAAAGTGAGGGGTAAAATGAAAGTTTTAGTAACTGGAGGAGCGGGGTTTATTGGATCTAATGTCGTCGAAGGGCTTATAGATGAAGGGTATAGAACGGTTATAGTAGATAATTTGTCTTCTGGGAAACAGAAATTTATTCATCCAGAAGCCAAATTTTATTCATTGAACATTCTTGAGGATAATTTAAAGACAGTATTTGAAAAAGAAAGGCCAGATGCAGTTATTCATCTAGCGGCGCAAATCAATGTTCAAGATTCTCTTGAGAAATCCACTCTAGACGCGGAGGTTAATATTCTAGGTACTTTGAAGATCTTGGAGTTATGCAGAAAATATAATTGTAAATTAATCTATTCCTCCTCTGCAGCGGTTTATGGAAATCCCGTTTATCTGCCTGTAGACGAACGGCATCCAATAAACCCGCTTTCTAACTATGGTATCTCTAAATACACACCTGAAATGTATATATATTTATTTTCGCAACTATACAGTTTAGATTACACCATCCTTCGTTATGCAAATGTCTATGGAATCAGACAAGAGCCAGAAGGTGAAGGCGGTGTGGTCTCTATTTTTATAAAAAAAATGCTCAATAATGAGGCTCCTATTATTTATGGGAATGGTGAACAGACAAGAGATTTTATCTATGTAAAAGATGTTGTATCCGCAAACTTAGCGGCTCTGAAAAAGGATACTCGAGGTGTATTCAATATTAGCTGTAATAAAGAAATCTCTATAAACCACCTTGTTGATGAAATAAATAGTTTACTAAATACAAAGCTAACGCCAATTTATAAAAAATTTAAATCGGGCGATATCATCCATAGTTGTTTGGATAACCAATTAACCATAAAGAAATTAGATTGGAATCCTGAATTCTCGCTTCGAGAGGGATTAAAGAAAACAATTGAATACTATCAACTGTGAAGGAGTGATAATGAAAAGGAAGAAAATAATAATACTTAAACCAAAAGAGGGAATCTATATTCCCTCTTATTTCTTTCCATTTTTATTTTTCAAGTAATCATTAAAAAACTTCTCGTTGAAAAGAACCTGCTTGTCATTAGGACGGTATTTTTTTGCCATCTTATTATGTTCAATGGATTTTTCTACATTTCCTAATTCCCAATGGCAGACACAAAGGGCTAAATGAGGGTACCAGGTAGAATATGACTCGTTCTGAAAACCTGAAGTTATTTTTTTCTTTTGGTATGCGATATCATACCAAAAGACAGCTGTTCGAAATAATTTTCTCGCTTTAAAGTAATCCCCTATCCGGCAGCTAGTTTCTGGGCGAGGAACATCGTAAGCTAGTGTTTTTAAAAGGGCATCCATTTCCTCCTCTTTCTCACCTCTACGTGCATGAATATCAGCCAAATAAAGGCATGCTCTTATATTATCTTCAATCCAGCCCTTTTTACCTCTAAGAAACTCATTGTAGTAAATAATGGCTTTTTCATATTGTTGATGATCACGCAGCTCATTTGCGAAATAAAATAAGTCCCTGGGGGAAAAATCCTCACCATTTTTTATTCTATTTTCATAGATTCGTAGATTCCTGTCTGATATTTGAGTGCTGGCCTTTTTTATATGTTTTTTATGTTCTACAGCAATATCTGATGAAAGGATATGGCCGCCAACTTCCAAGTATTCATGTACGGGTCCTATCCACTTAAAGTTCTTACTCCTTTTCACCAGGCGATTCCTTCTGTAATGGAAAGAAGGGTTACCATATTCGTCTCTGTCAATTACATAAATCATGGATACGGCATCGACAGTTCCATCCAGCGTTGCTTTCAATTTATGAAACTTTTCCTGTTCATTAGGAAGCAGCACATCGTCCGCATCTAGCCACAGGATATAATCCATAGTTGCCTGACTGAAAGCAAAGTTCCGGGCTGCTGAAAAATCATCAATCCATTTAAAGTCCAATACTTTATCCGTAAACTGTTTAGCAATTTCTTTTGTGCGATCCGTGGAGCCTGTATCCACAATAATGATTTCATCACAGATTTTTTGAATACTTTGGAGACAGTTGGCTAAAACTTCTTCTTCATTTTTCACAATCATACAAAGACTAATGGTTGTCATTGAGTCACCTCTTAATAAATGATTTCTCATCATTTTATGTGAATGGACAAAGTTTGGAACCTTCTATACTAATAGATTTATGCCTGTTCTTTATCTAGATTTTTAACCATATTTACTAATACCCAGTCCCAAACCACCATTCATGCATAGGATAATATAAAGAACAGACCAGCACGAAGGATGGACTTACTATGACCCCATTGTTAGGACATAAACAAGTTATTATAGGTAAATACTGCCAATATCCAGTTATTTTTTACCTGCAAGGAGGAACGGTTTTAAGCAGTATTGGTTTGCATGGAATAAAACCATTTACCACAAAGTATTATTTAATTACATCAACGGATCATTCGAGCGGCTGTTTGAATCTAAGACTATTAAAACCTAGCAAACATTGCTCGAACAAGATGATCCTTGTACCTTCAGATACGTGTATAACCGTTGACAGGAATTGCATTTGCGGCTTTCAGTTTTTGCCTTGTATTCCAGTAGGTGAATGTGAACAAAGTCCAATAATTATTGAAGACTGCATGTGTGCTCCATTTAGTATAGTTTCCGGCTATAAGGAGACGGTGTTGTGGAAAACAAATTTCCATTCTTCTTTTAGTGGTTCTCTAAGCCTGTGCATTGAGGAAGGATTTCATGAGAGCTTGGAATTAAGGGTGTACCACCATAATTTGCATGAATATTGCACCTATCCGATTACACAAGAGGATGAGTTTTTTATTTTGCAGGACTGCAAGATGATTACACTTCACAGAAAGGTACCCTTGAAAAAAGTAAAAGGAATATTTGAAATAAAAATGGCAGGCGAATTAATAGATGAAGATGAAGTAGTTCCTTCCTTTTTGCAATAGATTATGCGGAAAGGATGGAGCTGCTTTTATTTTTTTTGATTTTGACCTTCCGGTATGAAACAATTTCAAACCTAATCCCGTCTAATATTTACGCGGATTTTGTATATTGTGTGACATATTATACAGGAATTTACAGATAGATAGAGAATACATAATTATCGTTAAATAAAATAAACGGTCTATTTATAAAGGAGGAGTCAACTTGTCATTAGAACAAATGAATCCCACTATAGAGAAAATATTAGCAAATATTGAAAAGGTAATGATTGGGAAAAGAAATGTGGCAGAGCTTAGCCTTGTTGCCTTATTGGCTGATGGCCACGTATTATTAGAGGACGTTCCTGGTGTAGGAAAAACGATGATGGTACGGGCGCTTGCCAAATCCGTAAATGCGAATTTCCGTCGGATTCAATTTACGCCGGATTTATTGCCATCGGATGTAACCGGTGTATCCATATATAATCCAAAAGAGATGGAATTTCAATTTCGTCCAGGGCCATTGATGGGCAATATCATCCTTGCTGATGAAATTAACCGGACCTCGCCAAAGACTCAGTCCGCTCTTTTAGAGGGGATGGAGGAAGCAAGCGTGACGATTGATGGAGTCACTCATAAACTGAACAAACCATTTTTCGTAATGGCCACCCAAAACCCGATTGAATATGAAGGAACATATCCACTTCCAGAAGCACAGCTCGACCGTTTTCTGTTAAAAATGAGGATGGGCTACCCAGAGATGCAAGAAGAGATTGAAGTGCTGAATCGTGCCCAAAAGGTGCCGCCGATTGAAGAACTTACTCCTGTTGTCGATCTTGAGGGGCTGCTAAGCTTACAAAGAGATATCAAAGAGGTATTCGTTGATGATAGTATCAAGCGTTATATTGTAGATATCGTCAACCGGACGCGCGGACATGGCAGCGTGTATCTTGGAGCAAGTCCAAGGGGATCGATCGCCCTTATGAAGGCAGCGCAAGCCTATGCATTTATGTATGGCCGTGATTATGTATTGCCAGATGACATCCAATATCTAGCTGCATATGTATTATCCCACCGGATTATCTTAAAGTCTGAGGCAAAATTCGAAGGGATATCTGCAGAAGAAGTGGTGCATAGGGTGGTTGCAAGAGTCCCTGTACCGGTACAAAGGCTTGTGAAGTAAGATGAAAAAGCTGTGGAAACCATTTAAAAAGGTATGGAGATTCATCCTATTGCTATTCTTAATTCTCCTTACTTTCTCATATGCCATGTTTCAAGGAGGATTCGTTAGCTGGTTTTTATTCTATAGCTTTCTGCCGTTCTCCATTTACTGCATAGTGATATCCTTCTACTCTTTAAATGAACTGGAGATTACAAGGATTTTACCTAAGTCTGATTATAATGCTGGTGAGCCATTAATAGTGAGAGTAATGATCAAAAGGAGAAATTCATTCCCGCTCTTTTATTTACTTGTTGAAGACAATTTAGATGATACATTAAAATTTGCGGAAAAATTACATTCTCCTAAGGCATTCTTGTTCCCTGGATTGAGACGGGAATTCTCCTATGAATATACAATAAATAAATTACCGCGCGGGGAGCATTTCTTCCATTCCTTCACACTAAGGATAGGTGATCCGCTTGGCTTATTTGAAAAGGAAAAAACATTTCGTGCGGAAGGAAGAATTGTTGTTTATCCGGCCTACACCGAGCTTATCTATCGGCCATTTGAAAACCAGTATGATCAAGGATTAACCGCTTCACGTGAGCGGGTTCAACGGGATACTTCGATGGCGGTTGGTGTAAGAGACTATCAGCCGGGTGACCGTTTCTCGTGGATTAACTGGAAGGCTTCCGCCAAACGAAATGTGATTATGACAAAGGAATTTGAGCAGCGGCAGTCACATGATGTATTTGTCATCATGGATTGTGCGCCAGATCAACGATTTGAACCGGTTGTTTCCTTTACCGCCTCTCTTTTACGAGCTGTTCTAAAGAAAGGGGCACAGACAGGATTGTTAACCTTTAGTAGGGAAAGAGCTTCCTTTCCAATTAGAGGAGGAGAACAGCATCTTCAGCAGCTTTTTTATCATTTGGCAAAAATTGAGGCAAAAAGTCTGCGCTCGTTTGAAAAGGTGTTGGAAAAGGAAGCTCTTTTCATTCAACAGACCGTGTCCTTTATGCTTGTAACGGCTCAATTATCAAAACCACTGATTGAAAAGGCAAGCTTTCTTGGCCAAAGAAAGGGCTCTATTACGGTCTTTCTCATCAAGGGACAAAGAGAGTCTCCGACAGATGAAGAACGCTCACTGATTGCCATCGCGAATGCACGTGGAATACGGATTGTCCTTGTTCACGAAGGAAATTTCGCATCAGTGTTTTCGGAGGTGACACGGTAATGAAAAGGGATATTCCTTCTTTTTTGTTGAATTTGCTAGGATTCATCCTTCTGTGGGAATGGCTGCGACCAGTAGAGAAATTAACACATACGGAAAATATAGAAATATTTATTATCTTCTTGCTGATTTCTTTCCTGTTGTCCTATTTGAATCTGAAGTGGATTTGGCAGTTACTAATTAAAATTTTCTATATATTATTTTCTGTTAACCAATTGCATTATGAAGAGGGATTCTTCCAAGCTAGCTGGGTGAAGAGCTTTTTGGGCAATATTACTTATAATATCGGATTGCTCATGAACCGCCAATGGAATGAGATCACCAATGAATTTCGCTCGCTGTTGTTTTTTGTCTTGCTTTGGCTCATGGTCTACCTCATTCAGTACTGGATGTTAAACAGACAACGAATATTTATCTTTTTCTTTATGACACTTGTCTATATTACGGTGCTGGACACATTTACACCGTATAGCGCAAAAGCAGCAATTGTTCGCACGGTTGTGGCCGGTTTTGCTTTAATGGGAATGTTGACTTTTTCGCGAGTGATTCGTAGAGAAAATGTCACCTACGACCCATCATTTATTAGAAAATGGATGAGACCACTGGTCATTATGATTTTGGTGAGTGTGCTTGTTGGTATTGCCGCTCCTAAAGCTGCTCCCATATGGCCAGACCCTGTCCCATATCTGACAGCTAACAATGAGAAAGATAAAAAGGATAATGCTGGAGGTATTCACCGTATTGGATATGGTACAGATGATTCAGCATTAGGTGGTCCGTTTATCGGCGATAATAATCCGGTCTTCCAATATGAGGGAAATGGAAAAACCTATTGGAAGATGGAGACGAAGGATATGTATACGGGAAAAGGCTGGCTTGCATCAGGTTCAACACCCATTGAATTTCGCCAGGAGGATTTGGTCCCTGTTTTCTCAATTCCAAGCGCAGTAGAGACGATTAAGGAATCGGTTAGTGTAAGGGCACATGTCAATTATAGCTACAACTATATTATGTACCCGGCGGGAATTAAAAAGGTGGCAAAAATACTGCCAGAGGACCCGAATGGAAATAAATTCTTTGTTGATACAACCAATGAACGAATTAGCTTTTTCAAGAATGATAACCGTCCTGCGGTACCACAGGTTTTTACCTTATCGTATGAAAAACCTAAATATAAAGCGGCGGACCTTCTAGAAACAACTAGCTTTAATCCGAATGATATGAACCCTGAGTTTTATAAAAAATACACGCAAGTGCCTGAAACATTGCCTGGTCGAGTAAAAGAGTTAGCTGAAGATATTACAAAAGACAAATCTAATTGGTTTGAAAAGGCCAAAGCTGTAGAAAGCTACTTTGGGAATACGGACTTTACTTATGATCAAAAAAATGTCGCCGTTCCTGGTGCAAAAGATGATTACGTCGATCAGTTTTTGTTTGAAACAAAAAAGGGATACTGTGACAATTATTCTTCTTCCATGGCTATTATGCTTCGTAGTATTGGGATACCAACCCGTTGGGTAAAGGGATTTACAGGTGGGGATTTTCTTCAATATAGTGATGAAGCCTCCGGTGAACAGGTATACGCTGTGACCAATAATAATGCCCACTCATGGGTAGAGGTGTACTTTCCAAACCAAGGGTGGGTTCCATTTGAACCGACAAAGGGCTTTAGCAATGACATTATAATTAACTACGAAGCCGTAGGAAATTCGGCAAACAACCCAAGTGCTACTCCAGCATTTGCACAGAAACCGCAAAAGGAAGAAATAGAGGAGCCTAAGCCAACAAAGGATACGGAAAGCTCGTTTGACTTTAATAAGCTTTGGGACACTATCGCTTCTGTTTTTAAAAATAATTGGAAAACAGGATTATTCCTTTTGGTAATTATTGCATTCGTCGTCTGGATTCTCTACCGAATTCGAGGCAAGTGGGTTCCATACTTTGTTATGCTACGATTCATGTTTAAAAGGAAAGACGAGAACATAGGAGTAGCGTACTTGGTATTACTCGATCAACTGGAGCGTTATGGGTTAAAACGGAAGGAAAATCAAACATTAAGACACTACGCCCGCTATATCGATTCATTCTTTTCAACAAAGGAAATGACACGATTAACGGTGTATTACGAACAATATATGTATCATCAGAACCTTCCGAAGGGTGCCTGGGAAGAGTCGTATAAATTATGGGAAAATTTAATTAAAAAGACAATCGCTTGACCTGAAAAACAACCTATTGTTACAATATGTTTTAATTTCATGTATAGCTTTCGTGTATTTGGATACTTGGGCTATTCTAAATAGGTACGTTTCCTTCATATATCCTCGAAAATAGGGTTCGAGAGTCTCTACCGGGTCGCCGTAAATGGCCTGACTATGAAGGCAGGATTTTTTCTATAGGTCTTTTTACTAGAGAACTAGAATTCTGCCTTCCTGATATTTTTAGGGGGCAGATTCTAGTTTTTTTTATTTTTTTTCAAATTGGTAAAAGCTAATAAAAACTTAAGAAGATTGAGGTGGCTGTTTTGGCAGGGAAGAATGACTTAGTTATTGTTTTAGATTTTGGAAGTCAATACAATCAGTTAATTACACGTCGGATTCGTGAATTCGGTGTCTATAGTGAGCTTCACCCACATACGATTACGGCTGAAGAAATCCGTCGTTTAAATCCAAAAGGAATTATTTTTTCTGGCGGACCAAACAGTGTGTATGATGAAAATTCTTTCCGTTGTGATGAGTCCATTTTTGAAATGGGTCTGCCGATTCTTGGGATATGCTACGGCATGCAGCTGATGACGGTTCATTTCAATGGTAAGGTGGAAAAGGCGAAAAATAGTGAGTACGGAAAGGCGACGTTGACGGTTCAAAATCAGTCAACCCTATTTGCCGGTCTGCCTGATGAGCAAGTGGTTTGGATGAGCCACGGTGACCTTGTAGTGGAAGCCCCAGCCGGTTTTACTGTTGATGGTACAAACCCTTCTTGTCCGATTGCGGCAATGAGTGACGAAGCAAGAAAGCTTTACGCTGTTCAGTTCCATCCAGAGGTTCAGCATTCTGTATATGGAAATGACCTGCTTAAAAACTTTGTGTTTAACGTATGTGGCTGCAGTGGCGACTGGTCGATGGAAAACTTCATCGAAATGGAAATCGCGAAAATTCGCGAGACGGTAGGCAACAAGAAAGTCCTTTGTGCACTAAGTGGTGGTGTAGATTCATCAGTTGTAGCGGTATTGATTCACAAAGCCATTGGTGACCAATTAACATGTATTTTCGTCGATCATGGTCTGCTTCGTAAAAATGAAGCGGAAGGCGTTATGAAAACTTTCTCAGAAGGCTTCAATATGAATGTCATCAAAGTCGATGCCAAAGAAAGATTCATGTCCAAGCTTGAAGGTGTTTCTGATCCTGAGAAGAAGCGTAAGATTATCGGTAACGAATTTATTTATGTATTTGATGATGAAGCTACAAAGCTTGAAGGCATCGAATTTTTAGCGCAGGGAACACTTTACACGGATATCATCGAAAGCGGTACAGCTACGGCTCAAACAATTAAATCTCACCACAATGTGGGCGGTCTGCCAGAAGATATGCAATTTAAGTTAATTGAGCCGCTTAACACCCTGTTCAAGGATGAGGTTCGTGCATTAGGTACGGAACTTGGTATTCCGGATGATATCGTTTGGAGACAGCCATTCCCGGGTCCGGGTCTAGGTATTCGTGTGTTAGGAGCAATCTCTGAAGACAAGTTGGAAATTGTTCGTGAATCAGATTGGATTTTACGAGAAGAAATCAAGAAAGCCGGACTTGATCGTGAAATTTGGCAGTACTTTACCGTACTTCCTGACATTCGCAGTGTCGGTGTAATGGGAGATGCTAGAACTTACGATTACACCATTGGCATTCGTGCTGTTACATCCATTGATGGGATGACTTCGGATTGGGCAAGAATTCCTTGGGATGTGCTTGAATTGATTTCAACCAGAATTGTGAATGAAGTGGCGGATGTCAACCGAGTGGTATACGATATCACGAGCAAGCCACCTGCAACGATCGAGTGGGAATAATAAGTGAAATTTAAATAGTATCTCTAAATACGAACGATTATTTTATTTTATAAAAAATCGTTCGTATTTTTTATTGACGAACATAGTTGATGCTGTTATGATAGTAGAGTAATCAATAGATGTCGAATCACGTCGTATAATATTGGGAATATGGCCCAAAAGTTTCTACCGAGCCACCGTAAATGGCTTGACTACGAGGCAGTGATTAATAGAGAGGGTTTCTCTTTCCTCTGTTAATTCTCTTTGCCCACGTCAACGCTCCGGTAGAATATGCCAGAGCGTTTTTTGTTGTTAAAAACAGAGATCTTTATAGGGGGAAAAGAAACATGCATAAGTATTTTGAGTTTGAAAAGTACGGTACCAATTACCGCCGCGAATTTATCGGGGGATTAACTACTTTCTTGGCGATGGCCTATATTTTGGTCGTTAACCCGTTAACCTTATCACTTGCTTCTATAAAGGATTTTCCAGATGCACTTAGAATGGATTATGGTGCTGTGTTTGTAGCAACAGCTTTAGCATCTGCTTTAGGTTCTATTATCATGGGTCTCCTTGGTAAGTATCCATTGGCATTAGCACCAGGTATGGGATTAAATGCTTTCTTTGCTTACACCGTTGTTTTAGGAAGTGGGATTCCTTGGCAGCATGCACTTGGCGCAGTACTTATTTCTGGGGTGTTTTTCTTCTTATTAACTTTAACTGGACTTCGTGAAAAAATTATTAATGCGATTCCGATTGATTTGAAGCACGCAGTTGGTGCTGGTATTGGTTTGTTTATCACATTTATCGGGTTACAAAATGCTGGAATTATTGTAAACAATGATGCGACACTAGTAGGACTCGGCGATTTAACAGCAGGAAACACATTACTTTCAATATTTGGAATTCTTATTACCGTGATTATGATGACTAGAGGAATTAATGGAGCAGTTTTCTTTGGAATGGTTATCACAGTTATTGTTGGTATGATTTTTGGCTTAATTAAGGTGCCACATCAAGTGGTTGATACAGTACCAAGCTTATCACCAACCTTTGGTGCAGCGTTCTCTTCTTTTGGAGACAGCTCATTCTATACCACTTCGATGTTAGGAATTATTTTAACTTTCTTGTTTGTTGATTTCTTTGATAATGCCGGAACACTTGTAGCTGTTGCGAACCAAGCTGGAATTATGAAGGATAATAAGCTGCCGCGTGCAGGTCGTGCACTTATTTCTGACTCTATTGCGACTAGCGTCGGCGCGGTTCTTGGTACATCAACAACGACTTCTTATATCGAGTCATCAGCAGGTGTTGCTTCTGGAGCTAGAACTGGTTTTGCATCATTAGTTACTGCCGGAATGTTTATCTTATCGCTATTTTTCTTTCCGCTATTATCAGTAGTAACTGCACCTGTAACAGCACCGGCCCTGATCATTGTGGGGGTCTTGATGGTTTCATCTTTAGGAAAAATTGACTGGCAACGTTTTGAAATTGCGGTCCCAGCGTTCTTAACGATGATTGCGATGCCGTTATCATACAGTATTGCAACAGGTATTGCCGTTGGTTTCATCTTCTATCCTATCACGATGATTGTGAAAGGAAGAGTAAAAGAAATCAATCCAATCATGTATTTCTTCTTTGTAATCTTTGTTCTGTATTTTATCTTCCTAAAATAAATGAGTGGAAAAGAGCTGCCGTCGCTGCAGCTCTTTTTTGCATAATAAGGATGTGAAAAATTCGACATCGAGAATTGTCCAGCTCCAGCGCCTAGCCCCTCGGGACAAATAACCTTCTGCAATAAAAGTCAAAGAAACGACTTTTATTGCAGAAGAACATTTGCCTGTCGGGGCTGGTCAAGGCGCTTGCGCTTTTCTTGTTTACCAGTTATTTGTCATAAAGGTGTCGAACTTTGTCGTTGACTTCCTGATTCACCTCTTATAACATGATAATACTAAGATAAACATGGTATGAGGGGAGGGAAGGGTTTGGCAAGTTTATTAATTGATAAAGTGTTAAATAACAATGTCATTATTGCTGAACACCCCTCCTACGAAGAAGTGGTTGTCATTGGAAAGGGCATTGGCTTCAATCGAAAACGCGGTGATTATATTGATACAGATGTAATCGAAAAGCTATTTGTCCTGAAAAATGAAAAAGAACAGGAAAATTACATTAAACTGCTTCCGTTTATCGATAATGAGTTTTTAGAAGTGATTATTTCCGCCATAGATTTAATTAAGCGAAGAACCAATTCTGTGCTGAATGAACATATTCATGTGGCATTAACAGACCATCTCATGTTTGCTTTAACAAGGGCATCGCAAGGAATGGAAATGAATAATCCGTTTTTAGTGGAAACAAAGGCACTATATCGCCATGAGTTTGAGATTGCAAAAGAAGTGGTTGAGCTAATTAAAGAAAAAACGGCAATCAGCTTGCCGATTGGTGAGGTTGGCTTTATTGCCCTTCATATTCATAGTGCACTTTCGAATCGAAACCTATCTGAAGTAAATCAATACTCACAGCTTGTCAGCCGCTTAGTTGAAATGGTAGAAGAGCAATTTGAGATAGAGATCGATAAAGAAAGTATTGATTATATGAGGCTTGTTCGCCACCTGCGCTTTGCAATTGAAAGAGTAGTGAAAGGCGAAAAAGTCGAGGAACCAGAAAAAATTGCTTCCCTCTTGAAAGAAGAATATCCAGTGTGCTATAATCTCTCATGGAAGCTCATTAAAGTGATGCAGCAAACATTAAAAATGAAGGTTTTCGATGCAGAAGCGGTTTATCTAACCATGCATCTGCAACGTCTTCAACATAAATTTAAATAGCAATTATTTTTTACGTGTTACTGATTCGATCAGGCATGAGTGAAAAGTATTAATTGAAATGAAGGATTAGGGGTAATCTATACCCATAGCCTGCATTCAATTGAACTTTTACTCATGCCTTTTTTTATTGGTAATTTTACCAATAATGTAACCGCTTTATGAGCTAGAAAAATATTTAGGAGGTAACATTTATGTTTAAAAATGCTTTCGGCGTCTTGCAAAAAGTCGGTAAAGCTCTAATGTTGCCGGTTGCACTTTTACCGGCAGCAGGTATCTTACTTGCTTTAGGTGCTGCTCTTGTAAACCCAGCACTATTAGATTTAGCGCCATTCTTAGATAACAGTGCTGTAGCGATGGTGGCATCAGTTATGAAAAATGCTGGTGATATTGTCTTCGGTAACCTTCCGCTTCTTTTCGCAGTTGGTGTTGCGATAGGTTTAGCTGGCGGAGAAGGTACAGCCGGACTAGCAGCTATCATTGGATATTTAATTATGAATGTAACAATGGGTACTGTTTTAGGGATTGACGCAAAGGATATTAATGGTACTAATTATGTTAGCGTCCTTGGAATTCCGACTCTTCAAACAGGAGTATTCGGAGGGATTATCGTCGGTATAATTGCCGCGACATTGTACAATAAGTTCTTCGAAATTGAATTACCATCTTATTTAGGATTCTTTGCTGGAAAACGTTTTGTTCCGATTATTACGGCGGGTACAGCGATCATCTTAGGCTTAATCATGCTAGTTATTTGGCCACCAATCCAATCAGGATTGAACGCATTCTCTAATAACATGGTTAATGCAAATCTAACTCTATCTGCTTTTGTTTTCGGAGTAATTGAACGTTCATTAATTCCATTTGGTTTACACCATATCTTCTATTCGCCATTCTGGTTTGAATTTGGCAGCTATACTACAAAAGCTGGCCAAGTGGTTCATGGTGACCAACGTATTTTCATGGCACAGATTTCTGACCACGTGAAAAATCTAACTGCAGGTACATTCATGACTGGTAAATTCCCATTCATGATGTTTGGTTTACCTGCAGCAGCATTAGCGATCTATCACGAAGCAAGACCAGAAAGAAAAGTAGTTGTAGGGGGACTAATGGCTTCAGCTGCCCTAACATCTTTCTTAACTGGTATTACAGAACCAATTGAATTCTCATTCTTATTCGTAGCACCAATCCTTTTCGGTATTCACGCAATCTTCGCTGGTTTATCATTTATGGTTATGCATTTATTAGATGTAAAAATCGGTATGACATTCTCTGGTGGTTTAATTGACTACATCCTATTCGGATTAATCAACCCACAAACACATGCTTGGATTGTTATTCCTGTTGGTTTAGTCTTTGCTGTGATTTACTACTTCGGTTTCCGTTTTGCAATTCGTAAGTTCAACCTGAAAACACCAGGTCGTGAAGTGGAGGAAGAAGAAGGTCAAGCACAAACAGGTAAAGCTAGTTCTGGCGATTTGGCTGCTAACATCTTAGCGGCAATGGGTGGTAAAGAAAATATCGCTCATCTTGATGCATGTATAACACGTCTTCGCGTGTCTGTTAATGATATTAAAGATGTAAACAAAGACCAATTGAAAAAATTAGGTGCGGCAGGTGTACTTGAAGTAGGTAACAACATTCAAGCAATCTTCGGACCACGTTCTGAAACAATTAAAGGTCAAATGAAAGACATTATGTCTGGAAAAAGACCAAGCGCAACTACAGTAAATGTAGAGAAGCAAGAAGAGGCTCCAGTTGTAGCTCCAACAGAAGCAAAAGGGAACGAAGTCTTCGTGGCTCCGATTAAAGGGGAAATCAAGGAGATAACTGAAGTACCTGACCAAGTGTTTGCTGGAAAAATGATGGGTGACGGTTTTGCGATTGTTCCATCTGAAGGATTAGTGGCATCACCTGTAGACGGTAAGATTGTCAACCTATTCCCAACAAAGCATGCGATTGGTATCCTATCTGACGGTGGACGTGAAATTCTTATCCACGTTGGTATTGATACAGTTAACTTAAAGGGCCAAGGTTTCGAAACATTGGTTTCAGAAAATGACCGAGTAGTAAAAGGTCAGCCGTTATTAAAAGTGGACTTAGATTATATTAAAGAACATGCAACATCAATTATCACTCCGATTGTTTTCACTAACCTAGCTGAAGGTGAAAAAGTGGAGATTACAAAGCCAGGTCTTGTGGATGTAAAACAAGAAGGCATCATCAAGATCACAAAATAATGGGAAGCCGGCGATCAGCCGGCTTTCTTTTTTTATCCTATATTATAGAAGGAAAAAATAAATTTGAATTTGTTGTTGACGGGGTGGGTGGAGGGTGGTATTAT
Organism: Bacillus sp. SORGH_AS_0510; assembly: GCF_030818775.1. NCBI lineage: Bacteria > Bacillati > Bacillota > Bacilli > Caryophanales > Bacillaceae > Bacillus > Bacillus sp. SORGH_AS_0510. The sequence continues at coordinate 4,783,776 of NZ_JAUTAU010000001.1, read as the reverse complement.
ATTAAAGCAGTCGTTAATGACGCGTTAACAACATATCGATGATAAAAAAACTTCGATAAATCGATTGACATGAAATTAACGATGTGATATAGTAATAAAGTTGCTTCTGAAAAAAGTAACAAAGATTGTTCTTTGAAAACTAAACAAACAAAAACGTCAACAAACAATAACATTTAACTTCTTAAATGAAGTTAGCCAACGTAACAAAATGAGCTAATCAACTTTCTTGGAGAGTTTGATCCTGGCTCAGGACGAACGCTGGCGGCGTGCCTAATACATGCAAGTCGAGCGAACCACTTCGGTGGTTAGCGGCGGACGGGTGAGTAACACGTGGGCAACCTGCCTGTAAGACTGGGATAACACCGGGAAACCGGTGCTAATACCGGATAATCCTTTTCCTCACATGAGGGAAAGCTGAAAGTCGGTTTCGGCTGACACTTACAGATGGGCCCGCGGCGCATTAGCTAGTTGGTGAGGTAACGGCTCACCAAGGCGACGATGCGTAGCCGACCTGAGAGGGTGATCGGCCACACTGGGACTGAGACACGGCCCAGACTCCTACGGGAGGCAGCAGTAGGGAATCTTCCACAATGGACGAAAGTCTGATGGAGCAACGCCGCGTGAGCGATGAAGGCCTTCGGGTCGTAAAGCTCTGTTGTTAGGGAAGAACAAGTACCGGAGTAACTGCCGGTACCTTGACGGTACCTAACCAGAAAGCCACGGCTAACTACGTGCCAGCAGCCGCGGTAATACGTAGGTGGCAAGCGTTGTCCGGAATTATTGGGCGTAAAGCGCGCGCAGGCGGTCCTTTAAGTCTGATGTGAAAGCCCACGGCTCAACCGTGGAGGGTCATTGGAAACTGGGGGACTTGAGTGCAGAAGAGGAAAGCGGAATTCCACGTGTAGCGGTGAAATGCGTAGAGATGTGGAGGAACACCAGTGGCGAAGGCGGCTTTCTGGTCTGTAACTGACGCTGAGGCGCGAAAGCGTGGGGAGCAAACAGGATTAGATACCCTGGTAGTCCACGCCGTAAACGATGAGTGCTAAGTGTTAGGGGGTTTCCGCCCCTTAGTGCTGCAGCTAACGCATTAAGCACTCCGCCTGGGGAGTACGGCCGCAAGGCTGAAACTCAAAGGAATTGACGGGGGCCCGCACAAGCGGTGGAGCATGTGGTTTAATTCGAAGCAACGCGAAGAACCTTACCAGGTCTTGACATCCTCTGACACTCCTAGAGATAGGACTTTCCCCTTCGGGGGACAGAGTGACAGGTGGTGCATGGTTGTCGTCAGCTCGTGTCGTGAGATGTTGGGTTAAGTCCCGCAACGAGCGCAACCCTTGATCTTAGTTGCCAGCATTCAGTTGGGCACTCTAAGGTGACTGCCGGTGACAAACCGGAGGAAGGTGGGGATGACGTCAAATCATCATGCCCCTTATGACCTGGGCTACACACGTGCTACAATGGATGGTACAAAGGGCTGCAAGACCGCGAGGTTTAGCCAATCCCATAAAACCATTCTCAGTTCGGATTGTAGGCTGCAACTCGCCTACATGAAGCCGGAATCGCTAGTAATCGCGGATCAGCATGCCGCGGTGAATACGTTCCCGGGCCTTGTACACACCGCCCGTCACACCACGAGAGTTTGTAACACCCGAAGTCGGTGGGGTAACCGTAAGGAGCCAGCCGCCTAAGGTGGGACAGATGATTGGGGTGAAGTCGTAACAAGGTAGCCGTATCGGAAGGTGCGGCTGGATCACCTCCTTTCTAAGGATATAAGCTGGACATATGAGCCAGACAAAACATGTTTGTTTGATTGTTTTCTGTTTGTTTAGTTTTGAGAGTGCAATTTCTCTCTGCTAGTTGGTCTTTTACAACTAGATTTAAACGTTCTTAATAATTGCTTTGCTCCTGCGCCATAGCATATTCGAAGAGGTAACTCTTCAGCTCGTCGCAAGGCAGCATGATGCAAACGCTCTGATGCTCAATCATGATGTGATTGAAGTCAGTAGCCTCGTTCTTTGAAAACTAGATAATCGTAAAGAAGAAAGTCAAGAAACATCGAGTAATCGCCATTTTAGTTTTCTCTCTATTATATATAGAGTAATAAACCTTTTAGGTTAAGTTAGAAAGGGCGCACGGTGAATGCCTTGGCACTAGGAGCCGATGAAGGACGGGACTAACACCGATATGCTTTGGGGAGCTGTAAGTAAGCTTTGATCCAGAGATTTCCGAATGGGGAAACCCACTGTTCGTAATGGAACAGTATCTTTACCTGAATACATAGGGTATTGAAGGCATACCCGGGGAACTGAAACATCTAAGTACCCGGAGGAAGAGAAAGCAAACGCGATTCCCTGAGTAGCGGCGAGCGAAACGGGACATAGCCCAAACCAAGAGGCTTGCCTCTTGGGGTTGTAGGACACTCTATATGGAGTTACAAAGGAACGGGGTAGATGAAGCGGCCTGGAAAGGCCCGTCAGAGAAGGTAAAAACCCTGTAGTCGAAACTTCGTTCCCTCCTGAGTGGATCCTGAGTACGGCCGGACACGTGAAATCCGGTCGGAAGCAGGGAGGACCATCTCCCAAGGCTAAATACTCCCTAGTGACCGATAGTGAACCAGTACCGTGAGGGAAAGGTGAAAAGCACCCCGGAAGGGGAGTGAAATAGTTCCTGAAACCGTGTGCCTACAAGTAGTTAGAGCCCGTTAATGGGTGATAGCGTGCCTTTTGTAGAATGAACCGGCGAGTTACGATCCCATGCAAGGTTAAGTTGAAGAGACGGAGCCGCAGCGAAAGCGAGTCTGAATAGGGCGAATGAGTATGTGGTCGTAGACCCGAAACCAGGTGATCTACCCATGTCCAGGGTGAAGTCCAGGTAACACTGGATGGAGGCCCGAACCCACGCACGTTGAAAAGTGCGGGGATGAGGTGTGGGTAGCGGAGAAATTCCAATCGAACTTGGAGATAGCTGGTTCTCTCCGAAATAGCTTTAGGGCTAGCCTCACGTTGTTAGAGTCTTGGAGGTAGAGCACTGTTTGGACTAGGGGCCCTCATCGGGTTACCGAATTCAGACAAACTCCGAATGCCAAAGACTTATCCGTGGGAGTCAGACTGCGAGTGATAAGATCCGTAGTCAAAAGGGAAACAGCCCAGACCACCAGCTAAGGTCCCAAAGTTTACGTTAAGTGGAAAAGGATGTGGAGTTGCTTAGACAACCAGGATGTTGGCTTAGAAGCAGCCACCATTTAAAGAGTGCGTAATAGCTCACTGGTCGAGTGACTCTGCGCCGAAAATGTACCGGGGCTAAACGTAACACCGAAGCTGTGGATTGACATCTTAGATGTCAGTGGTAGGAGAGCGTTCTAAGGGCGTTGAAGCTAGACCGTAAGGACTGGTGGAGCGCTTAGAAGTGAGAATGCCGGTATGAGTAGCGAAAGATGAGTGAGAATCTCATCCACCGTATGCCTAAGGTTTCCTGAGGAAGGCTCGTCCGCTCAGGGTTAGTCGGGACCTAAGCCGAGGCCGAAAGGCGTAGGCGATGGACAACAGGTTGATATTCCTGTACCACCTCTTTATCGTTTGAGTGATGGGGGGACGCAGGAGGATAGGGTAAGCGCGCTGTTGGATATGCGCGTCTAAGCAGTTAGGCTGGAAAGTAGGAAAATCCGCTTTCCGCAAAGGCTGAGCTGTGATAGCGAGGGAAATTTAGTACCGAAGTTCCTGATTCCACACTGCCAAGAAAAGCCTCTAGCGAGATAAAAGGTGCCCGTACCGCAAACCGACACAGGTAGGCGAGGAGAGAATCCTAAGGTGAGCGAGAGAACTCTCGTTAAGGAACTCGGCAAAATGACCCCGTAACTTCGGGAGAAGGGGTGCTTTTTGAGGTGAATAGCCTCGAAGAGCCGCAGTGAATAGGCCCAGGCGACTGTTTAGCAAAAACACAGGTCTCTGCGAAGCCGCAAGGCGAAGTATAGGGGCTGACGCCTGCCCGGTGCTGGAAGGTTAAGAGGAGGGGTTAGCGCAAGCGAAGCTCTGAATCGAAGCCCCAGTAAACGGCGGCCGTAACTATAACGGTCCTAAGGTAGCGAAATTCCTTGTCGGGTAAGTTCCGACCCGCACGAAAGGCGTAACGATCTGGGCACTGTCTCAACGAGAGACTCGGTGAAATTATAGTACCTGTGAAGATGCAGGTTACCCGCGACAGGACGGAAAGACCCCGTGGAGCTTTACTGTAGCCTGATATTGAATTTTGGTACAGCTTGTACAGGATAGGTAGGAGCCGTAGAAGCCGGAGCGCTAGCTTCGGTGGAGGCGTCGGTGGGATACTACCCTGGCTGTATTGAAATTCTAACCCGCACCCCTTATCGGGGTGGGAGACAGTGTCAGGTGGGCAGTTTGACTGGGGCGGTCGCCTCCTAAAGAGTAACGGAGGCGCCCAAAGGTTCCCTCAGAATGGTTGGAAATCATTCGTAGAGTGTAAAGGCACAAGGGAGCTTGACTGCGAGACCTACAAGTCGAGCAGGGACGAAAGTCGGGCTTAGTGATCCGGTGGTTCCGCATGGAAGGGCCATCGCTCAACGGATAAAAGCTACCCCGGGGATAACAGGCTTATCTCCCCCAAGAGTCCACATCGACGGGGAGGTTTGGCACCTCGATGTCGGCTCATCGCATCCTGGGGCTGTAGTCGGTCCCAAGGGTTGGGCTGTTCGCCCATTAAAGCGGTACGCGAGCTGGGTTCAGAACGTCGTGAGACAGTTCGGTCCCTATCCGTCGTGGGCGCAGGAAATTTGAGAGGAGCTGTCCTTAGTACGAGAGGACCGGGATGGACGCACCGCTGGTGTACCAGTTGTCTTGCCAAAGGCATCGCTGGGTAGCTATGTGCGGACGGGATAAGTGCTGAAAGCATCTAAGCATGAAGCCCCCCTCAAGATGAGATTTCCCATAGCGTCAAGCTAGTAAGAACCCTGAAAGATGATCAGGTTGATAGGTCAGAGGTGGAAGCGTGGTAACATGTGGAGCTGACTGATACTAATCGTTCGAGGACTTAACCAAGTTTTAAAGCGAACTCAAATGTTTATTGAATTTTCTTCTACATTATCTAGTTTTGAGAGAACGAACTCTCAAATAAAATAGTCTGGTAACTATGGCGAGAAGGTCACACCCGTTCCCATACCGAACACGGAAGTTAAGCTTCTCAGCGCCGATGGTAGTTGGGACGAAAGTCCCTGTGAGAGTAGGACGTTGCCAGGCACATGAAAAGACAATCCTGTTGGATTGTCTTTTTTGTTTATTAAACTCAACTTATAAGATACTGGCTACTTCTACTTTTGGGTTCTGCTTGCTGAGAAAAGTAGATCTAGACAGGTGCTACGTCTACTTTTAGGTTCTGTTTGCTGAGAAAAGTAGATCTAGACCTTAGCTACGTCTACTTTTAGGTTCTGTTTGCTGAAAAAAGTAGATCTAGACAGGTGCTACGTCTACTTTTAGGTTCTGTTTGCTGAGAAAAGTAGATCTAGGCCTTAGCTACGTCTACTTTTAGTTTCTGTTTGCTGGAGAAAGTAGATCTAGACCTTAGCTACTTCTACTTTTGGGTTCTGCTTGCTGAGAAAAGTAGATCTAGACCTTAGCTACGTCTACTTTTAGGTGCTGTTTGCTGAAAAAAGTAGATCTAGACAGGTGCTACGTCTACTTTTAGGTTCTGTTTGCTGGAAAAAGTAAATCTAGACCTTAGCTACGTCTACTTTTAGGTTCTGTTTGCTGAGAAAAGTAGATCTAGACCTTAGCTACGTCTATTTTTTCATCTTCTTGCTGGAAAAAGTAGATCATCCCACCCCTCATATAAATCAAATACCTCATCCCAATGCCATTTCTCATAATACCAGCTTGGTACTGTAAGGTTGCTAATCCAATCTGTCTCCGCTACACGATTTAATCGAGAAACAAGGACCTTTGCGCTCCGTCTATCTGTCCTTATCCAAAACAATTGATTATGAACAATCTGAGGGGCAAAATCGCCTTTATTTTTCAACGGGAAGGTAACTTGCCGCTGCTTCAGTTTGTTACTAATCTCATATAAACTTGGTAAAGGCCGATTATCTTCATCAACCCATTCACTTTCAACAGAACGGGAAACAAAGAATGAATGATTATTTTTCCAAATAAAATCACGGTCAACGTACCCTTTTGGCGTCAGAGTATCCTTGTGTAACCCTGGAGCAATAATCGTCTGTAATTGTTTGTTTTTCTGTGCTTCTCTCCCAAAGCCGCCAATATAACCAAGTTGAACGCCCCTAGGTGACCACTGAAACCAATCCTCGTCATTTAACATTTCATCAACCTTCTTAAAAATCCGCCCATCAAAAGATAATAAACACAAAGTATTACTATCAGCAGATAAAGAAGCGGTACGAATTAACAAAAAACTAATCCAGCTTTTGTTCTGTGACCATTTAAATGAGCTCGTACTCAAGTAGTACTCATCTTTCCCTACAGGTATGGTGTAAATAGGTTTAATCTTCGACTTTTTGTCCTTATTGAAAACTACTTCTGATAGGATAATGTCCGAATGGAGCTCTGCGCTTTTCCTTGAAGAAATCAATAACCTTCTACCATCAGGAAACCACGAAACATTTTCTACATTTGTAGCAATAGGAGTAGCAAGAAAAAGACTAGAAGGAATCGGATTTAAAAGGAATAAATCATTATTTACAAGAAAAGTGAGTTGGTTTCCATGTGGTGACCAGGCGAAATTTTTAGATACATTTGGTTTCACCTTAAAGTGCTTTTTCATTCTAATATTATAAAGCCACAAATCGCCACTAAAGAAAGTGTCTTCTTCAGCAGCTTTTGTACCCTTTAAATACGCAATCCAATAGCCGTCTTGCGACCATTTTGGATACCTTATAACTTCTCCATTTGTAATACGTTCTTCCGTATTACCTTCTTTAACCCACAAATCATTGTCCCTAATAAAAGCCGCCTTGGAGGCTGCAGTTGAAGTAACCGCAAATACACATGGGTGAAAGGATGTTAAAAATAGAACGATTATAAGTGTTTTCTTAATCATAGGATCTCCTCTATTGCTTGAAAGTGACTAACTACTATTTAGAGTGCTTTCGTTTCTAAAAATTATTTTGCGTTTAATTGCAAACACTAATCATGTGTTAACAAGAAGAAGGTGAAAATGATGGGTTGGGTGGATTTTTTTCATAAATATAAGTTAACCAGTATTATCCTAGCGGCTTTAGTTGCCTGGATCAGTGTATATATCATCAATAAACTCGTGCATGATTTTTTTAAGCGGACTCATTTTATTGAAGAGCGTAAAGAACAAACCATCGAAAGTATGATCCGTTCGTTAACCAAATACACGGCAACCCTTACTTTTATCTTTTTTGCCATCTCTCAATATGTTAATCATTTTGGAAGGGTTCTTGCAGGGGCCGGAGTAGTCGGGGTGATTGTCGGTTTTGGGGCACAAAGCCTAATTAGAGATATCTTATCAGGGATTTTCTTGATTTATGAGAAACAGCTACATAAGGGTGATTTTATTACGATTAATAATACCTTTAACGGCACGGTTGAAGAGATTGGCTTACGATTTATTAAACTCCGGGAATGGAGTGGCAAGCTATTAACGATTAGTAACGGTGAAATCAAGCAAATACATAATTACAATATTAATCAGATGCGAGTGATTGAAAGGGTGGTCATCAGCTATCGGGAAAACCCTGAGAAGGTAATTGAGGTTCTGGAACTGGCATGTAAAAAGATTAATGAAGTCAACAAACCTTGCTTGAAATTAGATGCAACAGAGTGTATCGTTGAACCGTTCAAAGTGTACGGGATGACTACCTTAAATGCTTCCTTTCGGGGAATTGAATATACCATAACCGGCTTGGTGGATGATGCATTTTACTGGGATGCGGCAAAGCAAGCTAGAAAAATTATTGCACAAACACTTTACGATCATGAGATTAAACTAGCGGAGGACACCATGCTGCTTAAACAGGCAGAAGAACTACACCCTTTACATGCGAGAGAAAATACAACACAAATTTCATCACTTAAGGACTGACCCACCGGAGATAATATGTTAAAGTGGTAGGAAGCAATCGTGAAGGAGGACTTCTTGTGTTAGAAAATAGTTTTGTCATGGTAGCGATCATTCTGGTTATCAATATTGTCTATGTATCATTTTTTACTATAAGGATGATTTTGACATTAAAGGGTCAGAGATATCTCGCAGCATTTCTTAGTACGATTGAAGTAGTTATCTATGTTCTTGGACTGGGTCTGGTATTAAATAACTTGAATGAAATTCAAAATCTCATTGCCTATGCGGTTGGGTACGGCATTGGTGTCATTGTAGGAATGAAGATTGAAGAAAAGCTGGCTTTGGGATATATTACTGTCAATGTAATTACAAAGGAATATGATAAAAATCTTCCTAAAATCCTGAGAGAAAAAGGGTATGGTGTCACCAACTGGGAAGCAAATGGACTAGAAGGCGACCGGATGGCGATGCAAATACTAACTCCGAGAAAATTTGAATTAAAACTATATGATGCGATAAAAAGTTTGGATCCAAAGGCATTCATTATTACCTATGAACCGAAATCCATCCATGGAGGCTTCTGGGTCAAATCAGTGAAAAGAGGGAAATTATTTTCATGAGCAAGAAGAAGCAGAAATTTGAGGTCCAGGAAAATGAAAGTATTGAGGATTGCTTGAATAGAATGAAGCAGCAGGGATATGCTCCTGTCCGGCGAACAGAGAAACCTATTTTTCAAGAGGTAAGGAAGGGGAATGAAACCATCTACGAGCCAGTAGGTCGTCAAATTGTGTTCGAAGCCCAGTTATTGGAGTAAAACACGAACGTTTTAGTGTTATTTAAAAATAATGTTCGATATTATGGTTGACATCTGAAGGCGATGATTGGTAAGATAAAGCTATCAGATGGTACAAATAAATCTTTACCCTCATATATCCATGGGAATATGGCCCATAAGTTTCTACCCAATAACCGTAAATTATTGGACTATGAGGGAAAGTCAATATGTTCGGCAATAGGGGTTCGTCCCCTTACTGTTTAGTTATGTGATTTTCTAATGCCCGGGCAAATGGCTTTCTCTTATGGAGAGGCTATTTGTTTCGGGTATTTTCTTTTTGTTCGTATTTTACCTCGAGGTCTACTCGTTTGGCAAGTTAATAGAAAAGGGTGAGAAGGAATGAAAGTTGGCATTATCATGGGGAGCAAGTCGGACTGGGAAACGATGAAGCATGCTTGTGACATTCTCGATCAATTAGATATTACATATGAAAAACAAGTAGTTTCCGCGCATCGTACACCTGATTTGATGTTTACCTATGCAGAAGAAGCTAGAAATAGAGGATTAAAGGTGATTATTGCGGGAGCAGGCGGTGCGGCGCATCTACCGGGTATGGTAGCGGCAAAAACAACCTTGCCTGTGATCGGTGTGCCAATCCAATCACAAGCCTTGAATGGATTAGATTCCTTGCTTTCCATTGTGCAAATGCCAGGTGGTGTACCAGTGGCAACGGTAGCCATCGGAAAAGCCGGTGCGATAAATGCTGGGCTACTGGCTGCGCAAATTTTAGCAACAGAAGATGCAAAACTCGCGAATCAATTAGAATCCAGAAGAGAAGCTATTAAACTAGAAGTCTTAGAAAGTAGTGATCAGCTTGTCTAAAGTAATTTTACCAGGAGCAACCATTGGCATCATTGGTGGAGGTCAGTTGGGAAGAATGATGGCCCTAGCAGCAAAGGCACAAGGCTTTCGAATTGCTGTTTTAGAGCCGACACCAGACTCTCCCTGCGGTCAAGTAGCAGATGTGCAAGTCATTGGTACCTATAACAATCCAGAAGCCATCAGTAAGCTGGCAGAAATGAGCGATGTTATAACATATGAGTTTGAAAATATAGATGCAAATACGTTAGGCTGGTTATGTGAGCATGCCTATGTGCCTCAAGGTCCAACCTTATTGACGATTACACAGGATCGGATCAAGGAAAAAAGAGCGATCCAACAAGCGGGTATTGAAGTGGCACCTTATGAAGTGATCCAAAGCTTGGATGATTTATTATTAAAAATCGATACAGTTGGCTATCCAGCTGTCTTAAAAACAGCCAGAGGCGGGTATGATGGGAAGGGACAGCTTGTTATTCACCATCAGGATGACGTCCTGGAAGGCAAGGCTCTCTGTGAGCAAGGACCATGTGTATTGGAAAAATGGATTCCATTTGAAAAAGAGCTATCCGTCATTGTGACACGTAAGCAAAATGGGGAAACAGCGATTTTTCCTGTGGCTGAAAATGTACATAAAGAAAATATATTGCATCAAACAATTGTGCCTGCACGGATTTCGGAGAAGATTGCAGCGGCTGCAGTTCAAAAGGCGGAGCAATTGGCAGACTCTCTTGAATTAGTAGGAACGCTCGCAGTAGAAATGTTTTTAACGAAGGATGGCACCATTTATGTAAATGAACTGGCACCGAGACCGCATAATTCCGGCCATTTTTCCATTGAAGCCTGCGAGACTTCACAGTTTGAACAGCATATTCGTGCCATTTGTAATTGGCCTTTAGGAAGCACGGAGCTATTAAAACCTGCAGTTATGGTCAACCTATTAGGAGAGCACCTTGAAACCTTGTATAGAGAGATTCCTACCCAAAAAGATTGGAAGGTTCATCTGTACGGAAAAGAAGAGCCTAAATGGAAACGGAAGATGGGGCATGTTACACTTTTACGAGAAACAACTGAAGACGCTCTTAAGGAAATTGAAATGAGCAGAATTTGGAACACAGCAAAAGAAAAGATCGGGGGATAAAACATGATTGATCGTTACACAAGACCTGAGATGGGCGCCATTTGGACAGAGGAAAACCGCTTTAACGCTTGGCTGGAGGTAGAAATTTTAGCCTGTGAGGCTTGGGCGGAGCTTGGTGACATTCCTAAGGAAGATGTGGCGAAATTACGCCAAAATGCGTCCTTTAATATTGAGCGAATCAAGGAAATTGAAGAAGAAACACGACACGACGTGGTTGCTTTTACCCGCGCGGTTTCAGAAACATTAGGTGAAGAGCGGAAATGGGTGCATTACGGGTTAACATCCACAGATGTGGTGGATACGGCACTTTCTTATGTATTAAAGCAAGCCAATGCCATTTTACAAAAAGATCTGGTAAATTTTGTTGAGATCCTAAAAAGCAAAGCCATTGAGCACAAATATACCGTTATGATGGGTCGGACGCACGGCGTTCATGCGGAGCCAACGACATTTGGACTTAAGCTTGCACTTTGGTACGAAGAAATGAAGCGGAATCTTGAGCGTTTTAAGCAGGCCGCAGAAGGAATTGAGTTCGGTAAGATTTCCGGCGCGGTAGGTACATATGCAAATATTGACCCATTTGTGGAGCAGTATGTTTGTGAAAAATTAGGACTGCAAAGAGCACCGATTTCCACGCAAACATTGCAACGTGACCGCCATGCGCATTATATGTCAACGATTGCGCTAATCGCGACTTCTATTGAGAAGTTTGCGGTGGAGGTTCGCGGCTTGCAAAAGAGTGAAACTCGTGAGGTAGAGGAATTTTTTGCAAAAGGTCAGAAAGGTTCATCCGCTATGCCGCATAAACGGAATCCAATTGGTTCCGAGAATATGACGGGAATTGCTCGAGTTTTACGCGGATACATGTTAACGGCTTATGAAAATGTGCCGCTTTGGCATGAGCGGGATATCTCTCATTCGTCTGCTGAACGAATCATTTTGCCGGATGCGACGATCGGCTTGAATTATATGCTCAACCGTTTCGGTAATATCATTAAAAATTTGACTGTGTATCCGGAAAACATGAAGCGAAACATGGACCGTACGCTTGGGTTGATTTACTCCCAGCGTGTGCTGCTTGCGTTGATTGATAAAGGGTTATCACGCGAAGAGGCGTATGATACGGTACAGCCGAAGGCGATGGAGGCATGGGAGGAGCAAGTTCCATTCCGTGGCTTGATTGAAGCGGATAGTAAAATCACGTCAATGCTGTCACCAGCTGAAATTGCTGATTGCTTTGACTATAACTACCATCTACAGCATGTAGATACGATTTTTGACCGGTTAGGGTTGAATGGGTAAGGGTGTAGAAAGCTAATGCAGCTGGTCTATGGGCCCGAATTAACTTGAAAAAGGGGTTTCCGGTCGCATAGAGAGGTTCTACGAGCCCGAAACAAGGAAAAAGCGAGCCGTACGGTCGCGTAGAGAGGTTCTACGAGCCCCAAACAAAGGAAAAAGAGTAACAAAGGTAACGTAGGAGAGCCTCCTCCTCACCCAAACAAGCAAAATAATAAAGTTGGCGGTCGCGTCACACATCACAACGCGACCCCAACAAAAAATAAACCAAAAACCCAGGCACAATTAGCTTTCTTAAAGTCGGAAGATTCCTAATATTGCAAATAAGGAGTGGATCAACATGAAAGAACTGCTATACGAAGGAAAAGCGAAACGAATTTACACAACCGATAAGGAACAAACCGTTTTAGTTGAGTACAAGGATTCAGCCACCGCTTACAATGGGCAAAAGAAAGCGGATATTGCCGGCAAAGGCCGTTTAAATAACGAGATTACTAGTTTGCTATTTTTAAAGCTTAAAGAACAAGGAATCGAGTCACACTTTATCGAGCGCGTATCTGAAACGGAACAGCTGGTGAAAAAGGTAAGCATTATCCCGTTGGAAGTAGTCGTTCGTAATGTCGCGGCAGGTAGTCTCTCCAAAAGATTAGGAATCGAAGAAGGCAAAAAGCTCACCACACCGATCGTGGAATTTTATCTAAAGGATGATGAACTGGGCGACCCACTCGTCACGGTTGACCATATTCTTGAACTGAATATCGCCACAACAGAAGAGATCTATATTTTACGAGGAAAAGCACTTGAGATAAATGCAATTCTTTCGAGCTTCTTTTCAGAGCTAGGCATTCGCCTCATTGATTTTAAACTGGAATTTGGTAAAGACGACAAGGGGAGCATTCTCCTTGCAGACGAAATCTCACCGGACACGTGCAGATTATGGGATCAAGAAACCAACGAAAAGCTTGATAAGGATGTATTCCGCCGTGATTTAGGGAGTTTAACAGAAGCATATGAAACTATTTTAGTGAGACTTGGAGGTCATCAGCATGTATAAAGTTAAGGTGTATGTAACATTAAGGGAAAGTGTTTTAGATCCACAAGGGAAGGCAGTCACCCACTCTTTGCATTCACTGGACTATAAACAAGTGACCGATGTCCGCATCGGAAAATATATGGAACTGACCATTGAAAAGTCGGAGCGGGACATTGATGAAGTCGTTCATGAAATGTGTAGAAGCTTACTAGTTAATCCGGTAATCGAAGACTATCGATATGAGGTAGAGGAGTGTGTCGCTCAGTGAAGTTTGCGGTAATCGTTTTTCCAGGATCGAACTGTGATATCGATATGTACCATGCGATTAAAGATGAATTGGGCGAGCAAGTAGAGTACGTTTGGCACGATACAGAAAGTCTGGATGAGTTTGACGGAATCTTGCTACCGGGTGGTTTCTCTTATGGAGATTACCTCCGTTCCGGTGCGCTTGCACGTTTTAGCAAGGTGATGAAAGAGGTTGTAAAAGCGGCCGAAGCAGGCAAACCCGTTCTTGGTGTTTGTAACGGATTTCAAATTCTCTTAGAGGCAGGACTGCTGCCAGGAGCGATGCGCCGAAATGAGAGTCTTTCCTTTATATGCAAGCCAGTACAGTTAAGAGTTGAAAACAGCCAAACGATGTTTACTGCTGACTATCAACAAGGCGAAACAATCACAATTCCGGTTGCGCACGGAGAAGGAAATTACTATTGCGATGAAAATACGCTCGCGAAACTCAAAGCAAATCATCAAATCGTGTTTACATACGAGGAGAATCCAAACGGAAGTCTGGCGAATATCGCTGGAATCGTAAATGAAAAAGGCAATGTTCTTGGAATGATGCCGCACCCTGAGCGAGCAGTGGATGTGCTGTTAGGTGGGGCAGATGGACTGAAGATGTTTCAATCAATTGTAAAGGCATGGAGGGAAGCACATGTTGTCAACGCTTGAACCAAATCCTAATCAAATCAAAACAGAGAAAATCTATCAGCAAATGGGATTATCTGATGCAGAATTTGCAATGATTGAGTCGCTTTTAGGCCGTACGCCTAATTACACAGAAACCGGTCTTTTCTCGGTCATGTGGTCAGAGCATTGCAGCTATAAAAACTCAAAGCCGATACTGAAAAAGTTCCCGGTAACAGGTGACCGTGTCCTTCAAGGTCCTGGTGAAGGAGCGGGAATCGTCGATATTGGCGACGGCCAGGCCGTTGTGTTTAAGATCGAAAGCCACAACCACCCATCAGCAATTGAACCGTATCAAGGGGCGGCAACTGGTGTCGGCGGTATTATCCGTGATGTTTTTTCTATGGGCGCACGTCCTATCGCTCTATTAAACTCACTTCGCTTTGGTGAGCTGGATTCGGAACGTGTCCGCTATTTATTTAAAGAGGTGGTTGCTGGTATTGCTGGTTACGGCAACTGCATCGGCATTCCAACCGTTGGCGGTGAAATTCAATTCGAACCGTGCTATGAAGGCAATCCACTTGTTAATGCGATGTGTGTAGGTCTGATTGATCATAAGGATATTAAAAAAGGGCAGGCACATGGCGTCGGCAATACGGTGATGTATGTTGGGGCAAAGACAGGTCGTGATGGGATCCACGGTGCAACATTTGCATCCGAGGAGTTAAATGAACAATCCGATGAAAAGCGTCCAGCGGTTCAAGTCGGTGACCCATTTATGGAGAAGCTTCTTTTAGAAGCATGCCTTGAGCTTGTTCAATCCGATGCGCTAGTAGGGATTCAAGATATGGGCGCAGCTGGACTTACGAGTTCGTCAGCAGAAATGGCCAGCAAAGCTGGAATGGGTATTGAGATGAATTTAGACCTTGTGCCGCAGCGGGAAACAGGGATGACTGCCTATGAAATGATGCTGTCTGAGTCACAGGAACGGATGTTGATCGTTGTTACGAAGGGAAGAGAGCAGGAGATTACGTCTCTTTTTGAAAAATATGATTTAGAAGCTGTTGCGATTGGAACAGTTACGGATGATAAAAAGCTGCGCTTAATCCATAAAGGAGAGATCGTTGCGGATCTACCAGTGGATGCTTTAGCAGAGGATGCACCTGTTTATCAGAAGCCATCCCAAGAGCCGGACTATTTCAAGGAATTCCAAGCTGTTGAAACGAAAATTCCTCAGGTTGAGGATATAAAAGAAACACTAGTAAAAATCCTTAGCCAGCCAACCGTGGCTAGCAAGGAATGGGTATACGAGCAATACGACTACATGGTTCGCACAAACACGGTAGTTTCACCAGGTTCAGATGCTTCAGTCCTTCGCATTCGCGGAACACGGAAAGCCCTAGCCATGACAGTTGATTGCAACTCACGCTATGTCTATTTGGATCCGGAGACCGGCGGGAAAATTGCCGTGGCAGAGGCAGCAAGGAACATTATTTGTTCGGGAGCAGAGCCGCTAGCGATTACGGATAATTTGAACTTCGGAAATCCTGAAAAGCCAGAGGTTTTCTGGCAGATTGAAAAAGCAGCCGACGGAATCAGTGAGGCATGCCGTGTACTTCAAACCCCTGTCATCGGCGGGAACGTGTCATTATATAACGAAACGAGCGGTACGGCCGTCTACCCGACACCAGTCATTGGTATGGTCGGCTTAGTAACCGATATCGAGCATATTACTACGCAACACTTTAAAAATAGTGGTGACCTTATTTATCTAGTTGGAGAGACAAATCCAGAGTTTGGCGGTAGTGAACTACAAAAATTACTTCATGGCCAAATTTTTGGCAAGGCACCTGAATTAGATGTAATCATTGAAAAAGAAAGACAAGAGACAATCCTGGCGGCCATTCGTGCTGGGTTAGTTCAATCTGCACATGACCTGTCTGAAGGCGGCTTGGGTGTGGCTCTTTCCGAATGCCTTTTCGCTAACGAGCAACTAGGTGCGGATGTCACTATCAACGGAGAACCAGTCACGGCTCTGTTTAGTGAAACGCAATCTCGTTTTCTATTAACGGTTAAGAAAGAGGATCAAGTAGAGTTTGAACGTGTAGTACCTGCCAAGCTTATTGGGCAAGTAAATGATTCTGGAACCTTACGCGTGTCTATTGGAGCGGAAACGATTCTAGAAGCTGCGGTAACGGAACTGAAAGCTGCTTGGAAAGGGGCGATCCCATGCTTGCTGAACTCAAGGGATTAAATGAAGAGTGTGGTATCTTTGGCGTCTGGGGACATCCAGATGCCGCTCAATTAACCTATTACGGACTTCACAGCTTACAGCACCGTGGCCAAGAAGGGACCGGTATTGTTGTTTCTGATGGAACAAGACTCAAAGGGGTTAAAGGCGAAGGGTTAGTGGCGGAGATTTTTACAACTGAAGCGATGACAGAATTAACCGGTTCGGCTGCCATCGGCCATGTTCGTTATGCGACAGCAGGAGGAGGCGGCTATGAAAATGTCCAGCCTCTCTTGTTCCACTCGCAAAGCGGCAGTCTCGCTCTTGCCCATAATGGAAACCTGGTTAATGCCAACTCCTTGAAGCACCAGCTTGAGACACAGGGAAGTATTTTTCAAACAAGCTCTGACACGGAAGTATTAGCCCATCTCATTCGAAGAAGCGGCTACCCAAATCTTAATGATCGTGTGAAAAATGCCCTTTCCATGTTAAAAGGAGCATACGCCTATTTAATCATGACGGAAACAGAATTGATGGTGGCCCTTGATCCGCATGGTTTGAGACCTCTTTCACTTGGAATGTTGGGTGATGCCTATGTAGTAGCATCTGAAACATGTGCGTTTGATGTGGTCGGAGCGGAATATATCCGCGAAATAATGCCAGGTGAACTGTTGATTATCAATGAAAACGGATTAACCTCTGAGAGATTTGCTGTCAGTACGACGAAAGCCATTTGTATGATGGAATATGTATATTTTTCAAGACCAGATAGCAATATTCATGGCATTAATGTTCATACAGCGCGAAAAAACCTTGGAAAGAAATTAGCGCTTGAAGCCCCTATTGATGCAGATGTTGTAACAGGGGTTCCAGATTCTAGTATTTCAGCCGCAATTGGTTATGCAGAAGAAGCGGGAATTCCTTATGAAATGGGATTAATTAAGAATCGCTATGTTGGCAGGACATTTATTCAGCCTTCGCAATCCTTAAGGGAACAAGGGGTCAAAATGAAGCTGTCTGCGGTTCGCGGGGTAGTGGAAGGAAAGCGTGTTGTCATGGTTGATGACTCGATTGTCCGTGGAACGACGAGCAGAAGAATTGTTTCGCTTCTTAAAGAGGCAGGGGCAACAGAAGTTCATGTGGTGATTAGCTCCCCGCCGATTAAGAACCCTTGTTTTTATGGCATTGATACCTCAACGAAGGAAGAATTAATAGCATCTGATAAATCAGTTGAGGAAATTCGCGAGCTGATTGGAGCGGACTCTTTAACATTTTTATCTGTAGAAGGCATGATGCAGGCACTCGGTCAAGAGGGCACGAACGGCTATTGCCTCGGCTGTTTTACAGGGAATTATCCAACAGAAATATATCCAGATACACTCCAATATTATTATCAAAAATAGGAAGGGGAACTGGCATGACAAACGCATATAAACAAGCAGGCGTAAATATCGAAGCAGGGTATGAAGCTGTGGAACGTATGAAAAAGCATGTCCAAAAAACAGCAAGAGCTGGTGTCATCGGCGGCCTGGGCGGATTTGGAGGCATGTTTGACCTGTCCGCGCTCCATTTGAAAGAGCCAGTTCTGGTGTCAGGCACCGACGGGGTTGGGACAAAATTAAAGATTGCTTTTATGATGGACCAGCACGATACCATTGGGATTGATGCGGTTGCCATGTGTGTCAATGATATCGTTGTTCAAGGAGCAGAACCTCTTTATTTTTTAGATTATATTGCGTGTGGAAAGGCCCTTCCGGAAAAAATTGAGGCCATCGTAAAAGGCATTGCAGATGGCTGTGAGCAGGCAGGCTGTGCGTTGATTGGCGGTGAAACAGCAGAAATGCCGGGACTTTATCGTGAAGACGAGTATGATCTTGCCGGCTTCACGGTTGGAGCATGTGAAAAGCAAGCCCTAATTACGGGTAAAGACATAAAGCCAGGGGATGTATTAATCGGATTAGCCTCAAGCGGCATCCATAGCAACGGATACTCCCTTGTCAGAAAAGTATTCAATAACTGGTCATTGATTGAATATGTAAATGAACTAGAGTGTACCTTAGGGGAAGAGTTACTCAAACCAACCAAAATCTACGTGAAGCCTATTTTATCCGCACTGAAAAAATTCAAGCTGAAAGGTATGGCACATATCACGGGCGGAGGTTTCATTGAAAACATCCCTCGGATGCTTCCTTCCGGTCTAGGAGCAGACCTGATTGAAAAAAGCTGGCATATTCCTGCCGTGTTTAAGCTGATATCTGAGGTTGGACAAATTGGATACAAAGAGATGTATAATGTCTTTAACATGGGTATCGGAATGGTTGTCGCTATTGACAGGGAACATGCAGTAGAACTAGTCCAGCATTTCCGAGAGGCTGGGGAAACGGCTTATGAAATTGGCGCAGTCACTGACCAAGAAGGCATTCACATTAAAGGATTTGGTGAGTGGGAATGAAACGATTTGCTGTGTTTGCATCAGGAAGCGGGAGTAATTTTCAAGCGATCGTAAATAAAGTTCAATCTGGGGATTTGACGGCCGAACTATCATTGTTAATTTGCGATCAACCAGGAGCGTATGTGATTGAAAGAGCGAGGATGGCACGCATCCCAACTTTTGTGTTTCGGGCAAAAGATTATCCGAGTAAGGCAGATTATGAGCGAGAAATTTCCTTCCTTCTAAAGGAAAGGAATATCGATTTTATCGTCCTGGCTGGATATATGCGTTTGATAGGTCCTACCTTGCTAAAAGAGTTCGAGGGTCAAATCGTCAATATTCATCCTTCTTTGCTTCCGGATTTTCCTGGCAAAGATGCCATTGGTCAGGCCTTGGCGGCTAAAGCGAAATGGAGCGGGGTAACCATTCATTATGTGGATGAAGGCATGGATACAGGACCCATTATTGTACAGGAACGAATTCGTTTAGAGGATCAGGAGACACGTGAAAGCCTGCAAGAGAAGATTCAAGCGATTGAACATAAACTCTACCCATCGATTCTACAAATGCTATTAACCAGAGGAGAGGTCATTCATGAAGAAAAAACGCGCACTTATTAGTGTTTCTGATAAAACCGGTGTAGGAGAATTTGCCAAGGAACTAGCTTCACTTGGCTTTGAAATCATTTCAACCGGCGGGACCAAGAAGATGCTTCAAGAACAGGGGATTCCTGTTTTAGGTGTAAGTGATGTTACTGGATTCCCAGAAATTTTAGAAGGACGCGTGAAGACGTTAAATCCGTTTATCCATGGTGGATTGCTTGCAAAACAAGATAACACGGACCATCAGCAGCAGCTCGAGGAACACGGAATCGAGCCAATTCAGTTGGTTTGTGTCAATTTGTATCCATTTCAGCAAACGATTGAGAAACCGGAGGTAACGGTGGAAGACGCGATTGAAAATATTGATATCGGCGGTCCAACCATGCTTCGTGCCTCTGCTAAAAACCACCAATATGTCACAGTTGTAGTGGATCCGGCTGACTACCAGACAGTGCTCGCGGAATTGAAGGCTAATGAAGAAACAAGTCTTGAAACTAGAAGAAAGCTGGCAGCCAAGGTGTTCCGTCACACAGCAGCCTACGACGCACTAATTGCAGGCTATATGACCGATTTAGCACAAGAAGAAACACCTGAAAAAATGACCGTTACATATGAATTAAAGCAGACATTACGATATGGAGAAAATCCACATCAACAGGCTTCTTTTTATAAAAAGCCACTGGGCTCAGTGTTTTCCATTGCCTATGCTGAGCAGCTACATGGCAAAGAACTATCTTACAACAACATCAACGATGCCGATGCAGCACTGCAAATTGTGAAAGAATTTTCTGAGCCAGCAGCCGTTGCAGTAAAGCATATGAATCCATGTGGAGTGGGCACAGGAACAACAAGCTTCGACGCGTTTAACAAAGCCTTTGCCGCAGACCCTGTTTCGATATTTGGTGGCATTATCGCGTTCAACCGTGAAGTAGATGCAGAAACAGCAAGTAAGCTTCATGAAATCTTTTTAGAGATTATCATTGCACCAGCGTTCACGGAGGAAGCATTATCGATTTTAACAAGCAAAAAGAATCTCCGTTTGTTAACGATTTCGTTTGATGGAGTGAAAAAGAAAGAGCTGAAATTGACATCGATCGAAGGGGGCTTGCTCGTTCAAGACCAGGACCGCTATACCCTGGAAGATGCGGATGTTAAGGTAGCTACAAAGAGACAGCCGACAGATGCAGAATGGGAAGCATTAAAGCTAGGCTGGAAGGTCGTGAAGCACGTAAAATCCAATGCGATTGTTGTAGCGAATGAGGAAATGACGATTGGAATTGGTGCCGGTCAAATGAACCGTGTGGGAGCAGCAGAGATAGCGTTGAAACAGGCAGGAGAAAAAGCACAAGGTGCAGCCCTTGCTTCAGACGCCTTTTTCCCTATGGATGATACTGTTGAAGCAGCGGCTAAAGCAGGCATTACAGCGATTATTCAGCCAGGTGGTTCAATCCGTGACGAGGATTCCATTAAGAAAGCGGATGAATACGGAATTACCATGGTGTTCACAGGAGTAAGACATTTTAAACACTAATTGTTGGGGGTGTGTTGGATGAAGGTCCTAATCATTGGCCGCGGTGGCAGAGAGCATGCTTTATGCCGAAAAGTTAGTGAAAGCACGTTGGTTGAACAAGTCTTTGTTGCACCTGGAAATGACGGAATGGTGGACGTAGCCGAGCTGGTTTCTATTGATGAGTCACAGCATGAACAACTCTTACAGTTTGCTGTGGAACAGGAAGTTGGATTAACGATTATTGGACCGGAAGTGCCTCTCTTAGCAGGTCTTGCAGATAAATTTGAAGCAGCTGGCTTACTTGTCTTCGGTCCTCGTCAAGTAGCGGCGGAGATTGAAGGGAGTAAATCCTTTGCTAAGGAACTAATGAGGAAATATCAGATCCCAACGGCCGATTATGCAGTGTTTACCTCTTATGAAGCAGCTCGTGATTATATTGAGGAAAAAGGTGCCCCAATAGTTATTAAAGCTGATGGATTAGCAGCAGGAAAAGGGGTAACAGTGGCCTTTACAATGGAAGAGGCGTTGGCAAGTATAGAGGAAATGCTTGTTGGTGCAAGATTTGGGGCGGCGTCTTCTCGAGTGGTCATTGAGGAATTCCTTAGCGGTGAAGAATTTTCACTAATGGCCTTGGTGAATGGTGAAACGGTCGTTCCACTGGAAATCGCTCAGGACCATAAACGTGCGTTTGATGGAGATCAGGGACCTAATACCGGCGGAATGGGGGCTTATTCACCTGTACCCCAAATTAGCAGGGACATGATAGAAACGGCAATCGAGACTGTCTTAATTCCGGCTGCAAAAGCGATGGTGCAGGAAGACAAAAGTTTTTGTGGAGTTCTGTATGCGGGGTTAATCGCAACTGTACAGGGTCCAAAGGTTATTGAATTTAATGCCCGTTTTGGAGATCCGGAAACCCAAGTTATTTTACCTAGATTACAATCGGATTTGGTGCAAGTGATGGTAGAATTGTTAGAAGGTGGCCGTCCTCAGCTCGAATGGTCGGATCAAGCAATGATTGGTGTTGTTGTGGCAGCGAAGGGATATCCTGACCAGTATGAAACGGGTGCTGTACTGACAGGATTGCAAGATTTTACGGATGAAGTGGTTACTTTTCATGCGGGTTCTTTGCAAAATGAATCTGGTGAATTTGTTTCTAACGGCGGCAGGGTTCTGCTTGTCGGTGCTAAGGCAGTAACTCTCTCGGCAGCGCAAGAGAAGGTCTATCAAGAGTTGGAAAAACTTCAGTGTGACGGTGTATTTTATCGGAAAGATATCGGGGCAAAAGCGATTCAGCCCGTTATTGGCTAACGGGCGCGTCTTTTACTTGATCGGCGCATGTATGCAAAGAGCAGGGCTACGATACTGCCGATAATCACAATTAACACAAATGACATATGACTAACGTATTCCCAAAACATCATCATCGACTCCTATCAGGGAGGCTGGCTCAGGTCAGGGGCGGATGCACCGACCCTTGACTGTGAGTGAGCCTCTGATTTTTTGTATGCCTCATTTCTAAAAAAGTTCTCTGTTATAAAATTGTTTATATGAGCCCGATTTCCCTTTCGGAATGTCGTGGAAGGTCGGGTAGAGAAGCTCTATGAACCCGTCTCCGTCTCGGAATGCCGAGAAAGGTCGCGTAGAGAGGTTCTATGAGCCCGAAATCCCATTCGAACGCCGAGAAAGGTCGCGTAGAGAGGTTCTATGAACCCGTTTCCCTCTCGGAATGCTGAGAAATGTCGCATAGAGAGGCTCTATGAGCCCGAATTCCCTTTCAAAAGCCGAGAAAGGTCGCATAGAGAAGCTCTATGAGCCCGAATTACCTTTCGAACGCGGAGAAAGGTCTCGTAAAGAAATTCAATGAACCCAATTCCTTCTCTGAACAGTTCTAAGACGGATTATAAGGCAGTACCTCTTCTCCATCAAAACCCTCTAAGCCCTCCATGCTATTCCGTGACTCGTTCGCAGGGTCCTCAACGTGCATTTTACACTGATATTGTTCATATAATGCGGTTAATGGACAATATCGAACAATGCCTTCTGCTACTTTCATTGCACCTAAAAAGGCAGCCAACAAATAAGAATCTCTCCAAGGACGCTTCACTAGCTTCGAGGTACTCCAAGCAAGAATAGTCAACCCAAAAGTAATCCGAATTAACGCGTTTAAAATCCCGATATTTGGCCGGATATTCAACGTGTTCACTCCTTCACAAGATTTTTACAATATTTTTCAATTCTTTACTGCGTTAAACGATAAAATATGATAATATAGTATCTAAAGAAATTTTTGTAAGGGCTTTCTTTATGATTAAATCAAGTTTTTGACATAGATATAGTTTGTTTGAAAAGGGAGGGATATGGTATGCTAGAACAACGCTACCGATGGAAAAACAAAAACTTACGCATGCATGTATCCGTTTTAGATGGGAAAACTTCTCCAACAATCCTATTGAAAAACGCCTTATATTTGAACCAGACGTTCCGTCAATGGATGAGAGGGAATATTTGGATTTACGACGATCGAATTGTGTATGTCGGTGAGAATCTGCCTGGACATATCGATGAAAAATGTGAAACCATTGATTGCACTAATGAGATTTTAGTTCCGGGTTACATCGAACCACATGCGCATCCGTTTCAATTATATAATCCCCTAACATTTGCGGCCTATGCATCACAGTTTGGAACGACAACGTTAATTAACGATAACATGGCACTTATTTTAAATTTGAAGAAAAAGGAAGCGTTTTCATTATTGCGTGACCTCCGCTCCATTCCCTCCACCATGTTCTGGTGGTGCCGCTTTGATTCACAAACAGAAATCCTGAATGAAGAGGAAAAATTCTCGCATAGTAATATTAAATCATGGCTGGAGCATGATGCCGTACTCCAAGGCGGAGAACTGACCGGATGGCCAAAACTGCTCGATGGAGACGATATGATGCTTCATTGGATGCAGGAAACGAAAAGAATGCGCAAGAAAATCGAAGGGCATTTTCCAGGTGCTTCAGAGAAAACGTTGGCTAAAATGATGCTGCTCGGTGCGGATTGTGACCATGAAGCCATGACGGGAGAAGAGGTTTACAATCGCTTAATGCAAGGCTATATGGTGTCATTAAGATATTCCTCCATTCGCCCGGATCTTCCGCAACTATTGGATGATATGAAGCGTTTAGGTATTGAAGCGTATGATAGATTACTATTCAATACAGATGGTTCATCATCTGCTTTTTATGAACAAGGTATCACTGACCATATGATTCGAATGGCCATTGAAAAAGGTGTACCTATTATTGATGCCTATAATATGGCAACTGTTAATATAGCAAGATACTATAATATCGACCATTTGTATGGGAATATTGCCACTGGTCGCGTAGCTAATATTAACTTCCTATCAAGTATTGAAAACCCAACTCCTGTTTCGGTACTAGCAAAAGGTAAATGGGTAAAACGGGATGGTGTGAGTGTAGGGGAAGCCTATCCTGGAGTCGATTGGAAAGATTACGGCTTGAAGCCGATGGAGTTAGATTGGGAACTCACCATGGATGATTTACAGTACTCGATGCCATTCGGGATTAAAATGGAAAACTCCGTGATTACAAAACCATACTCCATCTCCATTGATGTCTCAGGGGATGAACTTCCACCAGATCATGATGAGTGCTTCTTTACTTTAATTGACCGTAAAGGAAAGTGGAGAATTAACACACTGTTAAAAGGCTTTGCAACCAAGTTATCCGCTTTAGCAAGTTCGTTTTCTAATACGGGCGACATTATTTTAATAGGAAAAAATAAACAAGATATGCTTCATGCTTTTAATAGAATGAAAGAATTAGGTGGAGGCATAGTGGTGGTAGAGGAAGATCACGTGGTTTGCGAATTGCCGCTTTATTTAAGTGGAATTATGTCTGATCTTCCGATGGAAGAGTTAATGCAGCAGGAAAAGGGATTATTCTCCGTCTTAAAGGAAAGAGGCTATTCTTTCTCCGACCCGATTTATAGTCTGTTGTTCTTTTCTTCCACCCATTTGCCGTATATTCGCATTACGCAGCAAGGAATGTATGATGTGATGAACAAAACAGTACTCTTTCCTTCGATAATGCGTTAAACTGTAAATAAGTAAAGAGTTAAAGTGCGAAAGCAAAATAGGGGTGTTCTATACATGAAAAAATGGGCTGTAGCCATGGCAGCTGTCCTGTTACTGTTCTCAGGCTGCAGTAATAAGGAAAAAGAAAACGTACAAGAACCAGTAAAGAAAGAAAAAGTGGTTGAAAAGGTAGAAGATAACAAGCAAGAGCAAGAGAAACAAGAATACCCTTATTTTTACCCATTAACAGGTATTGGGTCTACTACTGAAACGGATGGAAGAGCCGTTGCTGTAATGGTGAATAATCATCCGAAAGCCAGACCACAATCAGGGTTAAATAAAGCTGATGTGGTGTATGAGGTGCTTGCAGAAGGAGATATTACCCGCTTTCTTGCTGTTTTTCAAAGTGAAAGGCCGGACAATATCGGTCCTGTCCGCAGTGCACGGGATTATTATGTAAATCTGGCAAAAGGATTGAATGCCCTTTATGTCGCTCACGGCTGGAGTGAAGAGGCAAAGAAGATGCTGGAAGGAAATGTTGTGGATAATTTAAACGGAATGGTTTATGATGGTACCCTGTTTAAGCGATCCAAAACCCGAAAAGCACCTCACAACTCCTATATTACTTATGATAATATACTAAAGGGAGCAAAGCAGAAGAAGTATTTAATGGAAGGAAGTCCCCCGAGCTTTACATTTATGTCTGAGGATGAGCGGAAACATGTAATCGGGAATGATGCCACATCTGTGCAAATCACTTATTCCAAGGGTGGAATTTCGGATTCTATTCTTGAATTCGATCCTACACTTGGCAAATATAAGCGCTTTTTTTCAGGTGGCGAACAGACCGTTGATTTAGACACCAAAGAACCAGTTTTAATTGATAACGTTTTTATTATTGAAGCTGTCCATAAAATCATTGACTCCTATGGCAGACGGGATATTGACCTTCAGTCAGGAGGGAGAGCGTACCTCATCCAAATGGGTAAGGTGAACGAAGTAGACTGGGCGAATAGAGATGGCTTGATTGTTCCCATGAAAAATGGGCAAGAGATTCCTTTGGTTCAAGGGAAAACTTGGGTGAATGTAGTTCCAACTAGTCCAGGACTTGAAAAAAGTATTTCTTTTAATGTTAAATAAACATTTTATCTTAAAGGGGTAATAAACTATATGCAAATTAATAAATTACGTGGAAAAGAGCTTGACCAATTGTTCCAAGCAGTCCTTTCATTAAAGGATTTGGAAGAATGCTATCGCTTTTTCGATGATTTGTGCACGATCAATGAAATTCAATCATTAGCGCAACGCCTGGATGTAGCAAGAATGCTGCGTGAAGGCAATACCTATCACAAGATTGAAACAGAAACAGGCGCAAGCACAGCAACCATTTCACGTGTAAAACGCTGCTTAAACTTCGGAAACGACACATATGAAATGGTGCTTGAACGAATTAAAGAAGAAAACAGCAAAAATACTAACGAATAAACAAACCGGAGAGACTAATCTTCGGTTTTTTCTTTTTATATAACGTGGTGGATATAGAATGCAGTTGTTTCAGGCACCCTGTTGATTGGAGTGGAAGGAGCGAAGACTCCTGTGGGAGTATGGTTCAGGGGAGACCCCGCAGACACAAGCGCCGAGGAGGCTCGCCGAAACACCCACGGAAAGCGAAGCTCCTGGAACGGAAATCAACAGGCATTTTAATCCGCAAAACAAACTGGATATGTTTTCTATAATTAGAATCACTGTTTTGTTTTTTTATCGAAAGGGCAAATGCTATAATGGTGTAATGGATTACTGAATGGGAGGATCTTTGGGATGTATGATTTTCGCGAGTGGCGGCATGTGTTTAAACTCGATCCAAATAAAGAAATAAGTGACGAGCAATTAGAGCAAATTTGTGAGTCGGGGACGGATGCAGTCATTGTAGGAGGAACAGATGGAGTAACACTAGAGAATGTTCTTGATTTAATGGCAAGAATCCGCCGTTATACGGTTCCGTGTGTCCTCGAAGTTTCAAGTATTGATACAGTCACACCTGGCTTTGACCTATACTTTGTACCATCCGTATTAAATAGTAATGATACAAACTGGGTGACTGGATTGCATCATCACGCGGTGAAGGAATTCGGTGAAATTATCGATTGGGAAGAGTTCGCGATGGAAGGCTACTGTATCTTAAACGAAGAATGCAAAGCGGCTCAACTGACATCAGCCAACGCTAATCTAACAACCGAGGATGTTAAGGCCTACGCAATGATGGCAGAAAAAATGTTCAAGCTGCCAATCTTCTATTTAGAATATAGCGGAAAGTATGGTGATCCTGCTGTAGTTGCGGAAGTGAAAAAAGTGCTTGACCAAACCACCTTATTTTATGGCGGGGGAATAGCAACTGTTCAGCAGGCAGAAGAAATGGCCAAGCATGCCGATGTCATTGTAGTCGGCAATGTGATTTATGA
Organism: Bacillus sp. SORGH_AS_0510; assembly: GCF_030818775.1. NCBI lineage: Bacteria > Bacillati > Bacillota > Bacilli > Caryophanales > Bacillaceae > Bacillus > Bacillus sp. SORGH_AS_0510. The sequence continues at coordinate 4,756,372 of NZ_JAUTAU010000001.1, read as the reverse complement.
CGATTTTGAACAAGCATTAGAAACCGTAAAAAGTGTCAAATAGGGATTTGCTTCCGAGCAAAATTAACGATATGATAAAAACAAGAACAAATGTTTGTAATGGTGGTGGATAGAATGCAATTTTTAACAGAAAAGCTATTAAACGGCCTGAATCCGGAACAGCAAAATGCCGTGAAAGCGACAGACGGACCACTGCTTTTAATGGCAGGTGCCGGAAGTGGTAAAACAAGAGTATTAACGCATCGAATTGCTTACTTAATAGTAGAGAAGCGCGTCAATCCTTATAATATTTTAGCAATAACCTTCACGAATAAAGCGGCAAGAGAAATGAAAGAACGTATCGGCAAAATGATGGGTGGAGCAGCCGAGGAAATTTGGATTTCTACCTTTCACTCCATGTGTGTAAGAATTTTACGTAGAGATATTGATCGAATGGGCTTTAACCGCAATTTTACGATTCTTGACACTACTGACCAGCAGTCTGTGGTAAAAAGTATTTTAAAAGACAAAAACATTGACCCGAAAAAATTTGATCCACGTGCCATTCTAGGTTCTATTAGCTCCGCAAAAAATGAACTGATTGATCCAGAAGAGTTTAAAAAGACGGCTGGCGGGTATTTTGAACAAGTGGTTAGTGATGTATACGAAGAATACCAAAAGCGATTACGTAAAAATCAAGCCCTTGATTTCGACGATCTAATTATGATGACGATTCAATTGTTTACTCGTGTACCGCAAGTGCTTGAATATTATCAGCGTAAATTCCAATATATTCACGTGGATGAGTACCAGGATACGAACAGAGCGCAATACATGCTTGTAAAACTATTAGCGAATCGTTTTAAAAATCTATGTGTTGTTGGGGATTCGGATCAGTCCATCTATAAGTGGCGTGGAGCCGATATTGCCAATATCCTTTCCTTTGAAAAAGACTACCCAAATGCGACGGTTATTTTACTAGAGCAAAACTATCGATCCACGAAGAGAATTCTTCTCGCGGCTAATAAAGTGATCGAAAACAACATGAATCGCAGAGCGAAAAATCTGTGGACTGAAAACCCGGAAGGAAACAAACTTGTCTATTATCGTGCTGATAGTGAACAGGGAGAAGCACAGTTTGTTGCAGGCAAAATTAAAGAACTAACTCGTGATCAAAATTATAACCTTTCAGATATAGCTATCCTCTATCGTACCAATGCACAATCCCGTGTGATGGAGGAAGTACTGCTTAAATCAAATATTGAATACAGCATTGTTGGCGGCATCAAGTTCTACGACAGAAAAGAAATTAAGGACATGCTTGCTTATTTACGTCTGATTTCAAACCCGGACGACGATATCAGCCTACAGCGTGTCATCAATGTCCCAAAACGAGGAATCGGTTCAAGCTCGCTTGATAAAATCGCTAACTTTGCTGCGATGCATGACCTTTCGTTATACCAAGCGTTAGACTCTATTGAATTAATCGGATTAAGTCCGAAGATTACAAAGGCAGCCAGGGAGTTCCGAGATTTAATTGGTAATTACACAAATATGCAGGAATTCCTATCTGTAACGGAACTAGTGGAAGAAGTGCTTGAAAAGACGGGATACCGCGAAATGCTGAAAGCGGAAAAGTCAATCGAAGCTCAGAGCCGTCTTGAGAACCTTGAGGAATTATTATCGGTAACGAAAAACTTTGAGGATGCTAGTGAGGATAAAAGCTTAGTTGCCTTCTTAACAGATTTAGCCCTCGTTGCTGATATTGACTCACTAGATGAGGATGGAGAAAAGGTTGATTCCATCACACTCATGACCTTGCACTCTGCAAAAGGATTGGAATTCCCAGTGGTCTTCCTCATTGGCCTGGAAGAAGGGGTATTTCCGCATAGCCGCTCACTTATGGATGAAACGGAAATGGAAGAAGAACGCCGTCTTGCATATGTAGGAATTACAAGGGCTGAGAAAAGCTTGTTCATAACTAATGCCCAAATGAGAACATTATTTGGTAGAACTAATATGAATCCGGCTTCAAGATTTATCGCAGAAATCCCTGAAGACCTAATCGAAGGGGTAGAGCTAGAAAGACGAATGAATACACCATTTGGCTCGGGCGGAAGAACATTTGGCGGTTCAAGTTCCTCCTTTGGCCAATCCAAAAGTTCATTTAGTACACCAGCAACTCCAAGAAAACCAGTAATGCGTCCTGTTTCAGCAGCATCTGGCGGAGATGAAATAGGCTGGAAGGTTGGCGACAAGGCGGAGCATGGTAAGTGGGGAATTGGAACGGTCGTGAGTGTAAAAGGGCAGGGAGAAGGAACAGAACTTGATATTGCTTTCCCAAGCCCGGCTGGGATCAAACGCCTGCTGGCTAAATTTGCACCAATTAAAAAAGCATAATCAATCGTGCTAAAATCCATGTGGATATAAGCGGAATTCCTTTACGAAAGGGCTGGATATATGGACCTCCAAATCGCTGAACAGAAAATCTCGGAATTAAGAAGCCTATTAAATCAATATGGCTATGAATACTATGTGCTTGATCAACCATCTGTTCCGGATGCGGAATATGACAAGCTCATGCAGGAACTTATCGAGTTAGAGGAAAAGTTTCCAGAGTTAAAGACACCGGATTCTCCTTCCGTCCGTGTGGGTGGTGTGGTCCTTGACGTATTTGAAAAGGTAGCGCATCGTACCCCGATGCTAAGCTTAGGCAATGCCTTTAATGATCAGGACTTAAGGGATTTTGATCGCCGTATCCGCCAAGCGGTTGGCGACGATTTTTCCTACGTTTGTGAATTAAAAATTGACGGGTTGGCTGTTTCTTTACGCTATGAAGATGGTTTATTCATTCAAGGGGCGACCCGTGGTGATGGCACCATTGGTGAAGACATTACCGCCAACCTAAAGACGATTCAATCGATCCCGCTTCGTTTACGGGAGAATGTTTCATTAGAAGTGCGCGGGGAAGCCTATATGCCGAAGCGATCATTTGAGGCATTAAACATGAAAAGGGAAGAGCGAGGCGAGGAGCTTTTTGCTAATCCGAGAAATGCTGCGGCAGGTTCGTTAAGACAGCTTGATCCGAAAATTGCGGCCTCAAGAAAGCTGGATGTGTTTTTATACGGAATTGGCAATGTGGGCGAAAGCGGTGTGGTGTCTCACAGTGAAGGCCTTGATTATTTAGATCATCTCGGCTTTAAGACCAATAAAGAACGTAGAAAATGTACCACAATCGATGAAGTGATTGAGTATGTGAACAGCTGGGTAGAGAAACGGCCGAATCTACCTTATGAAATCGACGGGATTGTTATTAAGGTAGATTCACTTGAGCAGCAGGCAGTGCTTGGAACCACAGCCAAGAGTCCTCGCTGGGCAATTGCCTACAAGTTCCCGGCTGAGGAAGTAGTCACTACCTTGCTTGATATTGAGCTAAGCATCGGAAGAACAGGTGTCGTGACGCCAACGGCGATCCTAGCGCCTGTAAAGGTAGCAGGTACAACCGTACAGCGTGCTTCGCTCCATAATGAAGATCTCATTCGCGAAAAGGATATTAAAATTGGCGATAAAGTAGTAGTCAAAAAAGCCGGCGATATCATTCCTGAAGTGGTCAATGTATTGGCTGATCAACGAACAGGAAATGAAGTGGACTTCCACATGCCGACACATTGTCCGGAATGTGAAAGTGAATTAGTTCGTCTCGAAGGTGAAGTAGCCTTACGCTGTATCAATCCGAAATGTCCGGCACAAATTCGTGAAGGGTTGATCCACTTTGTCTCTCGAAATGCGATGAATATCGATGGTCTTGGGGAAAAAGTCATTAGTCAGCTTTTTGCGGAAAAATTGATCAGCGATGTAGCTGATATTTATAAACTTACCCATGAACAGCTGTTAGCCCTAGAACGTATGGGTGAAAAATCTGTTTCCAACCTTTTGAAGGCAATAGAAACTTCTAAAGGAAATTCTCTTGAAAAGCTTTTATTTGGCCTGGGGATTCGACATGTTGGGGCAAAGGCAGCTAAAACACTAGCCCAAGAATTTGGCTCGATGAATAAGTTAGCTGCTGCTTCAAAAGAGGAGCTACTGGCCATTAACGAAATTGGTGATAAGATGGCAGACTCGATTGTCGCCTATTTTGAACAAGAAGAAGCAAGAGAGTTAATGGAGGAATTGGCTGCTGTAGGAGTCAACCTGGAGTACAAAGGGGCAAAGCCAGTATCTGTTGAAGATTCGGATAGTGTGTTTGCAGGAAAAACAGTCGTCCTTACAGGAAAGCTTGAACAGCTGTCACGGAATGAAGCGAAGGAAAAGATTGAAGCACTTGGTGGAAATGTGGCTGGCAGCGTAAGCAAAAAAACCCATCTTGTTATTGCAGGCGAAGATGCGGGCTCAAAGCTAGCGAAGGCACAGGAACTAGGTATTGAAGTGTGGGATGAGGAGAAGCTTTTAGAAGAATTAAATAAGTAAGAGGTGTTTCGACAATGAGAAAACTCTCAATAGTCGCTCTCTCCCTTGTCTTTTTGTTAAGTGCATGTGCACCGAACTTTCAGAAGCAAAATGAAGTGGTTCAAACAAAGCAGAAAGACAAAGGAAAGGCGATTATTCCAAAATATAATATTTCAAATAAATATTATCGGACAATCCTACCATTTGTTCCTGGGGAAGCGCGCGGATTGGTCGTCAATAATATTAATACGAGATATGACCTGAACGAGTTTGAGATGGGCTTAATGAGAATTGCGCAGAACAGCTTTGATACGGAGAAGTATTATTTCCGTGAAGGTCAGGAAATCAAAGCAAAGACGGTTAGAGCGTGGTTAAATCGAAAGTATACAGATGCACAATTGAAGGAAAACAAAATGAAGGCAGCTGAAAATGTTGGATTAAATCCCGTGAATACCGCTGCTGCCGGTGCTGAACCATCGTCTCCCATTTATTTGGCTCATGTTTTAGAACATGATTACCTAACAAAGGATGACAAGGGGAATGTGACACTTGCAGGTGTGACATTTGGTCTGGCCTTAAACTCTATCTACTATTACAAGTTAACAGAGGGTGGAGATACTTTAGAGAAAAAGATTCCTTTTGCAGAAATGGAAAAGGAAGGAAAGAAATTGGCTGAAGAAGTTGTGAAGCGAGCTCGAAACACCAAGAGCCTTAAAGATGTACCTATTACGATTGCATTATTCCAACAACAAAGTAAGTCATCTGTAGTTCCAGGTACCTTTTTCACTTATACAACCGTTGACGAGGGAAGTTCTAGTCTAAATGACTGGGAAAAGGTGGACGAAAAGTATTATTTATTCCCTTCAAATGGTGCGCAAGAGGATCATCGAGATGATTCGATTGCCTTCTTGAACTTCAAGCAGGATGTGGAAGAATATTTTCCTAACTTTAATGGAGTGATAGGAAGAGCCCATTATAATGGGGACCAACTGCAGGATTTGGATATTACCATTCCCATTCAATTCTATGGAAAAACGGAAGGAATCGGTTTTGCCCAATACGTAACTGGCTTGGTCATGGAGCATTTTCCTAAATACCTATCTGTATCAGTTAGTGTCACTTCGGTTGACGGGCCAGAAGCCCTAATTGTCAAAAAGGCTGATGACACAGAACCATTTGTATATATTTATCAGTAAGAGGTTGGTTTATTTAACCACCTCTTTTTTACAGCCTGAAATCGTTGAGCGCTGAAATAAAACGTGTTAGAATGAACAGTGGATGTAAACGTTTTAATACATAGGAGGGTTTAAGAAATGGTACAACCTTATAAGCACGAGCCATTTACAGATTTTACAACTGAAGAAAATCGCAATGCCTATCTACAAGGGCTTACGACCGTTGAAAGTTATTTAGGCCAAGATTATCCTCTTGTAATCGGCGGCGAAAAAGTCACAACGGAAGATAAAATCGTTTCCTATAATCCATCAAATAAAGAAGAAGTGATCGGCCGCGTTTCTAAAGCTAATCAAGAACTTGCTGAAAAAGCTATGCAAGCTGCGGTAGAAGCTTTTAAAACTTGGAAAAAAGTAAAGCCAGAAGTACGTGCAGATGTTTTATTTAAAGCAGCGACAATTATCCGCCGCCGCAAGCATGAGTTTTCTGCATTATTAACAAAAGAAGCAGGTAAGCCATGGAGAGAAGCAGATGCAGATACTGCGGAAGCAATCGATTTCCTTGAATACTATGGCCGCCAAATGCTAGCTATTAAAGATGGCGTACCAGTAAACAGCCGTCCAAATGAATTTAACCGTTATAACTATATTCCACTAGGTGTGGGAATTATCATTTCTCCATGGAACTTCCCATTAGCGATTATGGCTGGTACGACTGTAGCTGCGATCGTTTCTGGTAATACGGTTCTTTTAAAACCGGCTTCAACAACTCCAATTGTTGCAGCAAAATTCGTTGAGGTTATGGAAGAAGCGGGTCTTCCTGCGGGCGTATTAAACTTTGTTCCTGGAAGCGGAGCGGAAGTTGGCGACTACTTAGTTGACCATAAAGATACTCGTTTCATCAGCTTCACAGGTTCTCGTGATGTGGGTCTTCGTATTTTCGATCGCTCTTCTAAAGTAAACCCAGGTCAAGTTTGGATGAAGCGCTTGATTGCCGAAATGGGCGGAAAAGACACCATCGTTGTTGATAGTGAAGCAGACCTTGAGCTAGCTGCACAATCCATCGTAGCTGGTGCATTCGGATTCTCTGGTCAAAAATGTTCTGCATGTTCTCGTGCAGTCATCGTTGAAGATGTTTACGATACTGTGTTAAACCGTGTCGTTGAGTTAACGAAAGAATTGACAGTTGGCAACCCAACCGAGCAAGGTACGTTTATGGGTCCTGTTATTGATAACAGTGCATTTAACAAAATCATGGAATACATTGAAATCGGTAAGAGCGAAGGTAAGCTTATGGCTGGTGGCGAAGGAGATAACTCTAAAGGTTACTTCATTCAACCGACTATTATTGCTGACCTTGAGCCAAATGCGCGCATCATGCAAGAAGAAATCTTTGGTCCAGTTGTTGGTTTCACAAAGGCGAAGGATTTCACTGAAGCAATCGAAATTGCTAACAACACAGAGTATGGTTTAACAGGAGCGGTTATCACGAAAAACCGTGCTCATATCGAGCAAGCTCGTGAAGACTTCCATGTAGGTAACCTATACTTCAACCGTTCATGTACTGGAGCGATTGTAGGCTACCAGCCATTCGGCGGCTTCAACATGTCAGGAACTGACTCAAAAGCAGGCGGCCCTGACTACCTATTACTTCACATGCAAGCAAAGACAACTTCTGAAATGTTCTAATACAAAACCCCTTCTCCATTGTGAGAAGGGGTTTTTGTTTATTCTGGCACATTGATAACAAACGGAACCGTGAATACCTTGCCTTTATGTTTAAATTGGCCCCAAATTTTATAGATGCCTTTTTCTGGGAAAATGGTCATAAAGGTTACGTTTGGACCATTCCCTTCCGTTGTCATGGGATGGATATGCAAGTATTTTTCCGCATCCGCACTCATTGCCACCGTGTGGCCAAGTGCACCTAAATAAGGCTGCAAATTTTTTATCGGTTTATCGGTTTTCGCATCTTTGATAGTAAATGTGAGGTGTACCGTCTTTCCTGACATTAAATGGTCAAAGGAGAGCGCCACTTTTTTCCCCGCTACATTTTGGTCCAATTTCTTATCTGGAACAAGAGGTACGGACTTGCCTTTTTCGCCCTCAATCGTGAGCCAGTGGCTTTCAACACTGCTATCTCCTCCACCCTTTGGAGTAAACTCAGAAATAAGCTTATATTCCCCACCTGTAGGGAAGGTGGTCGTGAAATCAAATAAACCATTTTCTTTGTAGGTAGGATGGATATGAGAAAAATAAGCTAAATCCTTACTAACAATAAATAAATGCATTGTTTTCTCATGAACCGTTTCAAACGATTGGATCGGTTGATTAGAAGAATCTCTGATTAATAGGGAGATGGGGATCTGTTCCTTTGCCTGCGGGGGTACAACACCCACATTCCATTCAGCGTTTGTTGGGACCACATTAGTTGGTGTTGCACTCATAGTATGATTCATTGTGGACTTTGGGACTTTTAGTGGATTACAGGCAGAAAGAAATAAGGATAATAGAAGAAAAGCACTAATATAATATTTCAAAGGAACTCCTCCTTTCAAACCATTCTTCATTTACTGTACATTACCTATTTAATCCATTGCAAGAATTTTATGTATGAAGGATCATTAGCACTAACATCTCAGGTCATCCACGTAGGCCATAACTTAAGGGACAGACCCTTTCTAAGTCTTAAGACTGAGTTGAAAATCAAGCTCAAGCGCAATTATGGAAACAGAGCAAAGAAGGTAAGATGGAATTAATAAGATAAAATCAAGATTAGAAAGGCGTAAATACAAAAAAGGTTTGCCTACTATAGCTGGAGGGATTGTAGCAAATGTCTGCTTTCAACTATTTGCCCAATAGTTGGTATAAATTTTCCTATTTGAACCATTGTAAGAATTATATGTAAATTAGTTAGTCAAAAAGGTCTAATATAATGGTAAGATAGAGAAGACCATGTAAAAATTCCACTATGGAGGTATTGGCATTTGATACCGTTATATTTATTTCATGTGACATCCGTAGAGCACAGTGAAAGCACACTTTGGACTTTTATCATCTGCAACATCTTTGTAGTTGTGTCTGGCATTGTATTTATGTACAGATTGTTTACTCAGAAAAGTGTCCGGGCCGCTGGAATCGCATTTGGAGTGGCAATACTAATCAACTATATCCTCATTGCTATCTTCGGGGATTTCTGGGATCTGCTTGGATAAGGTGTGAAAGGAGATGATGTAGGTGAAATATTACCGTTTATGGGTGCTTGCTTTTTTACTAAAATTTATTGGTTCTGCTTGGGATGCATCGTATCACTTTAAATATTTATTTGAAGAATATTCCATTCCGCATATTGTGAATACCATTGGCTTCGCCTTAGGGGCAGTTTTGCTATTTAAAGAGTGGCGACAGTCACATTACATGGACCGATTTTCAAGAAATCTAATTACAATAGGTTATGTGTTATTCCTCATTGGAATTCCATTAGATTTTACTTATCATATTGCATACGGCATTGACTTAACCACTTGGAGTCCAACTCATTTTGTTTACTATATCGCAACAGATATCATGATTTTTGGAGTTTGGCGTGGGTATTTTATGTTTACTCGGGATGTGGCCCCGACTTGGAAATCAATGCATACTTGGTTTGCCATGTTTCTCCTCGAATGCTTCATGTTCCCAAATATGCAGCAAGAGAATGGAGCCATTTCCTATGATCAATACATCCAAGGGAAATCCATTGCCTCACAGGAGATCTTAAACTTGATTTCTGACCCTGCCTCGCAAATATTTGGGGGCATTCCGGTATGGGTCTATCCGATTTATTCTGTGTTAATGGTCGGACTGCTAACAGTTGTAACCATACGTATTTGCAAGGATTTTACGTTGCCTTTCATGGCGGCAGCCCTTTATATCGGATTACGCTTTCTCGGTAAAGCCATTTTTGCTGCCGTTGAGTATCCGACATCCTATGTTCCGATAACGCTATTATTCATTCCTTTTGTTTTTTTACTGGTAAAAAAAATCAATTGGTGGGCGGGTCTAGTTGGCAGTGTTGCCTATTTCCTTTCCCTATTCGCCATTCATAAGTCAGGAGTACTTATTACTCCGCCATTAGAACTTTGGGAGCTCGCTCCAGTCGTTGTCATTGGGGCGCTTGTACCAATTGTCAGTGCAATGGTCAAGACATCATCCACTCTGAAAAAAGAAAAGCAAGCGATATAAAATAGGTGCCTGACAAAACGGGTTCCGTTACTTGTCTCAAAAATTCAAAATGTATATTAAAATGACCATCAATTTGTATGTGAATTGGATGGTCATTTTTTATTGATATGAAAATTATAATATTAGACGGAGAACTTCCGGCTAATGTATAAAGAGAAAGCTTAAGAAGCAGAAATAAGCGGAATTTTTCCGGTTATTTTTCAAACACAGTGAAATCAACATTCAGTTATAACCTTTGGATAGATTTTAATAATATAAATGTAAGAATTCCTCTATTTCTTTGTTGATTTTTGCTAGGTATTCTTCAGAGGGCATATGCCCCATATCGTAGGTTTGGTATTTTATTAGGTTCGGAATGACTGCTTTTGCTGTTTTTTGAATTCTTTCATCAGGGAAGAAAACATCCTTCTTACCAGCAATGACCATGGTGGGAGAGTGATAGTTAACCATTTCGCTTTTTTCGGTAAGCTTAGGCATCTCTGATTCCAGTTTCACATTCTTAAATATACTGGCAATGATGTCTCGATCCATTTCTTTCATGCTATAATCTGACATCGTATCTGCTACTCTATTCATCTGCTTCGCCGATCCGTTCATTTTAAAGAGGAGTAACGGAATAAGGATTTTTCTTATCATCTCTACCTTTGAACCGAGTTTGATGCCAGCAGGTGCTATTAAAATCGAAACGGCTATTTTTTTCGGCATAAACGCGGCTAGTCTAAGGATGATTCCTGCACCATATGAAGGTCCTATAAAGGCTGATTTTTCTACACTGAAACGGTCCATTAATTCAGCCGTCCAACGGGCAAAACTATCATCACTTGCTGAGATTCGATTCTCATCGCTAAAACCTGGGTGACCAATCGTGTCTGGCGCGTAAATTCTATATTTTTTAAAAAGGGGCTTAAACCAGGATAATGTCATTGGATTAATACAGTTTCCACCTTGGAAAATAAACACCGGCTTTCCCTCACTAGGTCCTGCCACTAACACATGGGTTTTGCCAAGTGTCGTATCAACATACACTCTCTCAACCTCAAATTCCTGTAAATAATTTTCATAAAGACTATGAATCTTTTCTTTCCCTTCCTTGCTTTTATAGATGGTGTGTTTGGACATTAAGCACCTCTTTGTGTAATACTATTCCAATTTTACATTTATTATGTAGTGGAAAGGGGTTTATGACAATAATGTGAAATCATTCACATATATTGTTTTGAAAGTGACGAACGTCACAATTTTTTAGAGTCCGGGGATTTACAATTTAACTATAAAGAAAATCTTATTAACTAACAAAAAGATATTTTATATACAGTAGGGAGCGACCCAAGATGAAAAAATTAGTGATGATTGGGAACGGAATGGCTGGTGTTAGAACCATTGAAGAAATTCTCAAATTGTCAGCTGAACCATTTGAAATCACCATTTTTGGACAAGAGCCATACCCGAACTACAATCGGATAAAGCTATCTAATATTCTTCAGGGAGATACAAACTTTGAAGATATTATAATCAATCCGCTAGATTGGTATAAAGAAAATCAAATTCAGTTATTTACGGGTGATGCAGTCACAAAAATTGACGTTGAAGGAAAGCGTGTGCTTTCTGAACAAGGCAGAGTAGTAAAATATGATGAACTAATCATTGCAACTGGTTCGAGCTCATTCATTCTTCCTATTCCAGGTGCAGAAAAAATCGGTGTTACCGGATTTCGTGATATCAGAGATTGTGAAATGATGATCAAGTCAGCGGAGCAATTCAAGAAAGCCATGGTAATCGGTGGCGGGCTTCTTGGACTGGAGGCTGCAAGAGGATTGCTTAACTTAGGAATGAAGGTAGATGTGGTCCATCTTATGCCGCATCTTATGGAGCGCCAGCTGGACCCAATTGCCTCTTCCCTGCTAAAAACGGAACTAGAATCACAGGGCATGAACTTCTTCATGGAAAAAGAAACAGTAGAAATCCTTGGAGATGAGCATGTCAAAGGTTTGCGCTTTAAAGATGGCACAGAAGTGGAAGCCGATCTTGTCGTCATGGCCATTGGGATTAAGTCGAATACACAGCTCGCGAAGGACAGCGGTATTTACGTGAATCGCGGAATTGTCGTGAATGATTTTATGGAAACGAGTGTGCCTCATGTATACGCAGTGGGTGAATGTGCTGAGCATAGAGAAATTGTTTATGGCTTGGTGGCTCCGTTATATGAACAAGGAAAAGTATTAGCAAACCGGATTTGCGGCAATGTGGGGGAACCGTATCAAGGGTCGGTTACAGGCACACAGCTAAAGGTTGCGGGTGTGGATCTTTTCTCTGCGGGAGAAATTTTTGAAGATGGTTCCACAAAATCCATTATGGTGTATAACGAATATGACGGTGTCTATAAAAAGATTTTAACAAGAAACAACGTCATTGTTGGTGTGGTATTATATGGAGATACGAAGGACAGCACGAAGCTGTTTAGAATGTTAACGAAAAAAGAAGATATTAGCGGAATGACAAGCATTTCGGTATTGCAATCAGCGTGTACAGGTGAAGGTGGCAGCGATGATGTAGCATCCATGCCGAATGATGAGTTGGTCTGCGGTTGTAACGGTGTCACCAAAGGTGCGATAGTAGAAGCGATTAAAACCCAAGGATTAACAACACTTGATCAAGTTAGCCATTGCACCAATGCGGGCCGCTCTTGCGGACGCTGTAAACCAATGGTCAGCAATATTCTCGCTTACACACTAGGTGACCAATTTGATGCCGCTGCAGCACAAAAGACCAGCATTTGCGGCTGTACAACAATAAGCCGTGAGGAATTAGTGGAAGAAATCAAGGTCAAAGGCTTAACTAGTGTCAAAGAAGTAATGAATGTTCTTGACTGGAACAATGAGGAAGGGTGTACAAAATGCCGCCCTGCCATTAACTATTACCTTGGCATGATTTATATGGATGAATATCAGGATGATCGTGATTCCCGACTTGTAAATGAAAAAATGCATGCGAACATTCAAAAGGACGGTACCTATTCGGTTGTTCCAAGAATGTACGGCGGGGTAACGACAGCGGCCGATTTGAAAAAAATCGCGGAAGTGGCTGAAAAATACAATGTGCCTTTAGTCAAATTAACAGGTGGGCAGCGAATTGGTTTGTTTGGTGTGAAAAAAGAGGACCTTCCTGGCTTGTGGGAAGAGCTTGATATGCCGTCTGGATATGCGTACGGAAAAACGTTGCGAACTGTGAAGACCTGTGTCGGTGCGGCGTTCTGCCGCTATGGTACACAGGATTCCATGGCACTGGGAATCGAGCTGGAGAAAAAATTTGAACGCCTAGATACTCCTCATAAAGTAAAAATGGGCGTGTCAGCCTGCCCTAGAAACTGCTCCGAAGCAGGAATCAAGGACATTGGCTTTGTAGGAATTGATGGCGGTTGGGAGATTTATGTGGCAGGTAACGGCGGGGTGGACCTTCGTCCAGGTGATTTGTTATGTACAGTGAAAACAAAGGAAGAGGTTATGGAGATGACCGGCGCCTACCTGCAATATTACCGAGAAACAGCCAATTACTTGGAGCGTACGTCCAAGTGGGTTGAACGGATGGGCTTAGACCATGTGAAGGAAGTATTGGCAGATGAAGTAACAAGGGAAGCCTTGAATGAGCGAATGGATCAGACTTTGAAAAAGTATATAGAGCCTTGGAACGAAGCAATTCACAATGAAGAAATCCAGGATAAATATTATGCAAAACGTATGATCTCAGTTGGGAGTGAATTCAAATGATTGAAACACTAACTCGCATTCCAGTCGTACATTACGCAAACTTAAAATCTAGAACAGGCTATTCGATAGAAATTGACGATCTAGAAATTGCCTTATTTAAAGTATCAAACGGCAGTGTTTATGCACTCGAAAATCAGAGTCCGCATCCGAAAGGCGGCGTCTTATCCGAAGGACTAGTCAGCGGGGAATACGTGTATTGTCCAGTCTACGATTGGAAAATCTCATTAGTAGACGGTAAGGTGCAAGCACCAGACGAAGGCCAAGTAAAGACCTTCAAAGTAGAAATAAAAGAGGACATTGTGTTTATCATAGTATAAAAGAGTGGGGACAGTCCCCCGCTGCTTTAAAGCAGCAGGGGACTGTCCCCACCAGCAAAGTGAAGCGGAAGGAAGGCTGCAGCATGAAGAAGGGGAAAGTGTTTTTAGTTGGAGCAGGGCCTGGAGATGTCGGGTTAATTACGGTCAAGGGGTTAGAGGCAATCAAGCAAGCGGAAGTCATTTTGTATGACCGACTTGCTAATCCGAAATTGTTAGAGTTTGCACCGGGAGATTGTGAGCTTATTTACTGCGGGAAATTACCTGACCGCCATATTTTACGCCAAGAGAACATCAATGATCTTTTGGTGGAAAAGGCACTAGAGGGAAAATTCGTTGTCCGCTTGAAAGGCGGCGACCCTGGTGTGTTTGGCAGAGTCGGAGAAGAAGCGGCAGCACTAGCCCAATACCAAATCCCCTTTGAAATCGTTCCTGGCATTTCATCAGGCATTGCAGCCCCCCTTTATGCTGGAATTCCTGTGACACACCGCGAACATGCGGAATCGTTTGCTGTAGTTACGGCCCATGATAAATCCCAAAACGGGCAGCCTAAGATTGATTGGGAAGGACTTGCCCGCGGTTTAGATACGATTGCTTTTTACATGGGGGTGGGGAACTTACCGTTTATTTGCGAGAACCTCATGAACCATGGAAAACCTGCAACGACACCAGTGATCTTGATTCAGTGGGGAACATTTGGACGTCAAAAAACATTGCAAGGCACATTAGCGGATATCTCGGAAAAGGTCTTGGTCGCCAAGTTCAGTAACCCTGCTATTATTCTAGTTGGAGAAGTCATTTCTCTTCGTGAAAAAATAAGCTGGTTCGAGAAAAAGCCCTTATATGGCCGGCAAATTCTACTTGCTAGAACCGGAGACAGCCCAAGTGAAATGGCTAAAGAATTAATGATCCAAGGAGCAGATGTCATTGAATTTCCGAAATGGAAAAAGACCTCTTTGCCGCTAGACCTATCGAATGTAACTGATTATAAATCAATCGTATTTGCTTCTCCTGAAAGTGTCGCGGATTTTTTCAAAAATGTAGTGGAACAAGGAATCGACATTCGCAAGATCCGAGCGGACTTATTCGGAGCTTCCAGTAAATCGGTGAAAGCCTTAAAAGAACGTGGATTTGTGGCTGAAGTAGTTGGAAATATAGTGGATTCAGAGGACCTGCTTATTGTCGGCGACCAAAGTATCATGAAAAAAACATTTGTGAAAGCGGATCGAATGGTAACAAACAAGAAGGAGCTGGATATTCAGTTTCTCCCTATTTTTAAGCGAATGTTGAGTGAAGCAGATGTAAATACAGTGATCTTCCCAAGCAGTGCATCGGTAGAACCGTTTGTCGAAGCTTTAAAAAAGTGCGACCTAAATGCTGTATCATTTTTAAAAGAAATGCAAATTGTCAGCATGGGTGCACAAACACGGGCGGCAGTGATAAAAGCAGGACTTCCGTCAACTGGAATGCCGGCTGAAGCAACAAAAGAATCCCTTGTTGCCTATTTGCGAGTGGGAGGCATGGGAGATGAGTGCTAACTACCCAATCATGCTACACCTAAAAGGGAAAGAAGTAGTGGTTGTTGGCGGTGGAAGAGTGGCGGAACGGAAAGTGAAGGGGCTTCTCGGCACTGGTGCGGAAATAATTGTGGTAAGTCCGGAGTTGACTGATGACCTGATAAGGATTGAAACAGAAGGAGACATACTCTGGAAGAAGAAGGTTTTTTCGAAGGATGATATTCAGAATGCGTATATAATCTTTGCCGCTACAAACGACGAAGCTGTAAATCAGCTCATTAAACAAGAAGCGAATAACCAGCAGCTCCTTATGATTGCAGATGATCCTGAAGGCTCAGATTTTCATGTTCCCGCAAAGATACAGCGAGGCCGATTGACCATTGCTGTTTCGACAGGTGGGGCGAGCCCTATTCTTTCAAGGACCATCCGCGAACAGCTAGAACAGCAATTTGATGAGCAATATAGCGACTATCTTGAATTTCTTTTTGCCAAAAGGCAATGGATCTTAAAAGAGGTTAAGGATGCCTCATTGAAAAAGAAACTGTTAACCGCGATTGTAAGTGAACAATTTTTAAAAAGCGAAAGCAGGGAAGAAGATTTTCAGCGTTTACTCTCGTTATGAAACAACAAGTCTGGATGAATATTCAGGCTTTTTTTGTGGCTAAAAATGCTGTGGAAGGGATAAATTACCTATTTTTATAAAATTTTCAGAAAAGTGGTTCCCTTTTTAGATTCTGTGTTATATAATACAAAACGAGGATAGATACTGTATTATAACAAAGAGGTGATCAAGTTCATGTCGACGCAAACGACTGGTATTGAAGTGGTCGGGGCTCTAAAAGCCCAATATGATGAAATTTTAACTCCTGAGGCATTGAATTTTATTGAAGAGTTAGAGAGACAGTTCGCTGGAAGAAGAGTGGAACTGTTACAGTACAGGACAAAACGCCAAGCGGAAATTGACAATGGAAAATTGCCAGGCTTCCTCCCTGAGACAAAGTATATCCGTAACGGAGATTGGACAATTGCTTCACTCCCTAAAGACCTTCAAGATCGCAGGGTAGAAATTACAGGACCAACGGATCGAAAAATGGTCATCAATGCTTTGAACTCTGGCGCAAAACTATTTATGGCAGATTTCGAAGATGCCACTTCACCGACTTGGGAAAATGCCGTCGAAGGACAAATCAACCTTAGAGATGCAGTAAAACGGACGATTTCATTTGAAAACCCAAATGGGAAGAAATATGAACTGAATAAAGAAACGGCAGTCCTGATTGTACGACCACGAGGACTTCATCTAGAGGAAAAACACGTGCTATTAGATGGCAAGCCTATCTCAGGAAGCTTCCTAGACTTTGGTTTGTACTTTTTCCACAACGTAAAGGAATTACTGGCAAGAGGTTCGGGACCGTATTTTTACCTGCCGAAGCTTGAAAGCCACCTTGAAGCAAGGCTTTGGAATGACGTATTTGTATTCGCTCAGGAAAAATTGGGGATAGACCAAGGAACCATTAAAGCAACAGTCTTAATTGAAACCATTATGGCTGCGTTTGAGATGGATGAAATTCTTTATGAGTTAAAGGAACACTCCGCCGGCCTTAACTGCGGAAGATGGGATTATATCTTCAGCTTTATTAAAAAGCTGCGCAACCAAAAGGATGTCATCCTTCCTGATCGCTCTCAAGTAACGATGACTGTTCCATTTATGCGGTCATATTCCTTACTTACCATTCAAACCTGTCATCGTCGAAAAGCACCGGCAATGGGTGGAATGGCAGCACAAATTCCAGTTAAAAATAACCCGCAGGCCAACGAAGAGGCTTTTGCTAAGGTAAGAGCAGATAAAGAGCGCGAAGCACGTGACGGACATGATGGTACATGGGTGGCTCACCCCGGACTTGTTCCGGTGGCAATGGAAGTATTTAACCGCGAAATGCCGACACCGAACCAAATTCATACACCGAAGCAACAAAAAATTACAATCAATGCCCAGGATTTATTGGAAGTACCGGGCGGAACGATTACAGAAGAAGGGGTTCGCACCAACATTAATGTAGGGATTCAATATGTGGCTTCGTGGCTGTCAGGCAGAGGGGCTGCACCAATTTATAACCTGATGGAAGATGCGGCAACGGCAGAAATTTCACGGGCGCAGCTTTGGCAATGGATTCGTCACCCGAAAGGTCTATTGAAGGATGGCAGAAAAGTAACGTTTGAATTGTATGAGGCGTTTAAGGTCGAGGAACTGGAAAAAATTAAACAGGAAATCGGCACTGCAGCTTTCGATAACGGACGATTTGATGAAGCCGTAACATTGTTTGATGGGTTAATTTACAATGATGATTTTGCAGAATTTTTAACTCTCCCTGGATATGAACTCTTATAGAGTATTGTGTTGATTTTTATCAAAAAAATAATCTAATAGATTACTAGGAGGAAATGAAAATGACAGATCAAAGAGTTGCTCAATTACAAGAAAGCTGGGAAATGGATAGCCGTTGGAAAGGAATTACAAGACCATATACTGCTGAGGATGTTATCAAACTACGGGGTTCTGTTGATATCGAACATACTTTAGCTCGCAGAGGGTCCGAGAAGCTATGGAACCTACTGCATGAAGAGGACTATGTAAATGCACTAGGTGCCCTTACTGGAAATCAGGCAGTTCAACAGGTTAAAGCTGGCTTAAAAGCTATTTACTTAAGCGGTTGGCAGGTAGCAGCCGATGCGAACCTTTCCGGTCACATGTATCCGGACCAAAGCTTATACCCGGCAAACAGTGTTCCGAGTGTGGTTAAGCGAATCAACCAGGCGTTACAGCGTGCCGATCAAATCACTCATTCTGAAGGAGACAACTCCATTGATTGGTTTGCTCCAATTGTGGCTGATGCTGAAGCAGGCTTTGGCGGCCAGTTAAACTGTTTCGAGTTGATGAAAGGAATGATTGAGGCTGGTGCGTCCGGGGTGCACTTTGAAGATCAGCTTTCCTCCGAGAAAAAATGCGGTCACTTAGGCGGTAAAGTCTTGCTGCCAACTCAAACAGCGGTTCGCAACTTGATTGCGGCTCGTTTGGCTGCCGATGTTATGGGCGTTCCAACTGTATTAGTTGCCCGTACGGATGCGAATGCAGCGGATTTAATTACAAGCGATATTGATATGAACGATGCTCCGTTTATTACGGGTGAGCGGACGCCAGAAGGCTTTTTCCGAGTGAAAGCTGGAATCGATCAAGCAATTGCCCGCGGCTTAGCTTATGCTCCATATGCAGACTTAATCTGGTGCGAAACGTCTGAGCCGAACATTGAAGAAGCAAGACAGTTTGCGGAAGCGATTCATGAGCAATTCCCTGGTAAACTACTCGCTTACAACTGTTCACCATCGTTTAACTGGAAAAAGAAATTGGATCAAGAGACGATTGCAAAGTTCCAAGTAGAGCTTGGAAAAATGGGCTACAAGTTCCAATTTGTTACGCTTGCTGGTTTCCACGCATTAAACCACAGCATGTTCGAGCTTGCTCGCGGTTACAAGGAGCGCGGTATGGCAGCGTACTCCGAATTGCAGCAAGCTGAGTTCGACAGCGAGCAATATGGCTATACTGCTACTCGTCATCAGCGTGAGGTTGGTACAGGTTACTTTGACCAGGTATCAATGGTAATTTCAGGCGGAACATCTTCGACTACTGCGTTGAAGGGGTCAACTGAGGAAGAGCAGTTTACTGGCAAGCAATAATTTGGTGGCCGTGTGGCTTGTGGTAGGTACATGTGGCATGGCTTGGGCGAGACCTCTCACCGTTATGGGAGAGGTTTTTTTGTTTACGAGTTTCATAACGCCCGTGAAGCAAGGAAAAGAGTGGTTCCGGTCGATAAAAGGGGTTCATAACGCCCGTGAAGCAAGGAAAAGAGTGGTTCCGGTCGATAAGAGTAGTTCATAACGCCCGTGAAGCAAGGAAAAGAGTGGTTCCGGTCGATAAGAGGGGTTCATAACGCCCGTGAAGCAAGGAAAAGAGTGGTTCCGGTCGATAAGAGGGGGGGCATAACGCCCGTGAAGCAAGGAAAAGAATGGTTCCGGTCGATAAGAGGTGTTCATAACGCCCGTGAAGCAAGGAAAAGAGTAGATACGGTCGATAAGAGGGGTTCATAAAGCCCGTGAAGCAAGGAAAAGAGTGAGTCCGGTCGATAAGAGGTGTTCATAACGCCCGTGAAGCAAGGAAAAGAGTGAGTCTGGTCGATAAGGGGTGTTCATAACGCCCGTGAAGCAAAGAAAAGAGTGGTTCCGGTCGATAAGAGGGATTCATAACGCCCGTGAAGCAAGGAAAAGAGTGGTTCCGGTCGATAAGAGGGGTTCATAACGCCCGTGAAGCAAGGAAAAGAGTGGTTCCGGTCGATAAAAGGTGTTCATAACGCCCGTGAAGTGTAAATGTCAAGCTAAGTATGTACATTTTTGATTGTTTAAGAATGTACAAAAATTACTCGTTTTCCTTTTCCAAATGATTTTTAATACGATACGAATCACCAATTATGTTCACAACTGTTGCGTGGTGTAATACACGATCCAATATGGCATTTGCTATTTTTGTATCCTGGAAGACCTCATCCCACTGCTTAAAGCTTACATTTGTGGTTAATATGGTGCTTTTTTTCTCATATCTTAAATCAATTAGCTGGAAGAACAATTTGGCATCCTCACGATCAATTGGTAGATATCCAATTTCATCAATAATTAATAACTTATACTTTCCATAATGCTTTAATCGACTTTCTAAGCGATTTTCTAATTTTGCTCTTTTTAATTGCAGGATTAATTCATTACATTTTATAAAATAGGTACTGGTTCGTTTCTTGGCTGCTGCTATCCCTATGGCTGTTGCTAAATGTGTCTTTCCGACTCCACTAGGTCCCAAGAATACGATATTCTCTTTCTCTTCGAGAAATCGTAATGTTGTAAAATCAAGTATTTGCTGCTTGTTTACTGATGGTTGGAAATTAAAATCAAAATCCTTTATCTCTTTACGGTGGGGGAAGGCCCCCACCTTGACCATTGAATTAACCATGGTTTTTTCACGCATATCGATTTCATAATTTGTTAGTTTTAAGAGTGTGTCTACAAAAGATAATTGATTACTCATACCAAAATCAATCGTTTCACCAAGATGACCAATCATCTGTTTTAATTTTAAATACTCAAGGTTTTGCATTAATTGTTGATAACTACTATTCATTTTTATACACCTCATCAATCGCTCGTAAGTTATTTTTAGCCAGCTCATCAATATCCGGAAAGTGCGGAAGCCCTCTTGAGAGTGCCTCAACGTAGTGTTCTTTTTTATAGTTGAGTTTGATTTCACTGACCTCGTGTTTCGCGATTAACTCCGTGTTATAATAAATATGGATTTGATTATCATATACTTGTAAACCAACGGTTTTCCCTTTGTATTCAGCTGGAACTGAATACTGGTTTGATTTATAAGTAATCATGCAAGCGGAATTGACCTGTACAAGTTTATGGTGGATCTTATAAGAATCTCTTATTTGCTTTCTTGGTAGGGGCAATAAGAGATTTTTTTCTTGTTCAATGGCCAAAATAGGTATTTTCCCTGTACCCTGATGGTAACTGTGGTTAATCCGTTCACAAAGGCTCTGCACAAACGCATGAAGCTCCTCATAATCAAATTTTCCCTGATAGGCATGAATCTCGTCTATCAATTTCATAGGACTTTCAACTTTCCCCTTCGTCCTTGGTCGTCCTGCAATACAAGGCCTTACTTTAAACCCAAAATCCTTTTCAAATTGACCAAAGCGTTCATTCACTACTCCCTTTGAATACTCGGTTCGTGGTTCATCCATTACTGTTTTCATATTATCCGTCACAAGGTTTTTAGGCACTCCCCCAATGGCTTCAAAGCTTTCTGTCAGAAAGGACATCAATACGCTTTGTGACTTTGATATTGTTAAATGAAAGGTTCTAAAACGGGAATGGGACAAAAGAAAAACAGCCACATTTACATAAAGAATTTCTCCATCTTTCGTTATATACCGGATATTCTCCTTCCAATCTATTTGAGCTTGTTCACCCGGAAGGG
Organism: Bacillus sp. SORGH_AS_0510; assembly: GCF_030818775.1. NCBI lineage: Bacteria > Bacillati > Bacillota > Bacilli > Caryophanales > Bacillaceae > Bacillus > Bacillus sp. SORGH_AS_0510. Next base: position 4,734,874 of record NZ_JAUTAU010000001.1, on the reverse strand, counting down.
TTTCATAACGAATTACGGAGTGAACAGTTTCTGTACGTTTCCCCTCACTAAAGTATGCTTGAAACTCTGGTTTACGAGCTATATAAGCTCGAAATGTTGACTGGGAACATTCCAGTCCATGATTATCTTTTAAATACTGCCATAGAACACGTTTATAAAAAAATCTCTGCTTAGACTCTCGGGAAAGCAGTAGCTTTATTACTCCGTAATAATCATCTATCTTAGATTCTCTATCTCGTTTCTTTTGAGGCACATATCCATTAATATATTTATCAACTGTCCTCCGATCTACATTTAATTCTCTAGCTAATTTACTCTTGTTAATTTTCATATTTAAATTCTCCATAAGAAGTTTAAGTTTTGGTAAGTCTGTAAGACTGTTGATTTCAAAATTTGTTGTAATATCTAGTTGAACATACATACTCTCCACCTCGATAAGAGTATGCCATGTACTACCCAAAACTGTACATTCTTATACAATCATTTCTGTACATATTAAAATTAGCATTTATACGTGAAGCAAGGAAAAGAGTGGTTCCGGTCGATAAGAGGGGTTCATAACGCCCGTGGAGCAAGGAAAAGAGTGAGTCCGGTCGATAAAAGGGGTTCATAACGCCCGTGAAGCAAGGAAAAGAGTGAGTCTGGTCGATAAGGGGTGTTCATAACGCCCGTGAAGCAAGGAAAAGAGTGGTTCCGGTCGATAAGAGGGATTCATAACGCCCGTGAAGCAAGGAAAAGAGTAGGTACGGTCGATAAAAGGGGTTCATAACTCCCGTGAACCAAGGAAAAGAGTGAGTCCGGTCGATAAGAGGGGTTCATAACGAACTTGGAAAGGATAAAGAGAGAGGTCGGGTAGATAAGGCTGGCCCAAATAAAACGGGAGCTCAATAAAATTCAATCAAGAAACAATCGAATCTATTGTGCTCCTGTTACAATTTATAACTATATTTTACTCATAATATGTATATTTTTTATTCCCCATCATATGTAGATTCTCCTTTAGGATCCTTGAGGTCATTTTCTTCGATCCCGCACCTTCACACCAATCATACACTAAATTCGTCGTGATTCTCATATTCGGAAACAGCAACCGCAATTCCCAGACACCCCGTAGAATTGCCGTTTCCACCAACTCTTCATACCCGCAATCTTCACACACTAGCTTCTTTCCACAAACGGATAACGAAGAAGAGTGACACATGTGGCATGTCGGTCTTTTTTGTAGCTCAGCATAATTATAGGGACGAATTCGAGTGTATGGGGATTCTATCTGGTGCAACGCAACAAGCTTGTCAGCAAGTGCATGATCCTGTTTAGTTAATTGGCACGGGAGTTCATTTAGTTTTTTCATAAAACGTGGTAATTGTGATAAATAGATTATGGGTTCATCTTTAGGGGTTTGATAAAGGGTAAACTCGGGGTTAATAAAAACAACATATCCCTCAACGTAATAGCGATAACCTAGATTTTGAAGTAATTGACGGAATAAGAATTTAATTCGCTTTAGTTGGTCTAAAGGATTTTTTACTTCCTTTCCATTCAACCTATAGAAATTTCCACTTTCGTAATAATGGTCACCTTCAAAATTTTTTACTTCAAAAAGATAAATGGTCTTTGGGTAAATTAAGGTGGAATCAATCTGAAGATTAGAGTTGTTACTATCGAGGAGCAAATCGTTTAGTATCAAGGGATTACTTTGGATCCTCTCCGTGTGTAAATCAAACTGGACTTCACCGGCAAATCCTTTTTCAAGATAATAAAATTTCTTCTGCTCATCATCCGTAAGAGTCATACGAGCGTTTAAAATCCTCCAAATCTTTATCACATCAGATTCAATTCTAGCTTTATAAGGCATACGCCACATCCTTTCTTATTCTCTAAGTCCATCTTATATAAAATACAGAGCGAAAGGGATGAACATTTTGTTAATTTTACAGACAATCCCCATATTTTTGGTATGTAACGTTTTATAGGGTATTATCATACATAGTAATAGCCTTTTAAATGGAGTTGATTTATTTGAAAAAGCCTTCGGTTGAAGAAGTGTTGCAGCAGGGGATTTATGGAGCGATGGAGACTAAACCGGATGAACGGCGCAAATACTTAGGGACTTTACGAGAAAGGATTATTGTCGCCATGAAAAAGAGTCAAGTGGCAGAGACAGAAGTTTATCCTCAGGTCGAGCAATTGATGAAGGAAAACCCACAGGCGCACTTATTTTTAAATGGAAATATGAGCTATGGGGATCTTTCTAAGTACGTAAAAATGGCGAACAAGCAAAAAGTAGAGCATACGATTGTAACTAATAAAGAGCACGATTCCGAAATTGGCTTAGTGTTAGCAATGGACCATGCCATCGATAAGGAAGAAATTTATATTACAAAAAAAATAGCAGTACAAGAAGAGGAGAAAAAAAGTAAGGGTTTTTTCGCCAAACTCTTTAATAGGTAACAAAAAAGTTCGTAGTCACTCCACGGTACTACGAGCTTTTTTGTTGTATAATCATGGAAAAAGGAAAACGGTGATTGTATGTCAATTAAAGGGATCAACCATTTGCTATTTTCAGTGTCAGATTTAGAAAAATCAATCGAGTTTTACCAGAACGTTTTTGATGCCAAGCTGCTAGTGAAGGGGAGGAGTACGGCCTACTTTGATTTGAATGGCATGTGGCTTGCTCTTAATCTCGAAAAAGATATCTCTCGCACCGAAATCCATGAGTCCTACACCCATATCGCTTTCTCAATCGAAGAAGAGGACTATATAAAAATGTACGAAAAGCTTAAAAAGTTAAACGTAACGATTCTTCCAAGTCGCCCTAGGGACGAAAAAGATAAGAAGTCCATTTATTTTACCGACCCCGATGGTCATAAATTTGAATTTCACACAGGCACCTTGCAAGATCGCCTGGATTATTACAAAAAGGAAAAACCACATATGGAGTTTGGGGACAGTCCCCCGGCGCTTTAGCGCAACGGGGGACTGTCCCCACCTCGCGTTACTGAGACCTGCAACTCAATCTCCACATTTCCTTGAATAGCCCGGCTTATCATGCAGGAGGTTTCTGCTTTTTTGGCAAGCTTATGAGCCATGTCGATGTCTTTATCAGTAGCATCCTGTTTCAGCACTATAAGCGGTTGGTGAATAATCTTTTTGTAAGTGATCACGCCACTTGTGACATCCACGATCCCCACAGATTCCATTGTAAGATCTTTTTTTTGTAATTTACTGCGTTCCATCATGGCGGCGAGGGTAATAATATAGCAGGTGGCCGCAGCACCGAGAAGCATTTCGTCGGGATTGGTTCCTACTCCAGGTCCATCCATCTCCGGAGGAATGGACACTTTTGTTTTTAAGTTGCCTGCTTCAATCTCTCCAACATCATTGCGTAATCCAGGCCAGTTTGCATGTAAGTGGAAGCGGTGTTCAGCCATTCAAAATTCCCCCTGTTTTATTAAAATAAACGGTACAATCTCTTAAAAAAGTATGGTACCGTTAAATGACGTTGTAAATTTATTGGGAGTACTTAATAATGAAAATTATCATAAAACTAGGATTAACCATCATCCTTTGTCTATATTTAGCCGTCTTAACAAAATTAATATTATTTAAATATATCCCTTTAACAGAAATCATTCATCATTTCAATTTTACCTATGATGAATATCATTGGCGTTCAAATAATTTTGTTCCGTTTAAAACGATTATTTTTTATCTCTACATAGCTGATGTTAATTTAAACATACGTATCGAAAATCTAGCAGGGAATGTGGTTGGCTTTATCCCTTTGGGTTTTATCTTACCATTGCTGTTGAAAAAGTTTCAAAGACTTAGTGCTGTGATGGCAGCTAGCTTCTGCTTAAGCCTGACATATGAGATTCTCCAATTATTATTTGAGTTTGGTAGCTTCGATGTGGACGACTTAATATTAAATACACTTGGTGGGATGCTAGGTTACATTCCTGCCAAGCTGTTTATATACTTCATGTGGAAGAGAAAAAAATAAACCAACCGATGAATCAATTAGAAGGATCCACTGGTTGGTTTTTCGCTTCCTGTACCTGTGACAGGTACAGTGTCAGCTAATAATTGAATATTTTTGGTAACCTTCGTGCTATAGGTGAAATCGCCATAGCAGTAAGGGTAGCGAAAATTATTCTTATTCCCGCCGCAAGTATAAAGATTCGGCTTCTTTTTTACTTGAAGAAGTGAGAATTGCTTAGCAAGTTCTTCGCTATGTTTGCCACCGTGTTGCGCGACATAATCAATATATCCGACGCCCATATTGTAGGCTTGTATAATTGTAGAAAAATCTACTTTTTTCTGATTGCCATAAGTGAACACGCGGTGGAAATGCTTCACCCCAACTTCAATGCTTTGCTTCGGATCAGTGATTGTGTTTCTAGCAAGACCGGCAGATTCGGAAGCCTGCATCGGATCCCCACCCTTTCCGTGGCTTTCCTGCTGCATAAGAGCGACAAGAACAGAAGTCTGGCTTTCAAGCTGGTACTTCGCTAATTCCTGCTGGATTAAGGGGCTATATTTTTTCACATTAGCAAATGGGTCATTTTTATCCATAGCTGGAGTAGAAATTGATTTTTGAAAATAATTTTGAAACATCGCTAAGGCGCAAAACACTAAAAATAGTACGAAAAAGGTTTTTATTTTCTTCCGATTCCGTTTTCGCTTCTTCATTTCGTAACTCTCCCCGTTCAATCTTCTGAGAACATTATAAAGGAAGGCAGTGTGGCCTGTCAGGTGTCGCAAGTAGGAAAAAGAAAGATTATTTGTGATACCAATCTAAAACTCTACTCTTTTGTTAATAATGATAAAGGAATCATTGCGGTAAAGCGGAAAAGTTTGGTATCATCAATATTAAAATAATATCGACAATTTGGATTGGAGGGTATGAATATGTCCCGGATTTCAAATGAGCAGGTGAAACATGTGGCCAATCTGGCGCGTTTAGCGATTACGGAGGAAGAAGCGGAAAAGTTTACAAAGCAACTTGATGCGATTATTACCTTTGCTGAACAGTTGGATGAGTTAGATACAACAGGTGTGGAGCCTACCTACCATGTGCTGGATATGAAAAATGTCTTACGTGAGGATGTTTCACAACCAGGACTTCCGCGGGAAGAGGTACTAAAAAATGCACCGGAACACCAAGATGGACAGATTAAGGTGCCATCGATTTTGGGAGAGTAAGGAGGGTAAATAGTGAGTTTATTTGATTATAAAGTTTCCGATCTTCATGAACTTTTACATAAGCAAGAACTAAAGGTTTCAGACCTTGTGGATGAATCGTTTAAACGCATAAGCCAGGTTGAGGATAAGGTACAAGCTTTCTTAACATTGGATGAAGAACGCGCGAGAGAAACGGCCAAAGGGTTGGATGAACAGCTTAATTCTGGTGCCGATCAGGGGCTTCTTTTTGGTATGCCGATTGGCTTAAAAGATAACATGGTGACAAAAGGACTTCGTACTACTTGTGCGAGTAAAATCCTAGAAAACTTCGATCCGATTTATGATGCAACAGTTGTTCAGAAGCTTCAGCAGGCTCAAACTGTGACGATTGGTAAATTAAACATGGACGAGTTTGCTATGGGTTCATCGAATGAGAACTCTTTTTACCAAAAAACACGCAACCCATGGAACTTAGATACGGTTCCAGGAGGGTCTTCAGGCGGTTCTGCTGCATCTGTGGCTTCAGGAGAAGTACTATTTTCGCTTGGATCCGACACGGGTGGATCCATCCGTCAACCGGCTTCCTTTTGTGGAGTTGTTGGAATGAAGCCAACCTATGGCCGTGTTTCGCGATTCGGACTTGTGGCATTTGCTTCCTCACTAGATCAAATTGGTCCAATCACAAGAACAGTAGAGGATAATGCATACCTCTTACAAGCTATTTCTGGTCTAGACCCAATGGATTCAACATCAGCAAATGTGGATGTACCAAACTTTTCTGGCGCTTTAACTGGTGATGTGAAGGGGCTCAGAATTGCCGTTCCGAAAGAATACCTTGGTGAGGGTGTAAGTGAGTCTGTTCGCCAATCGGTATTGGATGCATTGAAAGTGCTTGAAGGCCTTGGGGCAGTTTGGGAAGAGGTTTCCTTACCGCACTCTAAGTATGCACTTGCTACCTATTACTTACTATCTTCATCAGAAGCATCAGCAAACCTTGCCCGCTTTGATGGCGTCCGCTATGGCTATCGTGCAAAGGATGCGGAAAGCTTAATTGAATTATATAAAAAGACTCGTGCAGAAGGCTTTGGTGATGAGGTTAAACGCCGTATCATGCTCGGAACGTTTGCATTAAGCTCAGGTTATTACGATGCTTATTATAAAAAGGCACAGCAGGTACGAACACTCATCAAGAAGGACTTTGAAGATGTGTTTGCAAACTATGACGTCATTGTTGGTCCAACAACACCTACCCCTGCGTTTAAAATTGGGGAGAAAATTGACGATCCGCTTACGATGTATGTGAATGATATCCTAACGATCCCGGTAAACCTTGCGGGTGTCCCTGGAATTTCTGTTCCATGTGGCTTTGAAGCAGGTCTGCCACTTGGATTACAAATAATCGGTAAGCATTTTGATGAAGCAACCATTTATCGTGTGGCTCACGCATTTGAACAGGCCACAAACTATCATAAACAAAAGCCAGAATTGTAGGGGGTGAAACGATGGAATTCGAAACAGTCATCGGACTAGAAGTCCACGTAGAATTAAAAACGGAGTCAAAGATCTTCTCAGCGAGCCCAAACCATTTCGGTGCGGAGCCTAACACAAATACAAGTGTCATCGATCTTGGCTACCCGGGAGTATTGCCTGTTTTAAATAAAAAGGCAGTTGAATTCGGAATGAAGGCGGCGATGGCCCTGAACTGTGAGGTTGCTACTCACACAAAATTTGACCGAAAAAACTACTTCTATCCTGATAATCCGAAAGCCTACCAAATCTCTCAATTTGATAAACCGATTGGCGAACATGGCTGGATTGAAATCGAAGTAAATGGTTATACGAAAAAGATTGGTATCACAAGAATTCACTTGGAAGAGGATGCAGGAAAACTTAACCATGAAAAAGGGTATTCACTTTGCGATTATAACCGCCAGGGAACGCCTCTTGTAGAAATCGTTTCTGAGCCGGATATCCGCACTCCTGATGAAGCGTATGCCTATCTAGAAAAACTAAAATCGATTATTCAATACACAGGTGTCTCCGACTGTAAAATGGAAGAAGGCTCGCTACGCTGTGATGCCAACATTTCTATTCGACCAGTTGGACAAGAGGAATTCGGTACAAAGACAGAATTAAAGAACCTAAACTCCTTCAACTTTGTTCGTAAAGGTCTTGAATATGAAGAAAAGCGCCAGCGAGAAGTAGTTTCATCCGGTGGAAAAATTGAACAGGAAACACGCCGTTTTGATGAGGCAACTGGGTCAACCATTCTCATGCGTGTAAAAGAAGGATCCGATGATTACCGATACTTCCCAGAGCCAGACTTATTGGATTTATATATTGATGAGGACTGGAAAGCACGGATTCGCGCTGAAATTCCTGAACTGCCAGACCAGCGTCAGAAACGGTATACCGAAGAGTTAGGTCTGCCTGTATACGATGCCAAGGTTTTAACAGTGACTAAGGAAATGGCTGATTTGTTTGAGGCAACAGTAGCTGGTGGGGCAGATGCCAAGCTTGCATCGAACTGGATTATGGGTGACGTTTCTGCCTATCTCAATGCGGAAGGTAAAGAACTTGATCAAGTTGCGTTAACTCCAGAAGGTTTAGCAAGTATGATTAAGCTAATTGAAAATGGTACGATTTCATCCAAAATCGCAAAGACTGTTTTTAAAGAATTAATTGAAAACGGCGGCGATGCGGAACAAATCGTGAAGGACAAAGGACTTGTGCAAATTTCCGATGAGGGAACGCTCCTCAAGATTATTGCAGAAGTACTTGATGCCAACCCGAAATCAGTAGAGGATTTCAAGGATGGAAAAAGTAAAGCAGTGGGCTTCCTTGTTGGTCAGCTGATGAAAGCAACAAAAGGACAGGCCAACCCACAAATGGTCAACCAACTATTACAACAGGAATTGCAAAAACGATAAAACGAAAGCTGGGAGAAACTACTCTGCCAGCTTTTTTTACTTATTAAGAAATATATAATTCGACTTCAAGAATTGTTCAGCTCCAGCGCCTAGCCCCTCGGGCAAATAAGCCAGGGTCTAATTGCCCTGGCTATTTAGTTTAATAATTATTTGGACTATCCAAAACAATTATAGTATACATCCCCTATGTTAAATAATGTGAGTAATGTATTTCTAAGGTCAGAACCATAGGCATTTGTAGCAAAGTACCACGCTTCTTGAAAAGAGGCCTTTCTACTATATCCAAATTTTCTATACTCTCTATATTCAGTTATTAACTTAGTTACCAACTTAGTTGCTCCACCTACTGTTTTTAAAGCAGATTTAATTTTAAGGATTTTAGCAATAGGAATTGCATTTGAAAGAACTGCTACCCCTATTGCAGCAACACATGCCCCTACACTGGCATCAAGATAGATTGGTTCTTCAACATCATTGTTCATGCCTACACTTCCAAAGCTTGATGTAGGTTTTACTATTTGAATAGCTGCAGAATCTCCACTACCCAATAATGTATAATAACTTCTCGGAACACCCTTGGTATTATACTTTAACCAATTATATATAGCGTTGGGACCTGATGCAATTACACTATCTGGCAAGTTTTCGATTGCAGTTAAAACATTAATAGACTCATTTAGTTGCTCTTCTAAGCTAGCATCGCTTAAAAATTCTTCTTCACTAACTGAAACAATTGGTTGTTCATCTAAAATTTCCTCTGCATTTGCGATGAATTCTCCAATACCAAAAGATAGTAGCATGGAGAATACTATTAATAATGATAAACTTCTTGACAAAACCTTCACTTCATTCCACCCTTTACAATTTTAGTAATATATTACAATTTTTAGTATATTTTTCCAATGTAAATATATTAAAATGTTCTAAATTTTAATATAATGTATATATTATTAGTTTGATTAATCTTATAAAAGGAGGAATTTATGTGAACTTTATCGGAAGAAATGCTAGAAATATCATGCTTTTAGTGGTAATAATAATGTTTTTTGTAAGCATGTTGTCAAATAACAAACAAGTTGAAGAATCTACATCTATTACAGGCTTTATTATAGTTGCCATAGTAGTAATAATAGAATGGAAGTATAAGAAAAAGAGAAAAAAATAAAAGAAAAGCACAATTGGGTGCTTTTTCTTTTCTGATATCCACTTTTATGTTGTTTCTCCATCAAACAGCTATACTTCAACAGAATGTATATAAGATTTCCCCCTATTGCCCTACAATCTTTCTAGATGACACCTTTTACATATCAAAGAAATCTTCTTAAGTAATGTTCGGGTCCAATTTTTTTAGGAAATTTATGATTTTTTTTGCCATGCTAATCGTTGGCTGATGTTCATCACAGCAAGCTAGAAAATATTGTGTAGAAAATGATTTAACTATGTACGAAACGATTATTCCTAAATCCATCCGATTTTGACCAAGGCGCTTGCGCTTTTCTTATTGTCGATGCGAGTTTCGACAATCCTCGTTTCATTTCCCGGGAAAAAAGTCAGTAATTGTATGGGCTAATAGCCGTTCTAATCAAACGTTTGGTTAATAAGGAAATATAGGGGATCATGTCGAAGTGTGCTTAATTTGACATCAAAGATCAATATTCCACTAAAAACGCCAGGCAATCGCCTAGCGTCATACTTGTAAATTAAAATGAAATCATTGCCCCACGTTCATCGAATACAGAGGTAGGATTCCAAGCCACTTCCCAAAGATTATTTTCTGGATCGGCAAAATAGGCTGTCCGACCGCCCCAAAAGGCATCACTAGGCTCTCTAACGATTTTTCCGCCAGCTTTGCGAATTTCCTTAGTAACCGAATCAACCTGTCCTGGCTCGTCCACGTTTATAGCGAAAGTCACCCCTCGAAAGGATTGGGTCGAATGTGTGATTTCAATATTCGCATCCTTTGCCAACTCCGCAATTGGAAACAAGGAAAGCAGAACACCTGCTGTTTTAAAGACAGCATAGTTATCTGAACTAATACTAGTTTCCTCCCAGCCTAACTTTTGATAAAAGGAACGGAGAGCCGGTAAATCAAAAGCTCCTATTGTAATTAAACTAACTCTTTGCGGAATCATTGTTTATCCCTCCTATGAATTGTTTGTTCCTTTATTTCTACAAATCAACCACCTTCTCCTTCAATTCGGTAGTTTAGTTCAACAAGAAAATGGTAAGATTTAGAGAATAGGAAGAGAGGGGATCTCGGGTGACTATATATATTGCACTATTAAGAGGAATTAATGTTGGCGGTCATAACATCATAAAAATGGCCGATTTAAGACAGTTGCTAGAAAAGATAGGATTACAAAAAGTGAAGACCTATATTCAAAGTGGGAATGTTTTGTTTGAAGCCGAGCAAGATACAACAATATTGACCCAACAATTAGAGGAGGAAATCAAAAACACCTTTGGTTTTCCAGTTCCAGTGATTTTAAGAACTGCTGAAGAATTGGAAAAAATCATAAAGGATTGCCCTTACTCAGTGGATTCGTTAAATGAAGGGGAAAGCGTTCAACTCGCCTTTTTAGCAGATGAACCATCTCAGGAGAAAATCGACTATTTGCAAGGTTTTAAAAGTGAACTAGATGAATGTCAAATTGTTGGAAAGGAAGTTTATTTATTTTTCCGTCAAAGTATCCGTGATTCTAAACTGGCTACTCAGCTTCCAAAGCTGGGTGTTCCGGCAACAGTGCGGAACTGGAAAACGGTACTTAAGATAGCGGCAATGGCAAAAGAGCTGGACAAATGAAGAAGAGCCCGGATATTGAATCATCCGGGCTCTTTGACAAAATAAGAAATTACAAAATTCGACTTCGAGAATTGTCCAGCTCCAGCGCCTAGCCCCTCGGGTCAAATAACCTCCGGCAAGTAAAGTCAAAGAGCGACTTTTCTTGCCGAAGAACATTTGCCTGTCGGGGCTGACCAAGGCGCTTGCGCTTTTCTTAATACTTTATTCTTGTTTAAGTAACCGAACACTTTCAGTGAACTCTTTTTCGATTTCATCATTTTTCTTATACGTGATTAAGCTGACGATATAAGCAACAACTAGGTTTAGTACGAAGCCTGGAACGATTTCATAAAGCGATTCGCCGAAAATGACTTTACCAAGGTCTGCATTTTTCCAAACGATTACGGTAACAGCACCGACGATCATTCCGAAAAGGGCTCCCCAGTTGGTTGTCTTTTTCCAGAATAAGCTTAGTAAAATGATTGGACCAAAGGAAGCTCCAAAACCTGCCCATGCATAGGCAACGAGGTCTAAAATGGTGTTGTTTTGTTTGAAAGCTAGTGCAGCCGCAACAACAGCAACAATTAGAACCGCCATTCTTCCTAAAAATACGAGGTGTTTATCACTTGCATTCTTATTCATGACTACTTTGTATAAATCTTCAACCAGTGCACTTGACGTAACAATTAATTGAGAAGAGATCGTACTCATGATGGCTGCAAGAATCGCAGCTAAAGCAAATCCAGCGAATAACGGGTGGAAGAAAATTTGGCTTAAGGAAATAAAGACTGCTTCCGGATTCTTTAAAGTGAAATCCGCATTATTATGGAAAAATGCTAGACCGATTAAACCTGTCATCATCGTACCGATTAGGGATATAATCATCCAGCTCATCCCAATACGGCGTGCGCTCTTTGTTTCTTTAATGGTTTTAATCGCCATAAAGCGCACAACAATATGTGGCTGTCCAAAGTAACCAAGTCCCCATGCCATTGCAGAAACAATACCGATAAAGGTAGTGCCTTTAAATAGGTCAAGTAAGGTCGGGTCAATTGCACGGATCGTATCAAATGTTTCTACTGGACCACCAGTCTTGAAGATTCCAATTGCAGGAACTAAAAGTAAGGCAACTAGCATCATTAATCCTTGAATGAAGTCGGTATAACTTACTGCCAAGAAACCTCCAAATAACGTATAGGCAACAACAACGCCGCCAACGATGTAAAGACCAGTCAGATAGTCTGTGCCAAAAGAACTTTGGAAAAATACTGCTCCAGAAACCATCCCCGAAGAAACATAGAATGTAAAGAAAATAAGAATAACGATACCTGATACAATACGGAGAAGTTTCGTCTGATCTTTGAAGCGATTTTCAAGATAGCTAGGAATGGTAATTGAATCATTTGCAACTTGAGTATAAGAGCGTAAGCGAGGCGCTACCAATAACCAGTTTAAATAGGCTCCAATCGTTAAACCGATGGCAATCCATGCGTCTGCTAAACCGCTTACATAAATTCCTCCAGGTAAGCCCATTAACAGCCATCCACTCATATCAGCTGCACCGGCACTCAAGGCGGTTACTGCAGGTCCTAGTGACCTTCCCCCGAGCATGTAGTCTGTCAGATTGCTAGTTTTCCGATACGAATACCAGCCGATGAATAGCATCATGGCGAGATAAATTCCAATCGAAATTAATTGTAGAGTCTCGTTTGACATACTTTTCCCCCTTTGTTATATTGGAAACTATTTATAATAATATTTCCTCTATATAAAATATTCTATCAACTTATTAAATCCATTTCTAGTACCAATTTATTGCTTTATGAAAATAGTAAAAAGTACTTGTAACATAATATAAGAAAGAGACGAAATGCAGTTCAATTGTAACAATGGAATAAAACAACTATGATAGAAGAAAATTGAAAGGGGTGCTGAGGGATGGATTTAAATGCTTGGTTTCAAAAAGGGATGACAGTGGATGAGTACACCAATGCAATGACTAGAAACAAGGAAGAAATGCTTTCTATTTATGAGAACTTTACTTTATCTGCTGAAGACAAGAAAAAGCTTGAGGATTTAAGGGGAAAGCAGGTAAGAGTCATTGCTATTTCAGAGGATTGGTGTGGAGATGCATTACTCAATAATCCGATCTTGCTGAGCATAGCGGAAGCAGGCGAGATGGAGGTTCGATTTATTCTCAGAGACCAGAATCTAGAATTAATCGACCAATACTTAACAAATGGAACATCACGAGCTATTCCGATTTACATCTTTATTGACCAAGAGGGAAATGAAGCAGGCGTTTGGGGTCCAAGAGCACCAGAAATGCAGGCGCTTGTAGAAAAAGAACGTGCAGCCCTGCCTGATAAGGATGCAGTGGACTTCCAGGAGAAACAACTGGCAATGTATAAGCGGTTGATGACATCCTACCAAAAGGACGCGACTATCTGGCAAACCGTTGCAAGCAGCATTCTAACTACATTAATAAAATAGAAAAAGGTCTGACACCTGGCGTGGGGGTCAGACCCTATTTTTATATTATAAGAATGAAACATTCGACTTCGAGAATTGTCCAGCTTCAGCGCCTAGCCAGTTTTCATCCTGATTCATCTTCCTTGAGTATCTTGTAACAATCATGGCTTGATAAAGCGATGATTGTTACAGCTCGGGTCAAATAACCCTCGGCAATAAAAGTCAAAATGCGGACTTTTCTTGCCGAAGAACATTTGCCTGTCGGGGCTGACCAAGGCGCTTACGCATTTCTTATAGTTTAAAATTACTGCTACCCTTTGGGGGAATGCGATCCTTGCTTAAATTTTTATCATTAATCTTTGGTTCAATTCCAAGAATAAAATTACGAATATTGGACCGGTGGAGATAGATTAAAAAGAAAGAAAAGAATAAAAAAATCAGTTCTAACTCTAGCTTAGATGATAGGAATGAATAGGCAAGCATACTTAGACCTACTGAGATTGATCCGAAAAATACATATTTCGTTAAAAAAATGACGGCAAAAAAGGTTAAATAAGCAACGGCCAGTAAAGGGAGATTCGCTATTAATAATGTACCTGCAGTGGTTGCAATGGCTTTTCCTCCTCTAAAACCTGCAAATATAGGAAAGCAATGACCGACGACTGCAAGTAATCCGAAGTAGATAGGCTCCACATCCATCTGAAAGTGTATAGGAAGATAGGTCGCAAAAGCCCCCTTTGCCAGGTCAATTAGAAGGACAAAAACTGCCGATTTTTTTCCAAGAACGCGTAAAGTGTTCGTTGCCCCCGGATTTTTACTTCCTAGCTCTCGAATATCCACTCCATAGATCAGCCTGCCCACCAATAAAGCTGTGGGAACGCTTCCGATTAAGTAAGAAGCAAGAAGCAATAGCCATAACATATGCATCATTCCCTCAAAAGATAAATTTTTTAATCTTAATAGCATTCTATCATAATTAAATGGTATTATTTTGTTAAAATCCTAAAATTCGGAAGCAGAGGGAGAGCTTAACATGAGCAAAATTGATTTTGGCCAAGTTGCTAATAGCTATGCTCGATCAAGAGAAGATATTCCCGTCGCCTTAATGGAAAGCCTGCAGTTACGCAATATTTTTTTTGAGGGAAAAAGAATCGCTGACATCGGTTCTGGTACAGGTGTCCTTGCGAGAAAAATGGCGATGAGAAAAGCAAATGTTATAGGGATTGAACCTTCACAAGAATTGTTAAAGAAGGCAATTGAATTCAATCAAATGAAGAATTTTGATATACCGTTTCAACAGGGAACTGCGGAGGATACCGGATTAGAAGATTCTCAGTTTGATATAGTGACAGTCATGAGAGCTTGGCATTGGTTTGATCGGATGAAGGCCATTCAAGAGATCAAAAGAATTTTAAAAGCAAAAGGGACGTTACTTGTCATCGATTCTGGATTTCTTACGGGCCCGACAGTGGTGGAAAAGACCTTGGAGGTAATAGGGAAATTCGTAGAGGGTGAATTGACACCTGCTGGTTCAAAAGCCGATTCAAAAATGCGAATTAACGGCTTTCCGGTTGAGTGGTTTGAGGAGTGGAAGAAAGAAGGCTTTGAAATAAGAGATTTCTACAAGCTCAATTATTCAGTAAGCTTTTCAAAAGAGGAGTGGGTGGAACGGATAGGGTCCGTTTCCTGGCTAGCAGGGTTAAAGGAGCCTATTCGAAAAAAAGCCCTGAAGGAATTGACGGACTCCTTACCTGCGGGGGAAACCTATGAGATTCCGCATGACTGTGGAATCTGTATCTTACGATTAGTATAATCCATTCTTATTAACGTGCGACTGGTTTCGCACGTTTTTTTGTGAGAGCCTTAAAACGAACATGATAAGATGAGATAGAATAAAATTTTTTTTGAATAAGTGTAGGGGTTTTTAAACAACGGTTCGTCTATTGATGTGAAAGCATAGAGAGAAAGGGGGAGAGAACAATTACAGACACAGCTTTAATACAAAAAGTGCGGGAAGGCAATGATCACGCCTTTCGCCTTCTGGTCGAGAAGTACCGCAATGATGTGTTCCGGACCGTCTTTGCTGTTCTTCGCGATCAAAAGGAAGCAGAAGATGCAGCCCAAGAAGTGTTTATGAAGATCTATCACTCTCTCTCCCGCTATGAAAATCAAGGATTTAAAACGTGGATGACACGAATTGCTGTCAATCATGCGATAGATGTAAAACGAAAACAGATACGTAGAAGAGAGGAAGTTGTGGATGCCCTCGAGCAACAAGCATTAGGCACACCGAGGGATAGTGTAGAACAAGAAATTATTGAAAATGACCAACGGAAGCTTGTTAGGAAAAGGCTTGATGAGTTGCCTGAGAATTACCGCGAAGTGATTTATGGATTCTACATAGCGGAAAAAAGCTATCAGCAAATGGCTGAAGAACAACAGGTACAGGTGAAAACGATTGAGACTAAGCTGTACCGGGCGCGAACCTGGATGAAAAAGAATTGGAAGGAGGACGATTTTTCATGAAGCATTACACCTATGATGAATGGCTGCGATATGTAAAAGACGAAATCACTGGTAAAAAACGTGAAGAGCTAGAAGAACACTTATATACATGTGACCAATGCCTTGAAACCTATTTGCTAGCAGTAACAGCAAATGAATCATCGCTCCCTATTCTATCAAATGAGGCTGGCTTTACCGATGTCATCATGGCAGAGGTCGCTAAACAAAACCTAATGGTGCCTGACACCGTTGAAGAGCTACACACTATGCCAACAATTACTTCAGCGCCTAAATCGGTGCCTGGCACCAAGCAGGAAGTACGGAAGTCCATTAAGAAGAAGCCGTTTTATCAGCAGGCTGCATTTCACTATTTGCTGGCAGCGGTGGCGACGATCTTGTTGACGTTTACAGGAGCGTTCCAATCGCTTGCAAACTATGCCAGTGTTTTAGAAACCAAACAAGTACAGGAAAAAAGGCCTTCAATGACGGAAGGCTTGATGAATAAAACATTCGCATGGGTGGATTCAATAGAAAAAAAGGAGGCAAATAAGAAATGAAAAACCCGACAAAGGCATTGACTTTAAATCTTATTCCAGGTCTTGGTCATATTTATAACGGTAAAATCTTTCGCGGATTATTTTATCTTATTGCGGTTGGTGTAGCAGCGTTTGCGACATTGATTGGTGCAATGAATTATGCAGGAGGAGAAGCTTTTATCGCCTTTTTAGGCGGCATGGTTTTTTACATCATTAGCTTTGTAGACATGGGATTGCAGATTTCAAAACATAAGGCTGCGTTAAAGGCGGCCAATCCGGATGATATTCAAAATCAAGATTCAGAACGATTCTATACGATTGTCTTATCTTTTGTCCCAGGTCTTGGCCATTTTCAACTTGGATTAATGAATCGAGGATTAACGCTGTTGGCTGCTTTTCTGGGTCTAGCCATAATGGTCATATTTGTAACGGCCATCTCTAGCCGTGGTGAATTTATGGTCTTTTTAGCAGGCTTACCGGTGATCTGGGTGTATGGATTTTTCGATGCCGTCCAGCAGGTGAATAAAAAGCAACGAGGCGAGGAGTTAATCGATAGAAGTATTTTAGAAGACTTTGAAATGCGGAGAGAAGACGGGAAAAAGAGCAAATCAATCGCTACCTTCTTATCGATCTTTCCAGGAGCCGGCCACCTTTACTTAGGCTTACAGCGCCGAGGAATTCAGTTAATGGCCGCGTTTCTCTTTTCTATTTATATTTTGGATGTTTTACGATTAGGGGTTTTCTTATTCCTTATCCCGATTATCTGGTTTTACAGCTTTTTTGATGGGCTGCAAAAGGCGTCAAGGTATGGCGAGGATACGATTGAGGATGTGCCGATCATTGCCTATTTCCTTAATCATCAGAAATGGGTGGGAATTGGACTTGTACTTATGGGCGCCTACTACTTAGTTATGAACGTCTTGCTACCAGCCTTCTCACCAGTATTTTCTAAATTCTTGAATATTGATGTCATGTACTGGGTTCAAGGGTACTTCGAGCCCTATTTACAAACAGGTCTTGTTTGTATTCTATTAATCGGCGGAGGAATCAAGTTATTATCTGGTAGTAAAAGGAAGCGGGAGGTAGAGACTCATGAGTAAGTGGGGAAATAGGTTAGCAGGCGTAGTCTTGATCGGAGCCGGTATTGGGTTCCTTTTTAGAAAAAGAAAGGAGGAACAGGCATGAGAACCTGGCGTGTAGGTACGTTTTCCATGGGAGGGGCGCTCTTTATTCTTGGTCTCTTTCTCTTTTGTTCAAGGTTTCTTGGATTTAGTATGGTACAGGTGATGAGTGCCTGGTGGCCGATTTTATTAATCGTACTGGGTGTGGAAATCTTATTATATTTATTTTTGTCACGACAGGAAAAGCCGGTGTTAAAGTATGATTTTCTCAGTATTTTCTTTGTAGGGATTTTGGGTACGACAGGGATCGCTTTTGCGGTGGTTAGCTCGACTGGTTTGATGGACAAGGCGGAGGAGTTAATTGCAAGGGAAGAGCGGTCGTTTGAGCTGCCTGCTTTCTCCTATCAGATGGATGATAGTATTAAACGGGTTGTGGTAAGGACTGTTGGCTATGATATGACGATTGAGTCTACAGAGGAAAAAGAGGTTTCTATGTTTGGGACATACCGAATCCAAACTGCGAAAAAAGAAAAGCTTTTGAAAACGGCGGATGATTTGATTGCGGCAAACAAAAAAGGGGATACATTGTATCTGAATGTAAAGACGTTGCCTAGTGAAGTAGGGCCGTTTGATTTACAGGGCAATGTGGCAGCGACGCTTCTTATACCAAGTGATGTGAAGCTTGAGGTGATTGGCAATGACAATTCGCTTACGCTAAGGCCAAGGACGCTTGCGAATGATTGGAATATTGAGAGGGCATCTTCGGTTATGGTCAATGTGGCAAAGTCCAGTGATGTGAAGGTTGCAGCAGTTGGAGTCCAGAGTATTCGTGGAAATGATGGCGAATGGAAGGTGTCGGAGGACACAAAGAATCAAGGGTTGGAGGATGCTAATTCTGGATTGAAAAATGCAGTTTATCAGTCTGGAGAAGGTAAACACCGTATAAATATTGTGAACGCGTATGACGTGAGCTTAAATAGTAATTAAAAAGAGGCTACGTTCAATCTTTGAGTTGAGTTGAAGCACCTGGAGCGGAAATCAATTCACAACATCATCTTATTTTTTGCAAAAAAAATAAAAAGGATTATGATAGAAGATGGACTCTGGAGAGAGAATAGAATTTATGGTCTCGCAATATGTTTGTAAGCGAGTATAATAATTGGTAGAATATAGAATTAACAGAGTCGGTGTTATTTAAAAAAATTAGGATGATGATAATGAAAAGAGCAAGACTAATTTATAATCCAACATCAGGACGTGAATTGATCAAGCGCCAACTGCCGGAAATTCTTATGAAACTAGAGGCAGCCGGCTTTGAAGCTTCTTGTCATGCCACAACTGGAGCAGGTGATGCAACGAATGCGGCGCGTATAGCTGTCGAGCGCAAGTATGACGTGGTCATTGCTGCCGGCGGTGATGGAACCATTCATGAAGTAGTCAATGGCTTGGCTGAGCAGGAGTACCGTCCGAAGTTAGGAATTATTCCAGCAGGAACAACGAATGATTTTGCCCGTGCGCTTCATATCCCAAGGGATATTCTATCTGCTGTCGATATTATTACTAAAGGTGACTTGATTCCGGTTGACATCGGGCGTATTAATGACAAGTATTTCATCAATATTGCCGGTGGGGGAAGGATGACTGAGCTTACATATGAGGTTCCAAGCAAGTTAAAAACCATGCTCGGTCAGCTGGCCTACTACTTAAAAGGAATGGAAATGCTTCCTTCCATTAAAGCGTCTCACCTGAAGCTTGAATATGATGGAAAGCTGTTTGAAGGGGAAGCGATGATGTTCCTTGTTGGTTTGACCAATTCCATCGGCGGATTTGAAAAACTTGCGCCAGATGCCTCTATTAATGATGGATTATTCTCGTTGTTAATTTTGAAAAAGGTTAACTTGGCTGAGTTTATTCGAATCTCTACTTTAGCTGTACGTGGCGAGCATGTGAATGACCCTAATGTAATTTACACGCAAGCTAATCGGATTAAAGTATATTCCGATGACAGGGTACAGTTGAATTTAGACGGTGAGTTCGGCGGGCTGCTGCCAGCTGAATTTGAAAATCTGTACCGTCATTTAGAAGTGTTTGTCCCACTTGACCATATTCGTCCGAATGACCGCCCGACAGATTGGGAATCGGGTAAAAGATATAGCTAACAAGAGTTCGTTCCTTAGGAGCGAGCTTTTTTATTAGTCTTGGTTGGTTTTGTAGGAGGAAAAACCGGATTGGCTCTAGAAATAGGGTATATAATGATTTGTAGACAGTAGTCAAGACATTTAAGGGGTGTGGAATATGAAGGCATTGATCAATATCGATTATACAATTGATTTCGTTGCCGATAATGGGGCGCTTACGTGTGGGAAACCTGGTCAGGCGATTGAACAGAAGATTATACAAATAACGAAAGAGTTTATTGAGAAAGGCGATTATGTTGTCTTTGCTATTGATGTTCATGATCAAGGTGATGAATTCCATCCCGAAACAAAATTGTTCCCTCCGCATAATCTACGGGGTACTTCCGGCAGAGACTTATTTGGTGTATTACAAGAAGTATATGAGAAGAATAAAGACCGTGACAATGTAGAGTTTATGGATAAAACAAGATACTCTGCATTCGCTGGTACAGATTTAGAAATCAAATTAAGAGAGCGCGGAATAACAGAGGTTCATTTGGTTGGTGTGTGTACCGATATTTGTGTGCTCCATACGGCCGTGGATGCGTATAATAAAGGATTTAAAATCGTTATTTATAAAGACGCTGTGGCTTCGTTTAATCAGGCAGGACATGATTGGGCCCTCGGTCATTTTGAACAATCGTTAGGCGCTATGGTGAAATAATCTTTTTAATGATATTATTGTGTGTAATAGTGAAAAGCTGTAATAGTATTCCGGAGGGAAATTATGAAACACATTTATCAAGATGATAGTTATACTCTTCATACGGATCTATACCAGATTAATATGACAGAGACATATTGGAGAGATGGAATCCATAATAAACGTGCGGTCTTTGAATTATTTTTCCGCAAGCTGCCGTTCGGAAATGGCTATGCTGTTTTCGCTGGTCTTGAGAAGGTTATTCAGTATGTTAAGGATTTCCATTTTACAGAAGATGACCTTGAATATTTGAAAAATGAAGTAGGGTATCAAGAAGATTTCCTTGAATATCTTAAGAATATCCGTTTCACTGGAACCATTCGCGCCATGAAAGAGGGCGAGCTCGTTTTTGGCAATGAGCCCATTATACGAGTAGAAGCACCTTTGGCAGAAGCCCAGTTAATTGAAACAGCTTTGCTTAACATTGTGAATTACCAAACATTAATAGCAACCAAAGCATCGAGAATCAAGCAGGTCGTAGGCAATGAGGTAGCGATGGAATTTGGGACAAGACGTGCTCAGGAGATGGACGCAGCTATTTGGGGAACAAGAGCCGCTTATCTTGCTGGTTTTGAAGCAACAAGTAACGTAAGGGCTGGTAAATTGTTTGGGATCCCAGTAGCCGGTACGCATGCACATTCCATGGTTCAAGCTTATAAAGATGAATATTTGGCTTTTCGTAAATATGCAGAATCCCATGAGGACTGTGTATTCCTAGTTGATACATATGATACGCTCCGTCTTGGTGTGCCTAATGCGATTAAAGTGGCAAAAGAGATGGGAGATCAAATCAACTTTATTGGGATTCGTTTAGATAGTGGTGACCTTGCGTATCTTTCCAAGGAAGCTAGAAAGATGTTAGACGCAGCTGGATTTAAGGATGCCAAAATTTACGCATCAAGCGATCTGGATGAGTATACGATTATCAACTTAAAGGCTCAGGGGGCAAAAATCGATAGCTGGGGAATCGGTACGAAGCTGATTACAGCTTATGATCAAGCTGCACTTGGTGCTGTTTATAAAATCGTTTGTATTGAAAACGACAAGGGTGAACTGGAGGATACGATTAAAATTTCCTCTAACCCGGAAAAAGTAACCACTCCAGGGCTAAAGAAAATCTATCGTATTATAAATAATACAAACCACCATGCAGAGGGAGATTATATTGCGATGGAGGATGAGCAGCTTCCAGAAAAGCGCCTGAGAATGTTCCATCCTACTCATACTTATATTAATAAAGTGGTGACCAACTTTACGGCTAAACCGCTTCATGAAGATATTTTTGTTGATGGCGACCTTGTCTATGAATTGCCACGCATAGAGGAATCCCGCGATTATCTAAAGGCAAATTTAGATGCATTATGGGAAGAATACAAGCGGATAATGAATCCAGAAGAATATCCGGTTGACCTAAGCCAGAAGTGCTGGGATAACAAAATGAAGAATATTGAAGAGGTCAAAGAAAAAGTAGCTGCGATGAAGGAATAATTAATAGGGCGTCCTGAGAAGGGCGTCTTTTTGTTTTTCAGATATGGTAGAGAGGTGGATGATGATTAAAGTTCATAACGCCCGTGAAGCAAGAAAAAGAGAGAGACCGGTCGATAAGAGAGGCTCATAACGCCCGTGGAACAAGGAAAAGAGAGAGACCGGTCGATAAGAGAGGTTCATAACGCCCGTGGAGTAAGAAAAAGAGAGAGGCCGGTCGATAAGAGGGTTTCATAACGCCCGTGGAGCAAGGAAAAGAGAGAGACCGGTCGATAAGAGGGTTTCATAACGCCCGTGGAGCAAGGAAAAGAGAGAGACCGGTCGATAAGAGAGGTTCATAACGCCCGTAGAGCAAGGAAAAGAGAGAGACCGGTCGATAAGAGAGGTTCATAACACCCGTGGAGCAAGAAAAAGAGAGAGACCGGTCGATAAGAGAGGTTCATAACACCCGTGAAGCAAGAAAAAGAGAGAGACCGGTCGATAAGAGGGTTTCAAACGCCCGTGGAGCAAGAAAGAGAGAGAGGCCGGTCGATAAGAGAGGTTCATAACGCCCGTGGAGCAAGGAAAAGAGAGAGACCGGTCGATAAGAGAGGTTCATAACGCCCGTGGAGCAAGAAAAAGAGAGATACCGGTCGATAAAAGGGTTTCATAACGCCCGTGAAGCAAGAAAAAGAGAGAGGCCGGTCGATAAGAGAGGTTCATAACGCCCGTGGAGCAAGGAAAAGAGAGAGACCGGTCGATAAGAGAGGTTCATAACGCCCGTGGAGCAAGAAAAAGAGAGAGACCGGTCGATAAGAGGGTTTCATAACGCCCGTGGAGCAAGAAAGAGAGAGAGGCCGGTCGATAAGAGAGGTTCATAACGCCCGTGAAGCAAGTAAAAGAGAGAGACCGGTCGATAAGAGAGGTTCATAACGCCCGTGGAGCAAGGAAAAGAGAGAGACCGGTCGATAAGAGAGGTTCATAACGCCCGTGGAGCAAGAAAAAGAGAGAGACCGGTCGATAAGAGGGTTTCATAACGCTCGTGGGGCAAGGAAAAAGAGAGAGACCGGTCGATAAGAGGGGTTCATAACACCCGTAAAGCAAGAAAAAGAGGAGGTCCAATCGATAAGGAAGAGTCTTAAAGTCCGTAAACTTAAAAAAACCTTGATGATAGAGGGAAAAACTAGGATGACATCTTCAAAAATGCCAAAAACTCCGGCTCAGGTTTCATTATTTTCACACCCTTCTCTGACCAAAGGATAATCTCCTCGTCCTCTTCATAATAAAAGTAAACATCAAAGGTTCCAAAGTCGATTCTGCCTTCATTTTTATAAGAAGGTGCTTTTTCTTTTGAATCATAAGCATTATTAATAAATTGTATAATTGCCTGTATCTCACTAGGGTCAGTCACCTTCTCGCAGTCTGACCGTAATGCATTGTCGTGAATGCATAGGCTTGCAGGTACCTGCTCAATCCATACACTTGAGTGTAGAATGGGATTCCGGTCAAATATTACCTCTGTCTGATTCTCCCACTGATTATAGCTGGCCCCAACACGTAATTCAAAATCTCCTTTGGTCCACTCAGTATAAGCCCCTGACCAATCGTTTTTAGGATCCTCATCATCAAGAGAGGAACCTTTCATACGTATATTCCAGCCATGCTTAGGAAGCTGTTTTTCATAAAACGCAATAACCTCTCGCCAAGAGTCTCCTTCCATTACATAGTTACTTCTTGTAGGTTCTAATCCAGGATATAGGGGAATGTCTTTTGTTTTTTCAGGAATGACAGACATGCCTTCATAAGTATCGTCAGTGGCTGCATGATATCCATACCATCCTGCACTAAACAAAATAACAATCAAGCAAAGGTACAGCCAATTTCTTTTTTTCATAAGGGCCCCTTTCATAAGCAAAGTAGGAATATAGGAAAATTTTAACATAAACAACCCCGAAATGTGACCCTATTTCGTATTCTCCTTCATAATGTGATACAATTCTTCTAGTCAAAAACGGAGTAAAGGAAGAAGTACATGAGCAGAACATTACCGGTAAACAAGAACGATTATATAGATGTGGTTTTTGAAGATATTACCCATGACGGGGCAGGCGTAGCAAAGGTCGATGGCTATCCGATATTCATTCCAAACGGTCTGCCTGGTGAAAAAGCAAAGATTAAGGTGATAAAGACAGGTAAAGGGTATGGAATTGGCCGGTTGATGGAGCTTTACGAAAAAAGCCCTTACCGTGTGGATATTCCAAGCGAGGAAAAACATAAATACGGAGGCTGTCAGCTGGAGCACATCAGCTATGAAGGACAGCTGGAATACAAAGAAAACCAGGTCAAGCAAGTCCTAACCCGCATCGGAAAATTAGAGGATGTCGTGGTACATCCGATTCTAGGTATGGAAGAACCATTCCATTATCGTAACAAAGCACAGGTACCGGTTGGGGAGAAAGATGGGAAACTGATTGCTGGATTCTTCAAGCCGCGAAGCCATGAAATTGTCGATACCGACGAGAGTCTTATTCAATTGCCTGAAATAAACGAAGCGGTCCAGGTAGTGAAGGAAATTTGCTCTGAGCTTGGTATTACTGCCTATCAGGAGGAAACCCATAAAGGTGTACTAAGGCATATTATGGCGCGCTACGGCAAGCAAACAGAGGAACTGATGGTGGTAATTATCACTAGGACTGCTGACCTTCCGCAGAAAAACAAGCTGGTTGAAAAAATGGTTGCGCGATTGCCTAAATTGAAGTCGATTGTCCACAATGTGAATTCGAAACGCACGAATGTGATTATGGGTGAGAAGACTAGTGTTTTATGGGGGAATGAAGTCATTTATGACTACATTGGCGATGTGAGATTTGCGATTTCTGCTCTATCGTTCTACCAGGTGAACCCAGTACAGACAAAGGTCTTGTATGACAAAGCGTTGGAATATGCGAATCTAAGTGGCGAAGAGAATGTCATTGATGCCTATTGTGGGATTGGAACGATTTCGTTATTTTTAGCGCAAAAAGCTCGGAAGGTATTTGGCGTAGAAGTGGTTCCTGAGGCGATTGAAGATGCGAAGCGGAATGCAAATTTAAATGGGATCACAAACGCAGAGTTTGCTGCGGGTGAAGCAGAGGTTGTGATTCCAAAGTGGTACAAGGAAGGGAATACGGCCGATGTGCTAGTGGTGGACCCACCGCGTAAAGGATGCGATGAGGCATTGCTACAAACGATTATTGAGATGAAGCCGAAAAGGGTTGTCTATGTCTCCTGTAATCCTGGGACATTAGCAAGGGATTTGCGGATTTTAGAAGACGGGGGCTACAAGACTGTAGAAGTCCAGCCGGTGGATATGTTTCCGATGACTACGCATGTGGAATGCTGCGCGTGGCTGAAATTACGATGAATAATAGCAGCTGGAAAAGAGAATCAGGAAAAAAACGCCTTCCCAATGAATGGGAGGGCGTTTTTTTCCTCAAAACATAATGTTTTATTAGCCGATAGTAGGTGGTTCAGTGCAATGTGGAATAGGACAACCAGGTAGGGAGCCGTTATTGAATAGGTTTAACTGAGCTTGGAGTAACTCAGCAGCGATTACATCAGCAGCGCTGCCACAAGGAGTTTCTGCATTTGCGAGTAAAATGTTGGCATTTTCAATTAGAGAAGCAGCACCTGGACAAACTTCTGCTAGACTGATACCTTGCATGTCTAATAATCTTTCATTTAGCTGTGCAGTAAGAAGTTGTGCATATAATTGGTTAAACTGTACTACAGTATTAGTTGGACAAGTTGGTTGCACAGGGGCTGGTAATGGCGGTTCATTACCGAAAACTAGTGATGCTGTAGCAAAGTCAGGAACCGTTACAGTAAGATTGTCTTCACCTGCTAAGCCTAAGAAAATTGGATTAGCATCAATTAATGCTTCAGCTAAAGACATACCAGCTGGGGCGGAACCATAGAAACCTCGTGTAAACACACAGCCTGCTTCAACTGTACAAGGACCATCGCAGAAGATAGCAGTTGCACCTGTTCCAACAGTTGCGTCAAATGTTGCACCAAATTCTACACAAATATCCTGTGATACAACGAAGGTACATACGTTGAATAAACCTTCAGGAATAGAAGGTACAATCGTAAAACTCCCTAAGCAAGTAGTAGTAACAGGACCGACAGAAATACTAGGAGTTACGGTAAACTCAGCGTATTCGGTTACTCTCACATTAATTGTTTGAGTACATGGATCTGGCATTTAAAAACACTTCCTTTCAATTATTTTCAATATAGTAAATTCAAATTTGCTAGTTTTTGTACTAGTTGTTTACACCATTTTTTAAGGACAAGCAGCCTAAATTCGTCTAGAATGGTTTAATCACACATATCAGGATTACAAACAATTCCTAGAGGAATCACTTCAGTCTCAGCATCAAAGTGGATGGGAATATTCACGCAAAGCTTTTGCTCAACGATAAACTCACACCTTTTCCTTTTTTTCGAGTGTTTCCTTTTATCTCTCCTAACAAGAGGTCCACAACATTTTATTTCAATTTTACATTCATCTAACTCGACAATCGGGTGTATTTTAACCCCTGCTACTACACTTACTTTTTTCTTAATTTCCCTATCGCAGCCACCTTGCTCTTCATTGTTGTCGTCAAAAAATAAATCTAGATTTTCTCCCATATGATCCTTCCCTTTCTAATCTTTTATATATATTACATTCACCTATATGGATTGTTGTACTAGGACAATTCATTAAATTATAAAACTTGGGTTCTTTAGTGCGAATCATCACAAAAAAGAATGAAAGCATTGGCAAAAACCAAACCAATGTTTTCATTCTTCAATAAGTTATGAAGAACTTTCAGAAGATTCATCGGAGAAATCACTCGACTCATCAGATGATTCAACGGCAAAATGACTTGATTCATTGGACGATTCATCCGAAGATTCATCAGATTCATGTAGTTCACAGCTTATTCCACGCTCTTCCGCTTTGACCTTTGCACTGAATCGCACGGGTATTTTCACACGAATCAGTTGGTTGACATAGAGGGTACATTCTTCAGATGAAGAATCTTTATGTTTCGAACAGGGTTCAATGGAGGATTCTAAGCATTTTATTGTCACTTTCCCGATGGACACATCTGGGCAAACTTTTACCTTTGCTTCAATCGATATTTCTTCATCAATGAAAGCCGCACATGAGTTATTCTTATCGTGCTCAGTTTTCCGCTTTTTTTCGGGTTTGGGAGAGTGCTTCCCAGGTTTTTTAGGCAATTTCCTCTTCCTTTCACAGCTTGATACTTTTATATATGCATTTTCATCCGATTTGTTCATTAATCAGAAAACTCCTCTTAGGAAGTACCTATTTATTTTATTATTAAGGTAAAAAAATCAATTGATAGGCTGAATAATTTGTCCCTTTCAAGAGTTCCTCCACTTGCATTTACTATAGTGTGCATGTTTGCGATTGAATTAAGGAGGTGGAGTTTATGGGATGTGGTTGTGGAGGCAAGCGATATAGTACCAATGCAAGCAAAGTATCAGTAAATAATATAAAAAACCAACAAATTCTTAAAAAATATGGAATTCAAGGACAAAGGAATGTCAGGAATATAGATTACAAAAAAGAGGAATATCAAGAAAATTAAATGCTGTACAAAAATTAAGATGAGGCTGACTCAAAAGCAAATGAGTCAGCCTCATCCTTTTTAGTAGTGGATGATACTGCTGCGTAAAGGACAATCACCCATAGCAATTTCAAACACCTATGCATTATATATAAGGACGATATTGGCGATTACGGGAAACTAAATTATTGGTTTAAGGAGTGCAAAAATGAACGGACAACAAAAGCCAAAAATGAGCCTCTGTATGATTGTGAAGAATGAAGAACAATTCTTACCTTTATGCTTAGATAGTGTGAAATCTTTTATAGATGAAATCATTATTGTAGATACAGGATCAACGGATCGTACAATTCAAATTGCCGAACAATATGGTGCGATAATTTCGGAAGTCCCTTGGGAGGATGATTTTTCAAAAGCACGAAATATGGCATTGGAACATGCGACGGGTGATTGGATCCTACACTTGGATGCGGATGAGCAGATAGAAAAACAAGATATTCAACAATTACTTACTATAATTTCTAGTACTCAAGAAGAAGCCTTTTTGCTACAGGTTATTAACCATAAGGATGAGACACCCGGAGATGCTCTGATTTTCCCAAGTGTTAGATTATGGAGGAATCGAAAGGAGTATCGGTTTAGAGGGGCGCTTCATGAACAAATTTCACCTTCAATTACTAATAAGAATCCATCTAAACCATTAGTGATCATCCCCATTCGTATTCATCACTATGGGTATTCCGATAAGATTGTTCAGGAAAAGAAGAAAAGTGATCGGAATCTCAAAATTGCTCTTGCCGAAGTAGAGAGATACCCTAAATCTTCCTTTGCCCATTTTAATTTAGGAACAGAATTTTCTAGATTAAAACAACATGACCAAGCAATCAAAGAATTTCGACTTTCCCTTGATCAGCTTACGGGAAAACATGAACTTTGGGTACCCAGTTTGTTTCGCAATCTCGCAGGTGCCTTAGTAGCATCCGGAAAAAATCAAGAAGCAATTGAAATCTTAGATAAAGGGTTAAGCTCTTTCCCTGATTTTATTGATTTATTATATTGGAAAGCCGTATGTCATTATCAATTAAAAGAATATCCCCGTGCCATAGGTTTGTTCCATCAGTGTCTTGTTACTAGGGAAAACCCCCAATATGCGTATCAAAAAGGGTTAAACGGCGAAAAGTCTCACTTTTTATTAGGACATTGTTACATCCTATTAAATCGATTAGATGAAGGATTATATCATTATAAAAAAGCGTATGAATTGAATAAACTATTCAAAGAACCGATGAAACAGTTAGCGGCCATTTATAGTAAATTAGCCTCACAATAAGAAGATATGCTAAATAACTCTACATAAATATGTAGAGTTATATTTTCTAATGTACCTCATAAAAAATATCGAAAATCCAAAATGGTCTTGTTTGGGTCATCCTTGTCTAAACTAGCGAACTCCTTCCAAGCTGTGACGAGAACAAGCACCTTCGATTTCCTATATATTTCTTCTAAGCTATCACAATAGCTGATTTGTTCGAATTCATATTCTTTCGCAAAAGCTTTATTGGCTAATGGATCAAAAGCAAATAGATTGTTATATCCAGATTGAAGCAATAGGGAAATGATTTTTGCTGAGGAGCTATCTCGAACATCATCTGAATCTGGTTTGAAGGATAATCCTAGTATACCGATCGTGTCGGACAATTCGGTAATACGAATAATTTTATCCACCATATATTGTGGCATGGTTTCGTTCACTGAAATAACGTGTTTAAGGATTGTGGGCTCATATCCGTTTGAAAAAGCCTGCGCATACATCGCCTGCGTATCCTTCGGAAGGCAATATCCTCCGTATCCGCAGCCGGGATAAACATAGTTCTTCATTTCGCAACCGCCCCACCGGCGATCCATGTGCAGGATTTGAAAGGCTTCTTTCGTTTGAACGTCCCCAATAGCATCCGCAGCCTTAGACATTTCATTTGCATAGCTTATCATTGTTGCAAGCAGTGTGTTGGATAAATATTTAATAAATTCGCCAGTATTTAAGGATACTGAAAAGAAGGGGCTGCTGAATCTGCTATATAACGAACGGAGCATGCTTTCCCCCTTTTGATCACAAACACCGCAGACGATGCGATCGGCATTCATCATATCCTCCCAACACTTTCCTTCTCGTAAAAACTCCGGATTATTTGCAACACTGAACCTTTCACCTACGGATAAGCCTTTTTTCTGTAAATAGGGAATTACTCTTTCTAAAGTTGTTGATGGAGGAACAGTAGATTTGATAACAATGACTCTGTATTTTCCATCGTGCAGAACTGAAGAAATATGATCAATGGCGGAAAAGATGTATGTTAAATCGGTTTCTCCCTTTTCTCCTGCTGGTGTCCCTACACATAAAAAGACGAATTCACTGTTTTTTACGGCTGTTTTTACATCAGTAGTCACTGAAAAATTATTATTATTGTGTCGGAGAAGGGCCTGGTCAAGACCAGGCTCAGCAAAAGGAAGGTTTCCAGACCGAATGGTATCCAGCCTATCGGGGTTTATATCGATTCCATAAACGCAATTATTTTTTTCTGCGAAAGCCAAAGCGGTAGTAAGCCCAACGAACCCAAGTCCTATAACGGTAATTGTATATCTCATAAGGAAAGCCTCCTTTCGACATATTGCTCTTTAGAACATCCTCTTACCATTCAAATTCACTCCGGTCACATTCACTTAAATATTGCAGATATCTTCTAATCCCTTCTTCAATATGGATTTGGGGGTTATAACCAAGTAATTGTTTTGCCTTATTTATTTCTGGACAACGGCGATTGGGATTATCGGTCAAATAATGCTTGTCAGAATGAGCTTGAAATTGGATACTGCCCCTATAACCTGTGAGGTCACGGCCAATTTTTTGGAACATTTCGGCCAGTTGAAAGATGGATAGTTCAGGACTGTCCGCACCAATATTGAACACATCATACTTCCCATAAAGAGCACATTTTAAATACCCAACGGTGGCATCAGGTATATAATCAAAGGTACGTGTGGGTTTTCCATCTGAATAGATAATGATATCTTCATTATCTATGACAGATTTTGCAAAGTCAGCTGCAGCTCTCTGGTCATTAATCCTCATTCCTGGACCAAAGTTATTGAAGGGGCGTACAACCGTTATTGGCATTTTATATTGGTTGGCAAAATTGTAGCAGAGCGTTTCTCCGAAACGCTTTGACTCATCGTAGCATGCTCTTGGGCCAGATGTATTCACGTTGCCCCAATAAGTCTCAGGTATGGGAATGTAAGCTGGGTCCGGATCCCCATAAACCTCACTGCTGGAGTAGAATAAAAAGCCCTTTAGTGATCTGTCTTTGTAAAAGTCTAACAGTCGGCGAAGGCCTGTGACATCAGCATCAATCGTTTCAATAGGATGCTGGCGGTAATAAACTGGAGATGCGAGCGATGCCATGTGAAAAATCAAATCTGCATCACTAAAGCTGGTAAAATCGCAGGAAATAACATCAAGCTCTCGTAAATCAAACAGTTCATTCTTAGAGATTCGGTCTACCCATTTGGGCTTGCCGAACATATAATTGTCAATCCCATAGACCTTCTTTATACAAAGCTGTTCTCCGTACTCAGCAAAAAAATGTAATAGAGAATAACCCAATGAACCAGCAAAGCCCGTTATGAATATCGTTGAATCCTTTAGTTTTTGCTTATCTGTATCTGATAGGGCACGAAAGATAAATGCCATATCTTCTTTGGAGATTTTAGGAATCACAAAAACACCTCATTTAATAAGTAGAATCTATGACCACACCTTCCATGGTGCCTTATTTTCCTTCCATAGGTTTTCAAGTATTACTTTGTCACGCTGGGTATCCATACACTGCCAATAGCTTTGATGCTTATACGCATGCAATTTTCCTTCTGCTGCTATTTTTTCTAATGGCTCTTGTTCAAAAATCGTACAATCCCCCTGAATATAATCAAATACTTGAGGTTCAACGATCATAAATCCCCCATTAATCCAGCCGCCGCTTTCTAATGATTTTTCTTCAAATCTTTCAACTCGATTGGTAGTATCATCAATGCCAAGAACACCAAATCGGCCGCCGGGTTGAATCGCAGTAAGTGTAGCATAACCGCCATTTTGTACATGATAGGCTTCAAGGGCTTTGATATCCACATTAGATACACCATCACCATAAGTTAGCATAAATCGTTCTGAACCAATGAATTCCTTAATGCGTTTAATTCGACCGCCTGTCATGGTGTCTAGACCTGTATCGACTAATGTGACACGCCACGGCTCCGATACATTGTTATGGATGGTTAACATGTTTTTATTTGCAAAATCAAAGGTTACATCTGACGTATGCAAGTAATAATCCGCAAAAAACTCTTTAATCACATACCCTTTGTATCCTAGACAAATGATAAAATCGTTGTATCCATAATGACTGTAAATCTTCATAATATGCCAAAGAATGGGCTTTTCACCGATTTCAATCATCGGCTTTGGTTTCAAGTGGCTTTCCTCACTGATTCGGGTCCCGTATCCTCCGGCTAAAATCACAACCTTCATTTTTCCTTTTAACCTCCGCTCAAGCAGAATAGCTTTTTATTAAATTTGTTAATTCAAGCCGCTTTGTTTCATTTACGCACTTGCTCAATGCATTTTCTAGAATGTCCTTTGCTCGCTCTTTTTGTCCCACCAAGGCGAGTGTTTGAGCAACGACTATCGATGCGGTGCTATCATCAGGGAAAAACACAAGTATGGTCTCCGCAGTTTCCAAAGCGGTCCGTACATCCCCCTGAAGGGTTAAAAGGTATAACCTATAGAAAAAGGTCTCTTTATCAAGCGGCCACTGGGTTAGATTATTTGTCATCCATTCTATTGCTTCCACAATCTTTTGATCAGGCAAAGCTTTTCTTAGGTATTCGTTAGCAGAATATATTGGTTTCCTTATTTGTTCGCAATTTTGCTGGAGTACACTACTGAGATGGTTATAGTTCGCATCTACAGAATGCTCTTCACAGATCTGGATAGCATGTTCAAACCTGGAATTGACCAACTCACGAAGCAAAACCGGGTTGGAAACCAAGAACTCGGTCTTAATCCCAGCAGATTCAAGGTCAGACAAATCTGTTTTGCCGATTAATTTAAGGAAACTGTATAGTAAGACGGATCCAAACCGGTTCTTATTCTTTTCGTCGTATATGGAGGATACATATAATAAAAATGTATGCAGTTTACTTTGCTGATTTAATAAAGGGAAATTAGCCATCCGAATCGATGTGAAAAGTCTGTACATATAGTGTTGAATAACAATTGGAAAATCAGCCTCTGAAACGTTATCCATAATTTTTTCAATTACTCTTTGTGTTTCTGCAATAAAATTGTTGGTTAATCCGCTATCTCCAAACGTACGGAATAACATCGGATCATTACACATGGTTTCAATGACGGCAATTCTCTCGTTCGGGGGAATGGATACAGCGTTTGCTGCGATATCCATACAGTCCTTAATAGAAAAATAGAGGACTTGGGTAATAAATGTTAACGTAGTTGTGTTAAGTTTATTCCACCTTTGCAGGAGTTGGTTGCTTTGGTCAAAAATGACTTTATAATCTAGATATCTAATATCATCTACTTGGGTATTATAGTAAGAATTTTTTCTAATTCTGTAATAATGAAGTACTTTATTAACCCCTACTACAGAGTTGGAAAACTTTAAGCAATCCAGGCAAAATACTGTGTCTGCTCCGTTTGTTAGTTTAATAGGAAATTTTTTACGATATTCCTGGCGTTTCTTTACTATTGAAACCTTAAACAATTTACCCCACATTGGTCGAAAACAGCCATAAATTTGCGGAAGCATGTCACCCAACCTAGTTATATCTTTTGAATAAAAGTCCGGGGGACAGCGGTTGGAACGGATATTAGGATTTTCATCATGAAACATTTCTGTACCACCGACAGCAATATCGGCATCGTATTTTTTCGCTGCATAATAAAGCTCTTTCATAAAATCGGCATGTAGGAAATCATCACTATCTACTACACACCAGTATTCGGAAGTTAGGTTTTCCTCATAGTCTACAAAGTCGGAGTTAAGCGCTACTGGGTGCAGGTAGCTATTCTTTTGATTGCGAAACAGCCTAATTCGGTTATCTTTCCTCGCGTATTCTTCCAGAATGGAACTGGTTTTATCGGTACTCCCGTTATCTAAAACAACCCATTCAAAATCTGTAAACGTCTGTTTTAAGACGCTTTCTGCACACCCTCTGATATAGTCTTCCACATTGAAGGCGTAGGTGATTATTGAGATGGCTGGTTTCTTTTTGATATCAGTCACTTTTTCCTCTCCCTTAAGCAAAAATTTCGCAGGGTTACAGTCAATACCAATTATTGAATATCTGGTCGATCATCCATTCACTTTTTTCAACATTCAAAAACACTTTATGATTACGAAAAAAATGTGTTACTTCCTATGAACTGTTAAAGCATTTTTTTTTACATATGTATTTCTGCTATAATTGTCTGAAGTAACTGGAGAGAAAGTAGAAGAAAGATGGAGGAATTTAGATGGAAAATAATGATATATTAGTTAGATTGAGATATGCTCTCGATATTAAAGATACAGATATGGTACAGATCTTTAAGCTTGGCGAGGTGGAAGTCACAAAAGATGAAGTGCGTATGATCCTGACAAAATCAAGTGAAGATGAGGATATGGACAGTGAGTACGTCACCAAATGCAACAATAAGATGTTAGAATCATTTTTAAATGGCTTTATTATTTTTAAAAGAGGACGGCAAGAGACAAAGCCCGGACAACCTGAGAAACCGGCCTTCTCTAAAGAAAGTGTGAATAATATTCTCTTAAAGAAAGTAAAAATCGCCCTATCGTTAACGAGCGAAGACATCATTGATATATTAGCAAGTGCTGGGGTCACAATCACTAAAGGTGAATTAAGTGCTTTATTAAGAAAAGAGGGTCATAAAAATTATAAAGAATGCGGTGACAAATATGCTAGGAATTTCTTAAAAGGACTAGCTATCAGGTACAGAGGATAAGCAGGAGGGGAAACAAATGCTAAAATTAGGGGTCATTGGTCTTGGCGATATTGCGCAAAAAGCGTATATGCCAGTGTACAGCAGTATGAAAGAGATTGAGTTTCATTTTTACACAAGAAATCAAGAAAAGCTAAAGGCAATTTGCAGCCAGTATCGTTTTGACCAGCTGCATGCTGACCTGGAATCCTTAATGAACAGCGGCATTAACGGGGCATTTGTTCACTCCTCAACCGCCTCTCATGAGGAAATCGTAGAGGCACTCTTAGATCGTGGGATTCATGTGTTTGTTGATAAGCCCATTTCCGACCATTACGAAGGAGCCAAAAGGCTTGTGGAGTTGGCTGAGGAAAAGGGCCTTATTCTCATGACTGGATTTAATCGGAGGTATGCCCCGTCCTATAGGAAATTAAAAGGGGTAGCCGAGCCGAATATGGTTGTTGTTCAAAAAAACCGTAAAACGCTGCCAGGGGAGCCAAGAACTTTTATATATGATGATTTTATCCATGTGGTTGATACGTTGAGATATTTATTTCCGTACCCTATTGAAAAGTTAATAGTTAACGGGAGGATGGTTGGCGACACCCTTTATCATGTAGTAGCGCAATTTATAGCAGGTGACGGCAGATCGGCCATTGGCATCATGAATCGTGATAATGGGACGAACGAAGAAATCGCTGAGGTAATGGGACCGCTTGAGAAAAGAACCGTTTATAATGTGTCAAAGCTGGTTATTTCAAAAGGGATGGAAACCATTGAAGTCAGAAGCAGTGACTGGGA
Organism: Bacillus sp. SORGH_AS_0510; assembly: GCF_030818775.1. Classification (NCBI taxonomy): domain Bacteria; kingdom Bacillati; phylum Bacillota; class Bacilli; order Caryophanales; family Bacillaceae; genus Bacillus; species Bacillus sp. SORGH_AS_0510. The sequence goes on along the minus strand of NZ_JAUTAU010000001.1, from coordinate 4,699,521 downwards.
GCCCACCTTGTTTAAACGAGGTTTTGAGCAAATGGTGGCAGATTTTGTCCAGGCAGTTCAAACCAATTCTACTCCAGGAATTACTGCACAAGATGCACTTAAATCTCATGAAATCTGTGAAAAAATCATCCATGAGTTATTGAGAAATTCATAGCGTTATAAAAATGTTTGCGCTTACATATTGTAATTTTGCAGATAAGTGATATGATGTAGTTATTATTAAATATGATCACATGTTACTGATCCGATCAGGCATGGTGGTAAAATGAAAGGCATTCTCGTGTCCTTTTATTGTACCCCCATGCCTTTTTTATTTGTTAGGCTGTGTTAAAGAACTGTGTTGATTTATACATCTTGTTGATTGGAGCAGAAGGTACGAAGATCCTCGAAAATGCTATCGCATTTCCTTCGTGCGGTGTAGATTCGATGAAGCTTATTCAATGTCCTGTGGGAGTATGGTTCAGGGGAGACCCCGCAGACGCTTGCGTCGAGGAGGCTCGCCGAAACACCCACGAACCGCTCGAACCTGGAGCGGAAATCAACAGGCAAGTTTAACAGAGCCATTTGTTAAAAAGTTTGACTTCGAGAATTGTCCAGCTCAAGCACTTTTCTTAGTACTAGCAGGTAATGCAGGACCGTAAGATAATAATAGGTTAGTGGACATTTAACCTTTAAAAAGGAGTAAGAAGAAATGCGATTTAATATTTTTAAAAAAGAGAAATTAGCCATTTTCGCACCAGTCAATGGAGATATCATACCGCTTAGCGAGGTTCCAGACCCGGTATTTAGTCAAAAGATGATGGGGGAAGGAATCGCAATGGTCCCAGAAGAGGGGAAGGTAACTTCACCTGTAAAGGGCAACGTGATCCTTGTTGCAGACACGAAGCATGCGGTGGGAATCCGTGCAGTAGACGGAACTGAAATTCTTATTCATGTCGGTCTCGAAACGGTTTCCTTAAATGGAGAAGGATTTACTGTAGCGGTCAATGTGGGGGATAAAGTGGCTGCCGGTCAGCTGTTGATGAAGGTTGATTTGGATACGATTAAAGTACGTGCAAAAAGCATCATAACACCCATTGTGATTACCAACAGCCATGAAAGTGGCAAGCAGTACCGATTTACGCAAGATAAAAAGGGGACTATAGGGGAAACTGTTATTATTACAGAAGCTTAAAGGAGGTGATGGCGGGGGTAGTGAACTGACAAAACGGCGGCTATTGTGCATCTTTTTAGGAAATTATTTTATTTTTAGTTGTTCGTATTTTGTATGATTAGTTGTTTTGTTAGTAGGTCGACATTTTAAGAGGGGGTAAGGTAATGAAAAAATATTTACAGAGAATTGGTCGTTCCTTAATGCTTCCTGTAGCTGTTTTACCAGCTGCTGCGATTTTAATGGGTATCGGTTACTGGATTGACCCATCTGGCTGGGGGTCAGATAGTGCGCTCGCTGCATTCTTAATTAAAGCAGGGGCATCGATTATTGATAATATCCCAATCCTATTTGCAGTTGGGGTAGCACTTGGGATGGCAAAGGAAAAAGACGGGTCGGCGGCACTCAGCGGTTTGGTTGCCTATCTCGTTGTTACGACATTGCTTTCAACGAATACCGTAGCTTTGTTACAAGGCATTGATCCAACGAAGGTGGACCCGGCATTTGGAAAAATCGGAAATGCCTTTGTGGGGATTCTTTCAGGTATTGTCGCTTCGACTATGTTTAATCGCTTTAGTCATGTGAAATTACCGGATGCGCTAGCATTCTTTAGTGGCAAACGGTTAGTGCCAATTATGACGGCCGTATCGATGCTGGTGGTTTCTGCCGTATTATTCTTCGTATGGCCGGTTATTTTTACAGGATTGGTTTCATTTGGGGAAGGAATTTCAAAATTAGGTGCACTTGGTGCTGGTATATATGGTTTCTTCAACCGTTTATTAATCCCAACAGGATTACATCATGCGTTAAACTCCGTGTTCTGGTTTGATGTGGCTGGAATCAATGACATTGGTAACTTCTGGGCGAGTAAAGGGGAAAAGGGCGTAACAGGAATGTACCAAGCAGGATTCTTCCCTGTCATGATGTTTGGTCTTCCGGCTGCAGCGTTAGCGATGGTTCATACAGCAAAAACAAAGAAGAAAAAGCAAGTAGCTTCCTTAATGTTAGCAGCAGGCTTTGCGGCCTTCTTTACAGGCGTAACAGAACCAATTGAATTTGCCTTTATGTTTGTTGCACCAATGCTTTACCTTGTACATGCGGTTTTAACAGGTTTGTCATTAGCAATTGCAGCAGCGTTCCATTGGACAGCTGGTTTTGGTTTTAGTGCAGGTTTAGTTGACTTTGTGCTGAGCTTAAAGATTCCAATTGCTAATAAGCCATATATGTTAATTCTTCAAGGTCTCGTATTTGCGGTGATCTACTACTTCTTATTCCGCTTCATTATCGTTAAGTTTAACTTAATGACTCCTGGCCGTGAGGAAGATGAAGATGAGGCTGTTGGAGTAAGTGTTGCAACCGGTGAAAGTAAGTTTGCAGTGATGGCAGCACAGATTTACGAAGGATTAGGCGGCGATGCCAATGTCGTATCTGTTGATAACTGCGTAACACGTTTACGGTTAGAAGTGAAAGATATGGATGCAGTGGACCAAAAGAAAATTAAAGGTACGGGTGTTCCAGGGATTAATATCGTTGGAAAACAAAGCATCCAAGTCATCGTGGGTACGAATGTCCAGTTCGTAGCGGATGAAATCATGAAGATCCGCAAAAAATAAATACCCATGTGGTATGGAAAAACGCTTAGACTTCCCATTCGTCTAAGCGTTTTTTGCTGTTATAAGCTTCTTAATCTTTCAATATGGATAGTGATGTACCCAAGTTCGTGTTCGGGAAGATGGATGCCATATTGGTCTGTGAGTAATTTTGCAACCTTATTAGCACATTGATAGGAAAACGCGAATTTCTTTTTGATCATGGTCAGCATCTCGTTGTCCATGACAGGCTGCCCAGAATGGCTGCTTCTAGACAGCGTAAAGCGCAAATGGGTCAGCAACCGTTGATACGAAATGTCGTCTTCTTCAATCGTTACGTTTAGGCATTCTTTTATTGTCCGAATCATTTCTCCGATTATTGCGGTTTGCCTTAGTGTTTGTTTCATATCGCCGCCTTGCAGCTTTGCGGTATGAATATGGAGTGCCAAATAGGCTGCTTCATCTATCGGCATTTTGACATTGATTTTCTTTTCGATATGTTTCACGGCCCAGGTGCCGATCTCAAATTCTTTTCTATAAAGGGTTTTAATTTCATGAAATAATTTATTTTTTAGAATGATCCCATCCCGGACCCTTTCGATTGCAAAAGATAAGTGATCAGTAAGAGCGATATGAACATGCTCATTTAATTTTGACCCAAGTGTTTCCTCTGCGTACGTGATGATTTCCTCAGCGAGGGCAAAATGCTCTTCAGGAATCTGAAGCAATAGCTGTTGAAATTTCTCGTTCTCTTTCATGACAAAAAGCTTTTCAATTTTATTTACGTTTATTATGTCATTTCTCTTTTTTTGAAAGGCGATTCCTGCCCCAATCGCAATTTTTTCTTCATTGTTATCTGAAACCACAACCGCATTGTTATTTAGGATTTTTTTTATTTTCAAAAGGGCGTCAGCTCCTTACTCATAATAAGCGTATAAAATTCGACTTCGAGAATTGTCCAGCTCCAGCGCCTAGCCCCCTCGGGTCAAATAACCTTCGGCAATAAAAGTCAAAAGGCGGACTTTTCTTGCCGAAGAACATTTGCCTGTCGGGGCTGATCAAGGCGCTTGCGCTTTTCTTAAAACGATTTACTCTACATTTCAACATGGTTCTCCATTTTCCTTCTTTGATATGGGATAATATGAAAAGAGAACCATTTTTTAAGAGTTTTAATAGCTAGGAGAAATCCATGAAGGAATATTATTATGATAAATTACTAAACATCAAAACGAAAGAGGTGCAACAGGGATTTCACAAATCCTTGCATTATCATCGTTATGAGCCTACCCCTTATAGTGCGCTAGAGGTATTGTTTGAAAACTATAAGTTGAAAAATAGTGACCATATAGTCGACTTTGGCTGTGGAAAAGGGAGACTTAATTTTTATATCCATTATTTCTTCGGTGCTTCGGTGGTCGGAGTGGAAATGGATGAGGAGCTTTATCAGGCTGCTGTTCAAAATCAAAAAACTTATTCAAAAAAGACTAACAGGGAGAAGGTTCACTTTCTTTGCTGTTTGGCAGAGGAGTACAATGTGCAGCCGGTGGATAATCGTTTTTACTTTTTTAATCCATTTTCTGTTCAAGTGTTTCGGAAGATTGTTCATAATATTTTGCGTTCCTATGAACAGTCACCGAGGGGAATTGAGCTGGTTTTATATTATCCAGCCGAAGAGTATATTTACTTTTTAGAAAAGGAAACAGCGTTTGAATGGATTGATGAAGTAGTCCTGCCATTTGTTTATGAAAAGAATCCTAACGAGCGCTTTTTAATTTACCGATTGGTTTAATTTTTTATATTGGATAGATGAGAGGAGAAACAGGCAATGAGTGAACTGAACGTTTTATTGGAGGCTTTTAAACAGACAGAATATCCATTACCAGGACACGGAAATCGAGATGTAAAGGTTCTACAAGAAGCCTTCGCGAATGTAGCTGATGATCTTGAAAGTGATATGTATGGAAATGGCAAGATTATTGAGGACTTTCAAGCAAAAATGGCGGCTTATTTAGGGAAAGAAGCGGCTGTATTTTTTCCTAGTGGAACGATGGCACAGCAAATTGCCTTACGGATTTGGTGTGATGAAAAAGGGGTAAAAAAAGTTGCCTATCATCCATTAAGTCATTTAGAAATTCACGAAGAACATGCTCTAAAGGAGCTTCATCAAATCGAGCCTGTGTTGCTGGCCGACAAAAGCAGAGTCATTCATCTAGAAGACGTTGTCGGTATGGATGAGGAGATTGCGTGTTTATTGCTAGAATTACCACAGCGTGAAATTGGGGGGCAATTGCCTGATTATCAAACACTTGAAGTCATTTCAGCTTTTTGCCGTGAAAAAGGAATCAAATTGCATCTTGATGGGGCGAGACTATTTGAGATTGTCCCTTACTATCAAAAGTCGGCTGCAGAAATCTGTGCACTTTTTGATAGTGTTTATATATCCTTTTATAAGGGGATCGGGGGCATTGCCGGGGCCATTCTAACGGGTGAAAAGGCCTTTACGGAAAAATCAAAAGTATGGAAAAGACGGCATGGCGGGGATTTAATTAGTCTATATCCTTACATAATCAGTGCGGACTATTATTTTGAGCAAAGGATTTCAAAAATGGCACAGTATTTGGAGGAGGCCAAGGAACTGGCTGCACTTTATCATCAATGCCATGCGGTTGAAACCAATCCGGCAGTACCGGTTTCTAATATGTTTCATGTACATATTAGCGTTTCGAAACAAGCGCTGGAACCTATTCTTTTAGCTGTTTATGAGGAAACCGGTGTTGGATTGACCAGCTATTTGCGAGAGGTCAGTGAGAAGGAATGCTACTTCGAGGTGAGTATAGGCGATCGATATGGGGCAGTACCTAAAGAGAGAGTTAGAGAGGCTTTTAAACTGCTTGATGAAAAAATAAAAGCAATGAAAGAGTAGAAGGAGATGAGCGATATGGGGAAAAAAATCTTTGTGGTCAGGCATTGTGAGGCAGAGGGGCAGCCAAGGGAAGCTCGCTTAACGGACAAAGGGGTTCAACAAGCGGCAGAGTTGGCGGAGTTTTTTTCAACTATAAGTATCGATCGCATCGTCTCCAGTCCATTTGAGCGGGCGATTCATTCCGTAAAGCCTCTAGCTGAACAGAAACAGGTCGAAGTGGAGACAGACGAACGGTTATCTGAGCGAGTCCTAAGTACGAAGGTATTGGAGGATTGGATGGATAAACTACAAGCCACCTACAATGATTTAGATGTAACGTTCGATGGAGGCGAGTCCAGTCGAGAAGCAATGGCTCGAAGTGTAAGTGTAGTAGAAGACCTTCTGGATGGTCGAGCAGATAACTCTATTATTGTTACACATGGTAATTTAATGTCTTTATTATTGAACAACTATCAATCTGATTTTGGATTTGATCAATGGAAGAATCTTAGTAACCCTGATGTCTTTCTTTTAGAATTTGACGAAGATGAAGTTCAACTGAAGCATTTATGGAAATCTTATAACAGCTGATGATGTATCGAAAATTAGGAAGAACCGAGGTTCACATTCCTGTTCTTGGGCAGGGGACATGGAAATATGGGGAAGATAAGCAAGAAGCAAAGGAAGAAATTAAAGCATTACGATTTGGAATTGAACATGGCATGACCTTGATTGATACAGCGGAGGAGTATGCAAAAGGAGGAGCAGAAAGGATTGTGGGTGAAGCCATTCAAGATTGTAGGAAGGATGTCTTTCTTACGACAAAGGTTTCTGCGAAACATTGCTCTTATCAAGGGGTGATTGATGCAGCTGAGGCAAGCATAGAAAGATTGAAGACGACCTATGTTGATTTGTATCTCCAGCATTGGCCGAGCAAGGAGTATGAGGTAGAGGAAACCATGAGAGCAATGGTCTATCTAGTAGAAAAGGGACTGGTAAAATATATTGGAGTGAGCAATTTTACTCCGGAATTACTAGAAGAAGCTCAGGTGAAACTAGGCATTCATTTGCTCGCATGCAACCAAGTGGGCTATCATTTAAATGACCGGAGGATTGAAAACGATGTCCTTCCTTATTGTCAGCAGAATAAAATTACAGTTATGGGCTACTCCCCATTTGGATATGCTCCACAGTTTTTTGGTAATCAGGGGTTCCCAGGGACGGGAACAAAAGAGCGAGCGGCATTAGATAAGATTGCTTCAGAATATGGTAAAACGGCCCATCAAGTAGCGTTAAACTGGGTTCTCAGGAAAGAAGGACTGGTGACCATTCCGAAAGCTAAAAAAATAGACCATATAAAAAGTAATTTAGATGCATTGGGCTGGGAATTAGCAGAGGAGGATGTTGCACAAATAGAAAGGCTTTTTCCAAAACCTAATGAAGGATTGCCTCTTCAAAATTATTAATAATATGGAAGGTGTCAGGCACCATGGATGGACAAATGTCCTTTTATGGTGCCTGACACCTTTTTTGTATCTAGATTATTGTGGATTTGCTCGGAAAAAGGGTACAAACCTAGAGCCTGTCTTATTTAAGATACATATACATGGAGTACAGAAATACAAAGGGATAAATGGAAGGGAGGGACAAGGGCGGACAAACTTGGTGTAAGAGGAAGATTGCCCAATATAACATCATGAATAACTAGCTAATAGAAAAGGGGAAAATCATGTACATTCAACCAATGGTTTGGATCACCATTCTATCCTTTATTACTACACTCATTTTTATCCTTTGGAGGCCAAGGGGAATTAATGAAGCAATTCCAGCAACAGCCGGGGCGGCAGTTGTTTTACTAAGCGGCAGTGTCTCGCTAACGGACCTTGGGATCATTACGGAAACCATAAGCGGTGCCGCAATTACCATAATAGCCACGATTGTCATGGCGATAGTTTTAGAGAGTTTTGGATTTTTTAACTGGGTTGCGGAGAAACTTGCAGCTAAAGCAAAGGGGTCAGGTATCCGCTTATTCTGGTATGTCAACCTTTTATGTTTTCTTATGACCCTGTTTTTTAACAATGATGGCAGTATCTTAATTACCACCCCTATATTGGTCATGCTCCTTAACAATATGGGGTTAAAGAACCATCAAAAAATACCTTATTTATTGTCAGGAGGGTTAATTGCTACTGCTTCAAGTGCACCTATTGGAGTAAGTAATATCGTGAACCTGATTGCATTAAAAATCGTGCATATGAGTTTGTATCTGCATACAGCAATGATGTTTGTCCCAGCCACACTTGGGCTTCTGTTCTTAGTTTTTCTATTGTTCTTATATTTTAGAAAAACCCTCCCTAAAAAGATTCCTTCTAATGTAAGTGGCTTATCACACTCTTCCTACCATCCGTTAAGACCTGGACCACGTTATAGTTCCGATAAAGAACGATCAAGGTTCATGCGAAATGTGCTTCTGTTTGTATTCGCTGTTCGAATCAGTCTTTTTGTCGCTTCCTATATAGGGATTCCAGTTCCTGCAATGGCGGTTATTGGCTCTCTTGTACTTTTAGGATGGAGATGGTTATATTTAAAAATTCCACCTCTGGATATGATCAAAAAGACTCCATGGTATATCCTCGTATTTGCGTTTAGTATGTATGTCATTATTTATGGCCTGAATAATATCGGTCTAACCCATTGGTTAGTTGGTTTCATGCGACCGATGGTTTCAGGTAGTTTGCTGCATGCGAGCGTCATGATGGGGACCCTATTATCCATTCTTTCTAATATTTTCAATAATCACCCAGCACTTATGGTTGGAACTCTCACATTAACGAATATGGGGCTAGACATGCTTACCTTGAAGGTAGCCTACTTAGCAAATGTCATAGGAAGTGACATGGGATCTTTGCTACTTCCAATGGGAACTCTGGCTACACTGATGTGGATGCATATTATTAGGAAAGGGAAAGTCAAGTTTACATGGTGGGAATATGTTAAGGTTACAGCTGTTGTCATTCCGCCTGCTACTTTATTTACATTAGTTGTTCTATACTATTGGGTTTCTTGGATTTTTGGAGGAGCACTTCAATAATGAATGAGTAAGGAGAGTTGTAATATGAGTAATTTTCAAGTATTGATAGGGAAGAATATAGAGATTGAGGTTTCAGGAGGGCATATCATAAGAGGGATGGTAATAGATTTTGGGTTGGACATCGTTGTGATTTACGTCGGAAGAAACCAAACTTTTCTTTACATTCCAGTGGGCCATATACAGCGGTGGAAAGAAATAAGAACAGAAGAAAATGAAGGATATGCTCCTCCCGGTGAAAAACCAATTAAAGCAGAATCCTTGACTCTTTCATTTCGCAATATCTTAACAAATGCAAAAGGTCGGTTCGTAGAAGTGTATGTATCAGGGAATAAATCGATACATGGATATGTTACAAGTATTATGAATGACTATCTTGTTTTTAACTCACCATTGTACAAGACAATGTTTGTATCGTTGAATCATGTAAAATGGATCATCCCCTATCCTGAGAAAGCTACACCCTATTCACAAAGTGCTCAGTCCCTGCACGTTCATTCTACATCGGTTCCTTTAGCCAGATCTTTTGGAGAGCAATGCAAAAGAATTAGGAATCAATTCGTAATTATAGATGGTGGCGTCAATAAAGAAAATCTTGGTTTTCTGCAAGATGTTCAAAATAACCAATTGCAATTGATTTCTGCTGACGGGGATACCATAAACCATAATATAGAGCATGTGAAGACTATCCACTTACCGTAACAGAGAAATCCCAAGTCCATTTTAAAAAGAAAAGGTGATTGTTTTGTTTAGAAAAAAGAACAAAAAAAGAATCCACGCTTGTTTGGCCGACAAAGGATGGATTAGTTGCTGAAAGCGAATAATTAATTTTTATGGCCGTGGTAAAGGGACCACGGTCTTTTTTCCATTTCATTTATACAATTAAACTATGCTTTAAATTATAATTATGTTCATAACCTATGGGGAAAAAGAAATGGAATAATAGGTGTCAGGCACCGCTCGTGGACAAAGTCCATGTTGTGTGGACGGTTGGAGGGAAAGATGAATTCGATAGAGTTAAATAAACGGTTGGATGTCCTCGATTATTTGCGGGGGTTTGCTTTATTAGGGATTATTTTAGTGAATATTATTCCGTTGTTGTCGGTTAGACTCCCTGAACTAGGCACTATAGATGCATCATACTGGAGATTCCTTTATTTGTTTGTTGAGGGGCGCTTCTATACCATATTTACTTTTTTATTTGGTGTCGGGTTTTATATTTTTATTTCACGAGCGGAGGCGAAAGGGAAAAAGGGCACCGTTTTGTTTTTACGGCGCATAATTGTTCTTTTACTTTTTGGATTGATTCATGTAAGGTTCCATCCAGGAGAAGCATTGACCATTTATGCGATTAGCGGCTTCATTATATTACCTTTCTATCGGGCACCTAAGTGGATCAATCTTGTATTTGGTCTGGTAATGCTGTTCGCTTTAAGTCTTTTTTCAGCCAAGATTTTTATGGTTGTTCCACTTATGCTGCTAGGAGTCGCAGCTGGGCAGTACCGAGTGTTTGAGAGGATCGAACATGAATGGAAGAAGGTTGCGGTTTTTACGGGAATCATGTTTGTTTTAAGTGTGGTCGGTCTTATGTATCAAAACCAACAGGCTCCCTCGGTGGTTACGCAGGTCAGTTATAGGAATTCCCTTGAAATACAACAGTTTATAAATATAGGGATCACTATTGGACCGATTGTGTCTGCCTTTTATATGGGAATAATTGTATTGCTGTTACAATCATCTAGAGTTCGGAAAGTCCTAGCTCCATTTAAAAACCTAGGTCGGATGGCGTTGACAAACTATATTTTACAAACTGTATTTATGTTGCTTGCAGGAAGTGTGTTACATTTGTTCCACCAGCTAACGTATATCCATTCCCTGTACCTTTGTTTAACAATATTAACAGTTCAGTTAGTTATTAGCACCATTTGGTTAAAATTCTTCAGGTTCGGCCCATTGGAATGGCTGTGGAGAATGGCCACCTACTTTGAACGCCTCCCAATCAGAAAAAACAGTAATACTGCTTAGCTTGAAGTGATTGGGTTAAATAAATATAGGGCCAGTTCTCCAGATGGTTGGAGAACTGGCCCTTTTTCTTCTTAATTACCTTTCAATTTTCACATCATGTTCTTTTGCGAGTTTATCAAGCTTATTCTGATAATCACGAATATGCTTTCTTGCATCTGCGAGCATATCGTTCGCTTCTTGAATCAGGTTTGGATCCTGTTCCTCTAAAGCCTGTTTAATAATAGTGAAAGCTTTAAATTGTATGTCAGCACCCTCAATGTAAATCTCATGAATTTTTTGCAGTTCATCTGTTTCAACAGTAACCGAATCTAGCTCCTTAATAAATTCATTATAATTTGGTATAACGTCATTGGTTAATGCATCGTACATCGTTTGGTCATCAGTATAATTCGCACCAGATACCCCTTCATAAGCAGAAACAGCTGCACTTTCCAATTTACCTGCTTTTTTCATTTCTTTATTCACATAATTAAGCAAATCATCATGGACAGGATCACTGCCACATCCTGACAATAAAAAGAGAAATGGTAATAAAACGAAAATCAATAGTCCTTTTTTCACTAAACCCCCCCCTCCTTAATTTCCAATTTATGTTAGAGGGGAAGTCCAAAATGACACCAAAAAATACTTCTTTTATTTGTCGTAAAGTTCTGTAAAATGGAAGTAGAGATTAATGTGTTTGGAGAGATATTTGTGATCGAGAATTTCCCTATTTTTGGAAAAGAGAATAAGTCTGTTATCTATAATCCCGATGAATTAATCGATCTTTTTTTAAATTGTACGGCTGATGGAATTTGTATCGTTGATATGGACAATCGGTTTATACGTATTAATGGCATGTATACGAAGATTTTTGGATATACAGAGGAAGAAATCCTCGGACGTACATTTGAAGAGTTTCCTAATCCTGACGGAGTGAGTGGGATCATAAGCGCGGTTAAACAAGGCGAGTTTTTCCATGATATTGTAACACAGCGCTACCACAAAGATGGCCGCATACTAGATATAGCGGTATCTTATTCTCCTTTTCGCAATATAGATGGGGAAATTTTCGCTGTCATTGCGACTTACCGTGATATAACGGAGCATATAAATACGGAACGAGAATTAAAAAGAACTCGTGAATTATATCGATTAATTACGGAAAATACTACGGATATGATTAAGCTTTATTCTAAAGATAAAAATATTATCTATGCTAGTCCCTCCCATGAAAAAGGGGTGGGTATGAAACCCGAGGATTTAATAGGACAAGATGCTTATGACCTCATACTGCCAGAAGAAAGAGAGCGTTTTGAACAAGTTTATCAAAAGCTGGCTGAAACAGGAGAGGCACAGCTACTGCAAATCAAGTTAAAAACAGGAGATAACAAAGTAATAGATTCAGAAACTACGATTTCACCTATTTTTAATGAGAATAATGAACTAGAGTGCTATGTAACAGTGGGAAGAGATGTGACGGACAGGGTGAAAAATGACGATGCATTAAGGAACCTAGACCGTCTTTCCATCATCGGGCAATTAGCAGCGGGAGTCGCGCATGAAATTCGTAATCCATTAACCTCCTTAAAAGGGTTCTCTAAGCTATTAAAGAGTACGCCCGATAGAGAAAAACAGGACAATTATTTATCCATTATCATGAATGAGCTGGACCGGATTGATATGATTGTTAATGAGTTTATGTCACTCGCGAAACCACAAGCCATTCTATTCGAGCGGGTGAGCTTACATTCAATTTTAGATAGCACGGTGAATATTCTTCATCCCCAGGCATTATTACATAATGTTCAAATCATCAACCATGACTATAAACAAGCAAATGATATTGAGTTGCTATGTAGTCCAAACCAATTGAAGCAAGTGTTTGTGAATTTTCTCAAGAATGCCATTGAGTCCATGCCTAATGGAGGAAATGTCCATGTTAATGTCCAAAAGCTGCCGGACAAAATCGTAGAGATTAGTTTTGCTGATGAAGGTGTTGGGATTGATACAAACCTGATGGGCTATTTAGGTACACCGTTTTATACGACAAAGGACAAGGGAATTGGTCTTGGCCTAACGGTGAGCAACAAAATCATTCAGGAACATAATGGCATGATGAAGATTGAAAGCGAAACAGGCAAAGGGACAACTGTAAAGGTTCAACTTAACTATATTTAGGTGTTATATTTAGGTGTCAGGCACCGCTCGTGGATAAATGTCCATAGGTGGTGCCTGACACCTTTATTTTGTATAACGGTTTGCGTAACTGGAAGCAACGAAGGCATCTGGTTTGATTTTAGGTTCTACTCCCATGGATTCTATTCGGGTGACCATTTCTCGAACAAATTCACTTGTTTTATTTCGCTTACCTGCTCCTATATCGATATGGCCCTCCATGGTAAAAGTAGCCCCATGGTATAAATGGGGAAGTACGATAGAAATCAGTTCATTTTTTCTTTCTTCCGTGAACAGTGAAACGATTTCTTCTGTTAAAGATAGTTCTAGAGAGATACGTTCATGTAAATGGGTCATTTTCCTTGGAACAATGATTTTCCTGATACATGCCCATACACCTTTGCCCTCATTCTGTATCACAACTCCAGTGATAAAAACCGTATTTGATTTGTGGACCTGTGAATCCGTTCCTACCATCAGGCGGTAGTTTCCGTTAGGATCCAACTTCATAAAAGTAACAATCCGTTCAAAGACCTGGTCAAATGTCATTTCGTTCTCTTGGAGGTTTCGAAATGACAGGTGTTGAACTGAATTTTTTTTCATATAAAAGCACCACATCTTTCCTTTCCGTTTGAAAAGTTTAGACTCAACTCTTATTTCTATCTTATGGAAAGGGGTTAGTTGTCGTGCCAGTTTTAGCGAGGGATTAAGAAAAGGGTGGGCAGGTATCCTTCGATTAAGCATCGAATGTATGTAAAAGAGTTTTTATTAAATTTAGAATACAGGGGGATGGAGGCTTGGCTTATTCAGAACTATTCATTGTGGCAGAATCAAATCTGGGGCACGTCAGTAATGTAAAGTTGTTCGAGTATTTAGATGAGGGGCGCAAGTGGTGGTATAGTTATTGTGTTTCACTCAGCGTAGAAGCTGTGGTTGTACATATTGAGGTGGATTATAAGAAAGAAGTGTTTAATAAGGATTACTTACTCCTTCGGACTGAGCTTGAGAAGATAGGAAATACAAGTTTTACACTAAGGCAAACCCTTATGAATGATCAACAGGAGCGAATGGTAGTTGCAGAAGTTATTTTAACAACGATTAATCGCCAAACAAGAAAGAAGGTAGCTGTTCCCGTGGAGGTCCGTAATCTGTTAAATAATGACTCTTTATTAACGGGTGGGCATTTTGCCAATGCAAAGGGAAAGTGAAAATAAGAACAAAAAGTTTTTCAAAAAAACCATTATATGCCTATCAATCTTTGTGCCAGTCCATCATTAGATAAAGAAACAAGAGTTTTATAGATAAGGATGATGGATATGGCAAAGAGGAATAGAGGAAAAACAATTAGCTACTTGCCTTCGAACGGTCGTGGGACATGCCCATTTTGTGGGCGAACAGGAGTAAAGCTTCTTTACACACAGAAGACAGAAACAAACCAAACCATCAAAGTCTGTAAATACTGCCGTCCGAAAAAATATTAAGCCAGTTGCATGAAAAAAGGATTGAGCGGCGAACCTGCTCAATCCTTTTGGTTGTATTAGGCTTTTGATTTTTTTGATACTCTGACAACGTTCAGGATGCTGGCTGCAAGGCCGCCCCACAGGATAACTATCCCTACAATCATCATCGTTAGTGCGCTTCCTGACATTTAAGCAACCTCCCTATTTTCGTCTGGATTAGCAGAAGCTTTCCATCCTTTAATGGATAATAGAACTGCCACCAGGATTGTTACAGCTACTACTAACACCCCTGCATACATAATTAGTTCAGTCGGATATTTTTCGTAGTTTTCCTTTAGGTTTTGACGAATATTATCAAACATCATATAGCCAAGAACCAGTGGAGTAACAGCACCGAGACAGATTTTCCACCATGCACCTACACGTAGATCAGAGATGGCATTTGTATGGGTTTGTAATCCTTTTAATCCCTTGAAGACCCAGGCGATTAAAATAACTTCAATAAGTCCAGCGAATACAATTCCAAAGTTGTTAATGAAATAATCAACAACATCTAGTAGATACAATCCGCCGTGTGTTGCAAATAATAATGAGATAACAGTTGCTGCAAGACCGCCAGTTAAGACTGCTTTTGTACGTGATACATTGAACTTATCCTGAATAGCGGCTACAAACGTTTCTACGATTGAAATAAGTGACGTCATTCCTGCAAAAACTAATGATAGGAAGAACAATACGCCGAATAATCCATTTAAACCAGGGAATTCGTTGATGATGCTTGGGAAAACAACGAAAGCTAGTCCAATTCCACTGCTAACTACTTCATCAATGGGTACTCCCTGTTGTTTTGCCATGAATCCTAGAGCAGCAAACACTCCAATACCAGCTAATAATTCAAATCCAGAGTTAGCAAAAGCTGTGATGAACGCGTTGTTATTAATATCGGATTTTTTTGGTAGATAGCTAGAATACGTGATCATGATGGCGAATCCAATAGATAGGGAGAAGAAGATTTGCCCGTAAGCGGCAATCCATACTTTTCCGTTTAAAATCATATCCCAATTTGGTTTGAAAAAGGCATTTAATCCACTCGCTGCACCATCTAGAGTTAAAGCACGAACAACAATAACTAAGAACATTACTACAAGCGTTGGAAGGAAAATCTTATTAAGTTTTTCAATTCCCTTAGAAACTCCACGATAGAGGACAAATAATGTGATTGCCCATACAAAAAGTAATGGAGTGACGATGCCGGAAACTAATCCGCCAATTTGTCCTGGTTTATCAGATAGCTGTAACACATGTCCGAATAAGAACTTTCCAGGGTCAGACCCCCACTGTGTACCAAATGAATAGATTGTGTATTTAATAGCCCATGCAATGATGACAGAATAATAAGTACAGATGACAAAGGCGATTAACACTTGCCACCAACCAAGCCATTCTGCTTTTTTGTTAATGCGGAGCAATGACAATGGTGATGATCCTCTATATTTTTGGCCGATGGTGAATTCTAAAATTAAGATAGGAATCCCTGCTGTTAAAATTGCAAATAGATAAGGTAGGAAGAAGGCGCCTCCTCCATTTTCATAGGCAACGGCTGGGAATCTCCAAATGTTCCCTAGACCTACTGCCGAGCCAACGGCTGCCATAATAAATCCGTATCTTGACCCCCACTGCTGACGTTTTTCCATCTGATGTTACCCCCTATGTAAATATTGCTTTTATAAAATTCAGATAATTATTTCGTTATCTTAATATACCTTTAAATATATCATTTGTCAAAATATTTTTTGAAAATTTAATATAGTTCAAATAGAATAAAAAATGGTTATTCCAAAAACTGTATACTCGAATAAATGTTTCTCTTTTTTAGAATAGGAGATTTGAAAAGTTTAGAAATGTGTAGTGTGATGTTAACTTGAATTTTTTTGTTAACCAATTTTATATTTTGGTTGACAATAGGTAACCTTACCATTTATTTTAAATTTAGACATTTAAATTGTAGGGTGGGAGAGAAAGTTATGAAAAATCTAAGAGCACTTGATTTAACACTATCTGCCATGTTTGTGGCACTCATGGCGATTGGTGCAAATATCAGTACCATTGCTCCATTTTTACATGTAGGTGGTGTACCGATTACACTACAAACCTTTTTTGCTATTTTAGCAGGGGCAATCCTGGGCAGCCGTTTAGGTTCAATTGCGATGTTTGTTTATATGTTAGTAGGATTGGTAGGAGTTCCGGTTTTTGCTGATTTTTCTGGAGGATTTGCCATCATTATTAAACCTACTTTTGGCTTTATTCTTTCTTATATTCTTACTGCTTTTATTATTGGAAAAATCGTAGAGAAGAAAAAAGGGCTGGTAACTTTTATTATTGCCGCATTAATTGGAATGACAGTAAACTATGTGTTCGGAACAAACTGGATGTACTTTGCATATAAACTCTGGGCAGCAGCACCAGAAGGTTTCACGTACAAAATGGCTTGGTTCTGGATGCTTGCTCCACTGCCAAAAGATATCATCTTATCCGTCCTAGCAGCCATGATGGCTTACCGTCTCGAAACGACAGTCCTATCAAAAGGACAATTCAAACATCTAAAACGTGCATCATAAATCGGATTTGGGTGTCAGGCACCACTTGAGGACAGTTGTCCATGCGTGGTGCCTGACCCCTATTTTGATGGAATAGGAATTAATAAAAAATGCTTTTTGTGTAAGCTTTGTTGTTATCTAATATTTTTGTTTCTGTTTTGCAAGGTAGGTCAACTTCCGACAGAGTTGGTATAAAAAGAAGAGAGATAGTCAGAAGCTAGAGCAACTGCGGTCAACAAATTGGGTTGGATAGGAAATTTAACGCCAAAATAAAAAGAAGCGACAATTACCGCTTCTTTTTTATTGGGTTCACAAGTAGTTATACGACTGCTGTTTTTGAAAGAGCGTTAACCATAGAAGCTCTGTTCTTTCCTAAATCCTTGGAGCGGAACAACAGCTGGTCAGCCATGATATAGGCTTTTTCTATAGAAATTTGATCGTTTACCTTGTAGTAATAAAGGCCAAATGAAGCAGTGTAGGATATGGAGACGTGTTCACCCTGATATTCCACATTTACTGCGTTATTTTCAACGCCTTTCAGAATCTCATTCACCAGATTCCGTGTTTGATCATAGTCTCTCTTTCTAAGACAAAGAGTAAATTCCTCTCCACCACTTCGGAACAAATAATCGTCTTCATCAAGATAGCTTTTTAGCGTAGAGGCAAAGTGCTGAATAACTTTATCGCCTACTGCGTGATTGTAGTTGTCATTGATTCGTTTAAATTTATCGATGTCACATACGACAATACCAATTTGTTCTTCCGTTTGATTAAGCTCAGCCATTTTTTTATCCATAAATGTCCGGTTATACACGCCCGTCAGGAAGTCTGTATAGGCCATTTGCTCGAACTTGTCCCTTTCCAACTTATGTTGGGCGCTTTGAGCCTTCGAGAAAAAGGAACGGCTTACTACGTAGTTTAAAATAAATAAACTAATCAACATATCCCATTCCCTATCTATTAAAAACAAGAAAAGCAATCCGTTGGTGATGGCTACTTTCCCATAATCAAGCAAACTTCTGCTTTTAAAAATAAAGTCTACACCTTCTTTAAGGGTTTTAAGGTCACCCATTATGTAAAAAGCAGTCACTAAGAAAGTGCCGGAAAGAAGGGAGGCGATACATGTCAGCAAAAACATCAAAATCCAAAAACCATAGGGAATTTTATCAAAGCTAGAATTTAGTTGCAGGTACAAGAAGTAGGCTACTGAGTTAGTGATGACAAAGGCACCAATATTATATAAAGTGTCTGTAAACTCACTGGGGTCAGCGGTCTTTGTCCACTTTCTATAAGCGTACACGGTAAAGCGATAGAACGTTTCAAATATAAATAAGCCAAAAGGACCAAAAACCAGAACAAAGGAAAAGCAGTAGCTAATACCATATTCAAAATTAGTGTTGCCGTTTTTTGAAAAAACTCTAAGGTGATAATACAGACTGGAGAATACCCAAAACAAAATTAATGCCTTAAAAAACGCTGAAGTAGGTATTAATAAATGTTTGGAGCTAATTGCTATGGCAAGGGCAATAAGAAAGATGGATATGTCATACAGCCTAGCTTTTAGCATAATCGTTTCCTTTCCTTCCTGAAAAATCGCAATTACGTTCACCCTTAAATTAGTTTTTCTTTTGAGAAATGATAGGACCATTTTAGTCCTATTTCTATTTTACATAATTTTCTTGGATATAACGACCTATTTTTTTACAATATTACGATTATCCTAAACTTTTAAAAAAAATTATCCTAAACTGAAGCTCGTACTTAGTAACTACTATTATGGAAATTTTAAACATTGTCAGATTAATTTGATTTTGATAAATTATATCGGTATATAAAAAATAAGGGGTAGAAGGTGATAAGTAAATGAAGATGATTGAAAATTTTGTAAGTGAGTCCAATACGTTACTCTGGTCTTATATTCTTATTGTTTTATTAATTGGATCAGGTCTCTATTTCACTTTTCGAACAAAATTTGTCCAATTCCGCATGGTTGGAGAGATGTTTCGCTTGATGGGTGAAGGGGCAAAAGGCGATAAAAAAGGGATTTCATCCTTCCAGGCTTTTTGTATCAGTACAGCGTCAAGGGTAGGAACTGGAAACCTTGCCGGGGTTGCCATTGCTATCACTACTGGAGGACCAGGTGCTGTTTTTTGGATGTGGCTTATTGCATTAATAGGCTCAGCTTCTGCTTTTATAGAAGCAACGCTTGCGCAAATTTATAAAGTAAAAGACGGGGACACTTTCCGTGGAGGTCCCGCTTATTATATGGAAAAAGCTTTAAAAGCACGCTGGATGGGGATTACCTTTGCAGTACTTATCTCTATCACTTTTGGTCTAGCGTTTAACTCTGTACAGGCTAACACAATTACTAGCTCTCTGAATAATTCATTTGGAATTAATAAGACTGTCATTGCCATCGTTTTATCAGTTGTTACTGCTGTAATTATTTTTGGCGGATTAAAACGCATAGCAAAAGTGGCTGAGTGGATGGTTCCTATTATGGCAGGAGCTTATATTCTAATAGCTTTGTATATTATGGTAACGAATGTAACAGAAATTCCTGGCGTGTTTAAGTTAATCTTTGAAAGTGCTTTTGGAATAAAAGAAGTAGCAGGTGGTGCAATTGGGGCAGCGATGATGAACGGAATCAAACGTGGTCTGTTCTCGAATGAAGCCGGTATGGGAAGCGCACCGAATGCAGCCGCAACGGCAAGTGTCAGCCACCCTGTTAAACAAGGGTTAATTCAAGCGCTGGGCGTATTTGTAGATACTCTTGTGATTTGTAGTTCAACGGCTTTTATTATTCTATTATCAGGTCTATATACCTCTAAAGAAGGTAATGGAATTATCTTAACGCAAAATGCACTTGAAGGTTCTTTAGGATCATGGGCTGGTATTTTCCTAGCATTTATCGTCTTCTTATTTGCCTTCAGTTCTGTCGTGGGTAACTACTACTACGGTGAATCGAATATTGAATTTATTAAAAATAACAAGGTAATTCTTAATGTGTACCGTATTGCAGTTGTTGGAATGGTGGCATTTGGTTCCTTAGCAGAGCTGAACTTTGTTTGGAGTTTGGCGGACTTATTCATGGGGCTAATGGCTATTATTAACTTAATAGCAATCATTCTACTAGGAAAGATTGCTTTTGCCGCTCTTGCAGATTATAAGAAGCAAAAAGTGAACGGTCAAAACCCTGTCTTCTACACTTCAAACATCGAAGGCTTACCAAACCAAGAAGCATGGGAAAGCGCACCAACCACTGCAACACAAAAGAAAAAAATCGGCTAACATAGAAAAAGGGTGTCAGGCACCACTCGTGGACAATTGTCCGAGTCTGGTGGACACCCTTTTTGCTTTAGTTTTTTTGTTCGACCATTTGAACCCGCTTGTGTCTAGCGTAGAATATGGTGGTGGTGATAATGGATATTGCACCAAATAGAACACACATTAGCTGCAGACCGATTAAATCTAGGAGAAAGCCGCTAATGAGCAGGACAATCTGAAAGGAAATTCGGTCTAACATATTACGGAAGGAAAAGAACCGTCCGTGGTAATCCTTTGGCACCTTTGTTTGGAAAATGGTAGCAGCTGTCGGAAAAAAGCAGCCTACGGAAAAACCGAATAAGGCAAAGGCCAACACACTTAACAAAGGAACATTCGCTAAATAAAGAAGCAACTGTGAGACGCCAATCATAAACGAACAAATGAACAAAATGATATAAGGTGAAACTCTGTCAGTAATCAGCTTAATAAAAAAGGCGCCAAGCATGAAGGAAATTCCTTCAGCAGTGTAGATCCAACCTTTAATGGCCGAGCTATGCTGAAGCTCACTGATATTGATGACTAATAGGTTAAAACCGCCTAGAAACAGTACGGGTACAAGTGTCATAATAAGCGTCATATAGACTATAGGAAGATTTTTAATAATCGGGAATATATCTTTAAAACTACTATTCTCAACTGAGCTATTCTTCACTTTTTCATGCTTTTCTAGTTTACTTTGTTTACTTTCATTGAAATTCAAGAACCAAGTTAGGATAAACAATCCGATATACCCTACTAGCGATCCGATATAGAGCATGGATAGTGGCAGAATCACTAGGAGGACCCCGGCTAGCGCTGTGCCGATTATCCGTGACAAGGTTGACACGTTCATATGAACTCCATTTAATTGAAGCAAATCCTTTTCAGCGACAATGAGCGGGAGGGCCGCCTGAAGGGCTGGAAAATAAAAAGCAGCAGAAACTTGCAGCAGGACTAAAAACAAGGCCATCCACCAAATAGATCCGGTATGAATGGCGATTAGCATAAAAATGACACTAATGGTACGTACGAATCCAGCAATCAGCATAACCGTTTTCTTACTGGTTTGGTCGGTAAGCCTGCCGGCATAAGGTCCGACCGCAACCCCGGCGAGCAGCCCACCTGCTAAAAGCAACGACTTTAAAAAATCCGAAGGCAACTTTGCTTGCATGAATTCTAAATTTCCAATGATACCAAGCCACAACCCTAATCCCGCAATAAACTCCCCAGATAGTAAAATCCAAACATTCCTGTTTTTCCACATATGCTGTGCCTCACGTTTCTATATAGTTCTTTTCAAAGATACAATAAGATTCAAAATATTTAAAGAAAAAGGTGTGAAAGGTGTCAGGCACCTAATCTCCACATGAAATCATACAAAGTATAAAACAAATGCTTGGAAAGATTTTATGTTTTGTCTAATGACTATAGCAGGTAGTGTTGTATAATAAGTTTATTGACTGAATTTTTACATAATTACACAAGAGACATGATCCATTTCCATCGGCTTCAACTAAACTATCCTACGCTTTTAACCTCCATGAGATTCCAGCAAACAGTGATGAAACAGACGAAATCTCATTATTTAAAAAGGGGAGTGTTTTATATGCAAAAGCAAAAGCTACTGATTAACGGGGAAAGATTGATGAAGGAACTGGAAAGATTTGCTGATTTTGGCCGGACAGAAAACAATGGGGTTACGAGATTGTCATTATCAGAGGAAGACCGTCGCGTAAGAGATTACTTTCGTTCCTGCTGTGAAGAATTAGGTATGTCGGTCAAGGTAGACGACATGGGGTGTATGTATGCCACGCTGGAAGGGACCGAAAACAAACCTCCTATTTTGATAGGTTCACACTTGGACACCGTAAAGAAAGGCGGCCGCTTTGACGGCGTTTTAGGTGTAGTTACTGGACTGGAAGTAATCAGAACACTAGTAGAAAATAATATTAAGCCGAAAATTCCAATCACTATTGTTAACTTTACAAATGAAGAGGGTGCTCGATTTGAGCCTTCCATGATGGCTTCAGGTGTCCTTTCAGGGAAATTTGATAAATCCGTCATGCTGCAAAAGAAAGATGCAGAAGGAACCATATTTGGAGAAGCCCTGAAAGCTATCGGGTATGAGGGAGACGTAGAAAATCGTCTGAAAGAAGCCACTGCCTTCCTCGAACTTCATATTGAACAAGGACCAATTTTAGAAAAAGAGAACCTCACTATTGGTGTTGTTGAATGTGTTGTAGGGATGGCGTGTTATGAGATTGAAGTAACAGGAGAATCGGACCACGCCGGTACAACACCGATGGATATGCGAAAGGACGCCCTCTTTGCAACGAATAATTTAATCAATGAGATCCGTAAACGCCTTGGCAGCCTAGATGAGGAATTAGTATTTACTATTGGCCGGGTGAATGTCTATCCGAGCATTCACACCGTTATTCCAAACAAAGTCATTTTTACTCTTGAGGCAAGGCATAAAGATATGGAAATCGTCAACGCCGTCAAAGATTTCATTCATGGGCTCCCTCAGTTCGCTGAAAATGAGGGCTGTGAGATCAAAACTACTAAACTATGGGAGCGGGATACGGTTTGGTTTGAGCCGGAAGTCTGTGAGCTTTTAGAGCAATCCGCTCAGTCGCTTGGGTATACCCACAAGCGGATGGTCAGCGGTGCGGGGCATGATGCTCAATTTATTGCCAGCTATGTTCCGACGGCCATGCTTTTTGTGCCAAGTATCAATGGTAAGAGCCACTGTGAAGTAGAATTGACTACTTGGGAAGACTGTGAAAAAGGGGTCAATGTTATCCTAGATACCGTGCTTTCTATATTATCCAAATAGGACAATAAAATCTCAAAGACTTTTTCGCTTCGTCGGAAGGGTCTTTTTCTTTTGGATAAAAATGTTAACTAAATTAATTTATTCCTTATAGAAATAGAAGAAATTCTAGTTTAAGATAAGAGTAAATAGTAAGAATTTAACATGAGATAGGTGGATTCAGTTGATTCTTTTAGACTATATTATGAATCTCGCAATTTTTTCGCTAATGGTCAGTACACCTCTGGTAGTCCGCTCGTTCATCAAACATAAACCCTTTAAGAGGGTTAAACTTTGGGTAGGATTATACGGCGGGATCGTTTCAATCATTCTTGTCATACTATCCATTCACCAGGAAGGTTATTCGTACGATATACGGTATGCCCCTGTCATCCTGGTTTTCACTTATCTTGGACCCATCGCAGGATTCATTACCGGGGTTTTCTCATTACTCATGAGGCTCTATTCCAGTGGTCAATGGATGCCGGCAATTATCGGCTGGTCGGTCATTATGATAAGTTTTTCGATTATCCATGTGTATATTTCACGGCTGACTGCAATTAAAAAGGGTGCCATTCTATCTGGAGCATATGTAATTATATACGTGATTACCGTGCCAGGTCTTTTCAATGTTTTGAGAGACAAGCCTATGTTTCACTTTCAATATCTAATTTTTGTGATGTTAGGCGTTATTATTGGCTCCCTGCTAATCGAATCCTATGTGAAGCTGCACAGATTGAACAATCGTCTGTCCGACATGAATACAATGTTAGAAGAAAGTGAATCCAAATATCGAATCATTGCTGAAAACACCTCAGATTTAATAATGGTGATGAATCAGGATCATTCGATTAGTTACTTCTCTCCTTCACATGAGATGGTTTTAGGATTCCAAGCGAGCGAATTAGAGAAATTTGAATTATGTAAGTTTATTCATCCAGATGATGTCTGTCTTTTTAAAAACACAGTCAAGACCATGTTTGAGCAGAAAGAATCTCAAGCGTTAGAATTCCGTTTGAAACACAAAGAAGGTTATTATATCGAATTTGAATCCCGTTGTATGCCCGTAACAGGAGAAGGACAATCAGTTGAACATATCGTTATTATCAGCCGGGATATTTCTGAACGGAAAAAATCAGAGGAAATCCTTCTTCAATCCGAGAAGCTTTCTATTGTCGGAGAACTTGCTGCGGGCGTTGCTCATGAAATCAGGAACCCTTTGACAACCATTAAAGGCTTCCTGCAGCTCTATCGCGGTGAGAATACCGCTATTGACCGTTTGCTGCTTACAGAATTAGAGCGGATCGAAGGGATTACTAGCGAATTACTCTCTTTAGGAAAGCCGCAAGCTGTACAATTAAATCGGACCGATTTGAAGGAATTACTAGAAGATACATTAGAATTACTGTCACCGGAAGCGCTGATGAATGATATTCAAATAAAGTTACTGATGGAGGAAACTGACTTCTTTATTACTTGTGAAAGAAATCAAGTCAAGCAGGTATTCCTCAATATTTTAAAAAATGCGATGGAGTCCATGAAGGATGGAGGAGAAATTAGTGTCGACCTACGAAAGAGTTCAGAGGGTGAGTGCCTGATTTTAGTACAAGACCAAGGATGCGGCATTCCTGAAGAGCTTCTACCTCGTCTAGGTGAGCCGTTCTATAGTTTAAAAGAAAAGGGAACGGGGCTGGGCGTTATGATTTGTCATAAGATTCTTAAGCAGCACCATGGCAGTATATCGTATAAGAGTAAAATAAACGAAGGAACACTAGTAGAGATTACACTACCCCTGGCTAATTAAGGGTCCAAGCAACTTCATTTTAAAAGAGAAAAATCAAAGACTTTTCCGTCTAGCGGGAGAGTCTTTTTTATATTTGCTAGTCTATGAAATATGTAATAGAAGGTAATATATAAAAAACGCTTTCAAATAATATGTTCTATAATAGAATAGGAGTATAAATCTTTAAAACTCGAGGGTAGTTGCTATCTGAAGGAGGGATTCGATGACATCAATGGGACCATGCAGAATTCTTATTGTAGATGACGAGATGCTAATTAGACAAGGGATCAAACACTATATTGACTGGGAACAAGAAGGATTTTTGATAGTTGGAGAGGCTTCGAATGGTCAAGAAGCATTAGAACTCATTGAGGTCAACAAACCTCATGTGTTAATAACAGATATTGTGATGCCGATCATGGACGGGGAAGAACTAACAAGAATTGTTAAAGAGAAATATCCTGATATTGAGATCATTATCCTGAGCAGTTTTGGAGAATTTGATTATGTACGCTCTACATTTCAAAGTGGTGTGGTTGATTATATATTAAAGCCAAAACTTGATGCAAAAGTGCTTTTAAAAGTATTGAAGACAGCTGCGAGCAGAATTTCATCTTTCCAGCCAAGAGATAAGAAAGTGGACCATGGTGCTTCCATCGACTATTTAATTGATAAGTTACTTTCTGGATATGAAGTCAATTTAGAATTAGCTGGATTAGAGAATGCGTTTCCTTATAGCGACTACTGTTTGTTGGGTGTTACTGGATCGGAAACAATCCAAACTACCATAAAAAGTAATATTGATGAAGCATTGGATCAGGATTTAAGCCAGATAGAATATTATAGCTTTAAACATGATCAACATACCCTTATTTATCTCCTAAATTTAAATAAGAACGATATAACAAATGTGGTTAACATGGCTAACAAACTTGCAACGAAGCTGCAAGGAGTAAGGTTCGTATTAACAGAGGTGTTTCAAGATTTAGCTCATTTGGGGAATATGTATAAAGAGCAATTCTCAAATCTATTAATGTACCAATTCTATCTTCCTAATAGTTACATTTTATTGAAAGCTGACCTCCCTGAGCTACCTCGTAAATTAGAAAAATTTAATTTGGATTGGTTTACTGGTGAAATGAAAAGGAGGCACTTTGATTCTGCTTTTAATTATTTAAAAGAGCATGTTAGAACCTATTCAAAATGTTATACAACAGATGTTTTTGAATACAAGGCTTTTTTTGGCAACATCATTTTTAACATTACGATTCTTCTAAGTAATATGGAATATGAAGTGAAAAAACTAGAGAACGCTAAATATTCATATTTTAAAGCTTTTGATGAAGTACGAACTGCAGAAGAAGCGGTAGGACTATTAGATCGTTTTATTGAAGAAGCAAATGAATGCCTATCTGCAATAGACGAGCATTCGGAAAATGTGAATATGAAAAAGCTGATGGAATATATCATGGACCATTATGCCGAGCAGCTTACCCTTACAGAAGTGGCTAAGCACTTTCATTTTAATCCCTCTTACCTATCAAACTATTTTTCAACGCATAATAATGAAGGGTTTATTGAATATCTAAATAAAATTCGTATTGAAGAAGCAACTAAGCTGCTAATAAAGAATACGGAATCTATCTCTGAAATCAGCGGAATGGTCGGCTACTCTGATCACAGCTATTTTTGTAAGGTATTTAAGAAAATTAAGGGAGTATCCCCAAGTCAATACAGACGAAAACAATCCTTAAGATAAGAGATGATATACATGTGGCTTATTCCTAATCGTTTTAAACATAATAATCTGTTTATCACTATGTTTTTCATCGCCTTACTGATGATTGTCATAGTATCGGTTACGATAACATGGACGACCATTCGCATGTCGGAGCAATTCTTTTTTGAAAAGTTCAGCATTACGAACTCGAAAGTGATGAATCAAGTGAAAGAGAGCTTTGAGTCTTTTAATTATTCCATCATAATTGCGTCTAACAACCTACTGCAAAGCGGAAATCTCAAGAAAATCCTTACGGAAGAGGGCTCGAATACGGAAAAAATGAATGCCATTTTTACGATGAGCCAGCAAATGAAGCATATTAAATCCAATCTGGATGCGTACGAGGTTGAAATCATTGTTACCGGGAATAACGGACTTAGCTACGCAACCGATCGCAATTACTGGCCAATTACAGATGAAGAACTAGAGAATAGTGCTTTGACTCGCAATACGTTCAAATCGCCTAAGAGGCTTTTGTATCAATATGACCACCGTCCAGCTCAAACTTCAGAGGCAGGTGATGGAAATGTCATTGTTGCCTCTAAAGCGCTAATGGACCGTCTATCCGGAAGAATTTATGGTTCGATGTATTTTGCCATTCAAGAGAAAGATTTCAGAAAGTTTTACTCGAGCTATACCACCCCTGGGAATAATGTGGTCATGGCAGACAGACAGGGAGTGATCGTGTCGAGTAACTTATCGAAGCTCATCGGGAAAAAGGATGAAAAGCTTGTAACCTATGCAGCAAAAATAGAAAAGGGATCAAACGAATATATCATTGAAAAATTTATGGGAAAGGATCAAATTATCACGATGGAATATCTTCCATCCTTCGATATGTTCCTTTTCAATATCATTGATAAGCAAAGGGCAGTTGGCGATTTAATCAATAAAAAGGCCATTGTCCTGATCTCAATGGGGATCGTTTTTGCCGCTTTGATTATTGTCTTTTTAGCTTCTAGACGTGTAACGAATTCGCTTTCGAGGTTGGTAAAGCAAATAGGGAATGCACCTAAACACAACTTCCACCAATACGTTGCTGTTACAGGAACTTATGAAACGAGACAAATTGGCAATGCCTTTAACTCAATGCTTGATGAACTGCATGATTATGTAGAAAAACTTGTTTTGGCACAGAAACAACAGCGCAACGCCGAACTGGCTGCTCTTCAGCAGCAAATTAATCCTCATTTTTTATACAATACATTAACTTCCATTAAATTCATGGTCCAGCAGGGTGTGAAAGAAGAAACAGAGTCGGTGATTAATGCCCTTATATCCTTGTTGCAGAATACAATTGGAAATGTCAGTGAAACCATTACGGTTGAGCAGGAGGTAGAGAACTTAAAGAATTACGTGTTAATCAATCAAAAGCGGTATGGAGATCGAATAAAAGTGAACTATTTCGTTTCACCGGATTGCAGGGAATATCAAATTCCGAAGTTAATTTTACAGCCTTTCATCGAAAATTCTTTCTTTCATGGTTTTAATAAAAAGGCAAATGGCTATATTAATGTCCTTGTATGGCAGGAGGGTGACAGCTTAGTTTGCGAAGTGGTCGATAACGGGGACGGAATGGAAGTTTCAGCAGAAAATAAACTTCCGAGTACAAAGCGGAATCAGCAGCTTTTTTCTGGCATTGGTGTTCGGAATGTCCATGAACGCATTCAGCTTATTTATGGAGAAGCATTTGGAGTAACCATTTCCAGTGACCCTGGCGAGGGTACAAAGGTTCGAATTACCCTTCCTTGTGTGGCAAAGTAAAAAAAATCATAAAATCTAAAAATAGTGCAAATTCAAGAAAATGAAAGCGTGTTCAATACGTAAAAATATTACCAACTCTTAAAAATATCGTCCTAACGAAAAGGCCCCAGCAGGTGCTACCATAGTACTTGTAAGGTAGATAACGCTTACAAAAATACATTAGATACGCTTGGGGGGAAATATTGATGAAAAAAGTATTAGCACTATTTTTAGTAAGTATTTTGCTTTTAACTGCTTGTTCTTCCGGATCAAAGGATAAACAAGTTTCAGGCGAGTCAAAAGATACAAAAGAAATTACCGTATGGGCTTGGGACCCGAATTTTAACATTAAAGCAATGAATCTAGCAAAAGAAGCCTATAAATCTGAAAACCCTGATCTTAAGATTAAAGTGGTTGAAAATGCTCAGGCTGACATTGTACAAAAGCTAAACACTAGCTTAAGTTCTGGTACGACTAAAGGCTTGCCGAATATTGTTTTAATCGAAGACTATCGAGCACAAAGCTTTTTGAAGGCGTATCCGGATATGTTCCAGGAGCTAACTGGTTCTTTTAAATCAGAAGATTTTGCTCAGTATAAAATGGCACCAACCAGTTTGGATGGGAAGAACTACGGACTTCCATTCGACACAGGCGTAACGGGATTATATGTTAGAACGGATTATTTAGAAAAAGCCGGCTATAAAGTGGATGACTTAAAAAATATCGATTGGAAGAAATATATTGAAGTTGGGAAGAAAGTAAAAAAAGCGACAGGCAAAGCGATGCTCACACAGGATCCAAAAGACCTTGGATTGATTCGCATGATGATTCAGACAAGCGGATCATGGTATTTAAAGAATGATGGAGTGACACCTGATATTGCAGGTAATGCATCATTAAAAGAAGCATTCAAAACATATAAAGAGATCTTAGATGCTGATTTAGTGAAACCTGTGTCTGACTGGAGTCAATTTGTAGCAGGTTTTAACAGCGGAGATGTTGCCACTGTTCCAACAGGGAACTGGATCACGCCTTCCATAAAGTCTGAAGCTTCTCAAGCTGGTAAGTGGGCAGTTGTACCAATGCCAAAACAAACTGATATTCCAAATTCAGTTAACGCTTCAAACTTAGGAGGAAGCTCTTGGTACGTACTTAACGTTCCAGGTAAAGAAAAAGCGGTTGATTTCCTTGCGAAAACCTTTGGCTCCAATGTTGATTTTTACCAGACTTTGAATAAAGAAATTGGTGCTATTGGTACTTACAAGCCAGCTGCTGAAGGTGAAGTCTATAAGGCAGCAGATGAGTTCTTCGGAGGACAAAAAGTCATCACTGATTTTGCTAACTGGACAGAACAAATTCCACAAGTAAACTATGGTTTACACACATATGCAATTGAGGATATTTTGGCTGTAGGAATGCAGGATTACCTGAAGGGGAAAGACCTTGATAAGGTGTTAGAAGACGCACAAAAACAAGCTGAAGAACAAATTAAATAAGTCTAGCATTGAAAAATAATAAAGAAATAAGCCTTGGAAAATTCGCCGGCTTCTCCTGTACGGTTCATCGGAACGGAGCTAACTGTTTTATCAGGCGATTCGTTCTAAGGCTGTTTCTTTTATTGTCTAGCTCCAGCGCCTAGCCCCTCGGGTCAAATAACCTTCGGCAATAAAAGTCAAAAGGCGGACTTTTCTTACCGAAGAACATTTGCCTGTCGGGGCTGAACAAGGCGCTTCCGCTTTTCTAATTATCAAGGTAAGGGGTTGACCTAAGTGATAACAGCTAAAGTAAATCAAAACCAGGCTATAAAAACAGTGAAGTCAGGCAGAAAAAATCGAGCGAAAAATGCTGTAATCGGCTGGTCCTTTGTGATCATTGCATCTGTCATGATTTGCTTATTTTACTTCTATCCAATGCTTCAAGCACTCATATTATCCTTTCAATCTGGTACTGGGGCAAACCTGACTTTTACAGGTTTTGATAATTATGCACGCTTATTGAAGGATCCAACATTTTTAACGACAGTGAAAAATACGGTCATTTATCTAATCATTCAAGTGCCGATCATGATTATTCTAGCGTTATTCCTTTCTGTTTTATTGAATAATAAAACACTGAAATATAAGGGGCTATTCCGCACAGCTATTTTCCTTCCCTGCGTAACTTCGCTTGTTGCGTATTCGGTTATCTTTAAATATCTATTTGGACATGACGGCATGATTAACATTATGTTAATGAAGCTTTCACTCATTTCTGCACCAATCGAGTGGCTGACAGATCCTTTCTGGGCTAAAATTGCCATCATTGTAGCGATTACATGGAGATGGACTGGCTATAACATGATCTTTTATTTATCTGCTCTGCAAAACGTCGATGAATCTATTTATGAAGCGGCGAAAATCGACGGAGCCTCATCCATTCAACAATTTTTCAAAATTACAATTCCGATGCTCAAGCCCATTATCTTGTTTACTTCGATTACTTCAACTATTGGTACGCTTCAATTGTTTGATGAAGTCATGAATATTACTCAAGGTGGGCCGGGAAATGCGACGATGACGATCTCTCAATACATCTATAACTTATCGTTTAAATATACCCCTGATTTTGGCTATGCAGCTACTGTTTCATACGCCATTGTCATTATGATTGTCATCTTCTCAATTATACAGTTTAAAGTGGCGGGTGATAAAAATGAGTAAACGGATATTCAGCTATACTGTGCTTATTATCGCTTCCATTGTCTCAATATTCCCATTTTTATGGATGATCATCAGTTCCACTAATAAGTCAGTGGATGTAACGAAGGGGAAGATTGCTGCCAGGTAGCCATTTTATGGAGAATCTTCACAACTTGTTGGATACGGTCGACCTTGTACCGGCATTAATCAACTCAACCAAAGTTTCGATTATCACTACGGTTCTTGCTATGCTAATCGCCTCATTGGCTGGGTATGGATTTGAAATTTTTAAAAGCCGGACAAAAGACTTTTTATTCAATTTTTTGCTTCTATCCATGATGATTCCTTTTGCAGCGTTAATGGTTCCATTGTTCCGGATGTTTGGAACGATATCACAATCGTTTCCGATGATTGGCATTGATACGCTGGCAGCTGTTATTTTACCGACGGTTACTACTGCATTTCTTATCTTTTTCTTTCGACAAAGCACGAAAATGTTCCCGAAGGAAATATTGGAAGCAGGGAGAATTGATGGATTAAGCGAATTGGGTGTCTTTTTTAGAATTTATGTTCCAACGATGAAAACAACCTATGCTGCTGCAGCAATTATTACGTTCATGGCCAGCTGGAACAGCTATCTATGGCCACTTGTTATTTTGCAATCACCTGAAAATCAGACGATTCCCCTGCTGATTTCTAACCTTGGCTCAAGCTACTCTCCTGACTTTGGCGTGATTATGACAGCCATTGTGATTGCAACCCTGCCTGCGGCACTCATTTTCTTCATTATGCAAAAACATTTTGTTGCAGGAATGATGGGGTCTGTGAAATAGTGATAAAAAAGTAGATAGGAAGTGTAATAGATAATGACGTTTATTCCAACGATAGATTGGCTTACTGATTTGAATGTATTCGCCGTAAACAGGCTTCCTGCCCATTCAGACCACCCATATTACGAGACGATGGAGGAAGCAAGAAATGCTCCTCCAATGAAAATGCGGTACGAATTGAATGGAAACTGGAAATTTCATTATAGTGTGAATCCGGATCATCGTCCGAAAGAGTTTTACGGGTCAGAATACAATTGCTCGGGCTGGGGAGATATTACGGTCCCTGGACATATACAACTGCAAGGATACGGAAAACCGCAATATGTCAATACGATGTACCCTTGGGACGGACATAATGATATTCGACCGCCGGCAATTCCAACCGATCATAATCCTGTCGGCAGCTATGTGAAGATGTTTACAGTTCCAGCCCATATGGAGAACAGGCCTTTGTATATTTCATTCCAAGGGGTGGAATCTGCTTTTTACGTGTGGCTGAACGGTACATTTGTTGGCTATAGTGAAGATTCGTTTACACCGTCTGAGTTTGAGTTAACTCCTTATCTCGTTGAAGGAGAAAATAAGCTGGCCGTTGAGGTTTACCAGCGCAGCACTGGCAGCTGGCTTGAGGATCAGGATTTCTGGCGTTTCTCAGGAATATTTCGGGATGTATATCTTTATTCAGTGCCAGAGGTCCATGTGTTTGATGTTCATGTTCGAACAGAATTGGATTCGTCTTATAAAAAGGGGACCCTTCAAGCGGATCTTAAACTTCTTGCGGATCAAGCGCCGTCAAAAATTACAGCCGAGTTGTACGATGAACATGGCAGCTTGACCGCAGCAACTGACGGCTTCCTCAGTGAAGGAAATTGGACTTTTTCGTTGCCTGTGGAGGGGCCTAAGCTATGGAGTGCAGAAACTCCTTATTTATACAAACTATATATTCAAGTCTTTAACGAGTCTGGAAATCTAGTAGAGGTTATTCCACAGAAGGTCGGTTTCAGACGATTTGAACTGGTCGATAAAATTATGCGGATTAACGGTGAACGGATTGTTTTTAAAGGAGTAAACCGTCATGAATTCAATTGCCGCAGAGGCCGCGCGATTACGAAAGAAGACATGCTTTGGGATATTAAAACCTTGAAACAGAACAATATCAATGCTGTCCGTACTTCGCATTATCCCAACCAGAGCTACTGGTACGAATTATGTGATGAATACGGTATATATGTGATCGATGAAATGAACCTGGAAACACATGGATCCTGGCAGAAGATGGGAGCAGTTGAGCCATCCTGGAACATTCCCGGCAATAAGCCGGAATGGCAAGATATTGTCATGGACAGAGCGATTTCGATGTATGAGAGGGATAAGAACCATCCGTCGATCTTGATTTGGTCATGTGGGAACGAATCATACGCCGGGGAAGTGATACTGAACGTATCTAAATATTTTAAAAGCGTCGACCCTAGCCGGCTTGTTCATTACGAAGGCGTATTCCATAATCGTGACTATAACGAAACAAGTGATATGGAAAGCAGGATGTATGCAAAGCCTGCCGATATTGAAACATATTTAAGAGAGAATCCAGAGAAGCCATACATCAGCTGCGAGTATATGCATGCAATGGGCAATTCACTAGGCGGCATGTATAAATACACGGATTTAGAGCGGAAATATCCGATGTATCAAGGCGGATTTATCTGGGATTATATCGATCAATCGATCATCAAGAAGGACCGATATGGAAAAGAATTTTTAGCATACGGCGGCGACTTTGGTGACCGTCCGACGGATTACGGATTTTGTACGAATGGGATCGTGTATGCGAATCGAGAGTTATCGCCAAAAATGCAAGAAGTCAAATACCTGTATCAAAACTTTAAGCTGGTGCCAGATCAATCGGGCGTGACGGTAATAAACGACAGTCTTTTCACCGATACCTCCGGTTATGATTTGGAATACATTCTGTTCCGCGAGGGCAAGGAAATGGCTCATGGCATCATTAATATGGCAGTTGCGCCTTTGAGTGAGGGAAGAGCCGAATTTGTGTTGCCTGCTGATAGTGTTAGAGATTCGGGTGAGTATTGTATTCATACCCTCCTAAAATTGAAGGAGACCACACTTTGGGCAGAGGCAGGATATGAAATTGCCTTTGGACAGTACGTGTTTCAAGTAAAAGGAACAGAAAAGCCCGCATTAATTCCTGAAACTTTAAGAGTAGCTGAAGGGGATGTCAATATTGGTGTCCATGGCCGGGATTTTTCTATTATGTTCTCAAAACAAGTCGGAAGCTTAATATCGCTGAATTATGCTGGTAAAGAGATGATTGCCCTTCCTCCTGCACCATTGTTCTGGAGAGCGACAACGGATAATGATCGCGGCTTTTCTCAAAGCTATCATTCGGGGGTATGGTATGCAGCTAGCCTGGCGCGGAAATGTGTAGGAGTTGAGGTTGCGGAAGGTGATGAACAAGTTTGCGTCACTTTTACCTATCAAATAGCCATTAGCGCGGATGTGGAAGTGAAGGCCAGTTACACTGTCTTATCTGATGGAAGCGTTCGTGTTAAATCGGTTTATCATGGAGCCGAGAATCTTCCGCAGATGCCGATTTTTGCCGTGTCCTTCAAGGTTCCAGCTGATTATGACCAATTGGAATGGTATGCGATGGGGCCGGAAGAAAATTATTCCGATCGCTGTAAAGGCGCGAGACTGGGTCTTTTTAAAAACCAAGTTTCCGATAATATATCTGGATACGTCATGCCGCAAGAGTCAGGCAATCGTACCGGAGTCCGGAGAGTCAGTCTTACGAACCGTGATGGTATAGGGATTAGGATTTCTTCTCTTTCAGATCCACTTGAATGCAATTTTTCACCATATACGGCATTCGAGCTTGAAAATGCAGGCCATCATTACGAGCTGCCGAATGTCCACTATACGGTCGTAACGGTTGCATGCAAGCAGATGGGCGTTGGCGGAGATGACAGCTGGGGTGCGCCTGTTCACGATGAACACCTCATTCATGCAGACCAGGATATGGAATTTGAATTTATGATTCAGCGGATTTAAGTAGTTCAAAACGACATCCATTTTAGAAAAAGGTGATGTTTTATGCAAATACATGTGAATTTAGAAATGCAGCAATTTCATTTAACAAATGGGCAGGTAAGCTACATTTTCCACGTGATGAAGAACGGGCATCTAGGTCATCTTTATTATGGAAAGGCCCTTCGTCATCGTTCTGATTTTTCTCATTTGCAAACATACGATGTTCCTACTCCGGCAAGTTGTCATGTTTATGCAGACGATCCAGCTTTTTGTCTGGAAACACTGCTTCAAGAATTCCCTGCCTACGGAAATTCAGATTTCCGGGAACCTGCCATCAGTTTAAAAAAACAAAATGAAAACCATGTTCCCGACTTTAAATATGAATCTTTTCGTTTGCTGGAAGGAAAGCCTCGTCTTGAGAGTCTGCCGGCAACTTATACAGATGACAATAGCGAAGCCAGCACCATCCAAATCATCTTAAAGGATGAGTTTTTACAAGCTGAGTTAATCTTAAATTATACTGTTTTCTCAGATAAACCGGTTATTACAAGAAGTGTTCTCCTGAAAAATAATGGTCAAGAGAAGTTAGCTATTGAAAGATTAATGAGTGCTTCTCTCGACCTGCCAGATAAGGATTTTCAGTTTGTTCACTTAGCCGGGGCATGGTCAAGAGAACGGCATGTTAAGGAAAGAAAACTAGAAACAGGAATTCAGTCTATTTCGAGTCTGCGCGGGGCAAGCTCCCACCATCATAATCCGTTTTTAGCATTAAAAAGGCCAGCAGCGACGGAGCATGCAGGCGAGGTATACGGATTTAATTTTATCTATAGTAGTAATTTTCTTATGCAAGTAGAAGTGGATCATTATGATACAACTAGGCTGACAGTTGGGATTCATCCATTTGGCTTCAAGTGGTCATTAAAGCCGCAGGAGTCATTTCAAACACCTGAAGTAGTGATGGTGTATTCAGATCAAGGGCTAAATGGGATGAGTCAGGCATTCCATGCTCTTTATCGTGAAAATTTAATCCCCGCTCAATGGCGAAAGCAAGAACGTCCAATATTGATTAATAACTGGGAAGCCACCTACTTTGATTTCAATGAGGAAAAGTTGGTAAACATCGCAAAATCCGCCAGTGAATTAGGAATCGAACTGTTTGTGCTGGATGATGGCTGGTTTGGAAAAAGAAATGATGATACATCCTCTCTAGGTGATTGGTTTGTCGACTTAAATAAGCTTCCTGAAGGGTTAGAAAGCTTGGCTAAGAAAATTGCTGATTCTGGCATGAAATTTGGTCTTTGGTTTGAACCTGAAATGATTAGTCCTAATAGTGAATTGTATAGAATGCACCCGGATTGGGCTGTTGGTAATAACCATCAGCAAACCCTTGGCAGGAATCAGCTTGTCCTAGATTTTTCAAGATCGGAAATTGTCGATTATCTTTATGAAAAAATGTCCGATATCATCAAACGAACGAAGCTTTCCTATATAAAATGGGATATGAATCGGAATATTACAGAAGCATTCTCTCGCAACTTAGCCTCTCAACAGCAGGGAGAGTTTTTTCACCGGTATATACTAGGAGTCTATCAATTGTATGAGCGGTTAACGAGCGAGTTTCCTCATGTATTATTTGAATCCTGTGCCGGTGGGGGTGGACGATTCGATCCGGGTATGATGTATTACGCACCTCAAGCTTGGACAAGTGATGATACGGATGCCGTTGAACGGTTGAAAATACAGTATGGAACGTCCTTAGCATATCCGCTATATAGCATGGGATCTCATGTTTCGGCGGTTCCGAATCATCAAACGTTAAGGACGACTCCTCTGCAAATGAGGGCCAATACGGCTTACTTTGGCACATTTGGCTATGAACTAAATCCGTTAAAGCTATCAGAAGAGGAGTGTTCCACCATTAAAGAGCAGGTGGCTTTTTATAAAAAACAGAGAGGTCTTATCCGCGATGGCCAGTTTTATCGCCTGCTTAGTCCTTTTACTGGAAATGAAACAGCTTGGATGGTCGTAAGCAAGGATCAGACAGAAGCATTGATTGGCTGGTACAAGGTGCTGGCGACACCAAATTCTCAGAAAAAGCAAACATTGCGACTTAGTGGATTAGATGAATCAACAACCTATAAGCTTGCCGGTAGTCATCAAACGTATTATGGCGATGAGCTTATGCACGTAGGGCTTCCGCTGCCGACTGAGTTTAATGGAGTCAATGGCCGAAGTGCAGAACGCGGAGGCGACTTTCAATCACATGTATTTTATTTAATAAAAACCGAGGAACAATTAAAGTAAGATTTGTCCTTCATCCCACAGATGAAGGACATTTTTCTTGTTATCCAACCGATTTTGTCCTTCATACACCGGATGAAGGACATTTTTCATGTTATGCACCCGAACTTTGTCCTTCATAGTCTGGATGAAGAACAATTTTCATGTAAGCCAAACAAAGAAGGCAAGAAAGTCGAAGTAGAGCTCCTACGCCTACTTTTTATCAAAAGAAGGCGAGAAAGTCGAAGTAGAAGGTTTCTACGTCTACTTTTTAATCAAAAGAAAGCAAGAAAGCCGAAGTAGACGACTCCTACGTCTACTTTTCATTTAAAAGAAGGCGAGAAAGTCGAAGTAGAAGGTTTCTACGTCTACTTTTTAATCAAAAGAAAGCAAGAAAGTCGAAGTAGAAGCTCCTACGTCTACTTTTCATATAAAAGAAAGCGAGAAAGTCGAAGTAGAAGGCTCTTATGTCTACTTTTTAATCAAAAGAAAGCAAGGAAGTCGAAGTAGAAGGCTCCTACGTCTACTTTTCACTTAAAAGAAAGCAAGAAAGTCGAAGTAGACGACTCCTACGTCTACTTTTCATTTAAAAGAATGCGAGAAAGTCGAAGTAGAAAGTTTCTACGTCTACTTTTTAATCAAAAGAAAGCAAGAAAGTCGAAGTAGAAGCTCCTACGTCTACTTTTCATTTGAATTTTGTCCTTCATAACCGAATGAAGGATTTTTTTGTTGCACAACCAAGTTTTTTCTTTCATAAACCTGATGAACATATTTTTTAAGTGTGTTTATATTCGTAAATTCCTTGTTTGCACCGTTCAAGTAAAACTGGTTGGTTAACATTCGTCTTATTTTAATAAATTTTTAGTAAAAATTTTAGTAAAAATAATTGAAGATTTTTACTGACGGGAGTAAAATGGTAATTAAGATGAAAAGGATTTCAAGATGAAATGGCAGACATAGTTGGAGGGATTCATTAATGAACGTCACATCGTTAAATAAAATATTCTTAGACTTATTTCAAGCATTACCTAGGCAGGCATTCTTTGCTCCGGGGAGGATTAACTTAATTGGTGAACACACTGATTATAATGGCGGTCATGTTTTTCCATGTGCCATCACCTATGGGACCTATGCTGTTGCAAGAAAGCGTGAGGATCAGCTTGTGCGCCTGTACTCGGTTAACTTTCCTGACAAAGGAATAATCGAATTTGATCTAAGAGAACTAGATTACGAGAAACAACATAATTGGGCGAACTACCCAAAAGGGATGATTCGCTACATCATGGAAGCGGGCTACGAGATTTCATCGGGATTTGAGTGCGCAATCAACGGGAATATTCCGAACGGAGCGGGCTTATCTTCTTCCGCATCCATCGAATTGTTAACAGGTGTTTTAGTCAATGGACTGTTCCATTTAGACATTCCTCGACTTGAATTAATCAAGCTAGGCAAGCGGGTGGAGAATGAATTTATTGGGGTAAATAGCGGAATCATGGACCAATTTGCAATCGGAATGGGCAAGGTGGATGCCGGGATTTTGCTAGATTGCCAAACCCTTCAATATGAATACGCACCGATCCAGCTTGATCAACACAAAATCATTATTATGAATACAAACAAACGCAGAGAATTGGCGGATTCGAAGTATAACGAGCGAAGAGGAGAATGTGAAGCGGCATTGGCAGAGCTTCAGACGAAACTCCCGATTGAAGCGCTCGGCCAGCTTTCAGAAGCAGACTTTGATGAAAATCAATTCTTGATCAAGAATGAAATTGTTCGCAAACGGGCGAAACATGCTGTCTATGAAAATGTCAGAACATTGAGAGCGCTCGAGGAATTAAAGGCAGGAAACCTGGCAGTATTCGGCCAGCTAATGAATCAATCGCATATTTCGTTACGTGACGACTATGAAGTGACAGGCGTGGAACTCGATAATTTAGTAGAAGCAGCGTGGAATCAGCCTGGTGTCCTTGGTGCACGTATGACCGGCGCAGGATTTGGCGGTTGCGCTATTGCGGTTGTGGCCAATGAAGAGGTGGAAAACTTTATTGCCAATGTGGGAGCGGCTTATAAGAACAAAATTGGTTATGACGCGGATTTCTATGTAGCAAGTATTGGTGACGGGGCTAAGGAAATGGAAATGGAGGCGTTAATTTAAATGAGTATTCTCGTATTAGGTGGGGCGGGTTATGTAGGTTCCCACGCTGTTTACCAGTTAAAGGATCAAGGCTTTGAAGTGGTGGTTGTCGATAACTTGCAAACCGGGCATCGAGACGCTATTCATCCCGAGGCACGCTTTTACGAAGGGGATATCCGTAACCGGGAGTTTTTACGAGCTGTTTTTGAAAAAGAAAACATCGAGGCAATTCTACATTTTGCTGCGAACTCCCTAGTTGGTGAGTCGATGACTGAGCCGTTAAAATACTTCGATAATAATGTGTTCGGAACGCAAGTAGTTCTGGAAATGATGAAGGAGTTTGGCGTAAAGTACATCGTGTTTTCCTCAACGGCTGCTGTCTATGGCGAGCAAAAGGTAGTGCCGATTACAGAAGAGGCGGCAACGATTCCAACGAATACGTATGGTGAAACTAAGCTCGCAATGGAAAAAATGATGGCTTGGTGCGAAAAGGCATTTGATCTTAAGTATGTCTCGCTTAGATATTTTAACGTGGCATCGGCTCGAAGCGATGGGCAAATTGGCGAGGATCATAATCCGGAAACGCACCTCATTCCGGTTGTATTGGAAGCAGCCTTAGGAAAAAGAGAAGCAGTGACCATTTTTGGCGATGATTATGACACAGCAGACGGGACATGTGTCCGTGACTATATTCATGTCGAAGACTTAATAGATGCGCACATACTAGCCCTCCGTTACCTGCAAAAGGGCGGGGAGAGTAATGTGTTTAATCTTGGCAGCAGCCAGGGTTTTTCAGTAAAGGAAATTGTTGAAACAGCAAAAGGGGTAACAGGAATCAATATTCCAGTCAAAATGGGTGATCGACGCTCAGGTGATCCTAGTACGTTAATTGCCTCCTCGGAAAAAGCGAAGCAAGTGCTTGGGTGGAATCCATCGAGAACCTCCATCCATGAAATCATTAAAAATGCCTGGAACTGGCATCAGCATCACCCTAATGGCTATCAAAAATAGAGGTGAAAAACATGATTGATCAACTAGTGCAACAATTAATCGACCAAGCGTTGGCCGTTCAATTAATCGACCAAGAAGACCAAATCTATGCTCGCAATCAAATTCTTTCTTTACTAGGGTTAACGGAATTTAAAGAAGTGGAGTTTGTCGAGAGAAGCAGCATGGGCATTCCTGACCTGCTTGACGAGATCGTGAACTATGCCTGTCAGCAGGATGTCATAGAGGATATTTTTGACGAAAAGGAAATATTCTCGAGTAAAATCATGAATTGCTTGATGGCCCGCCCCTCAACGGTGAACCAACTCTTCTTTGAAAAATATAAGCAGGATCCTAAGACGGCAACAGATTACTTTTATGAGCTTAGCAAGAATAGTAATTATATCCAGATGAAGCGGATAGGTAACAACATTGAGTATAAGGCAGCGACGGAATATGGTGATATAGATATTACGATCAATCTATCGAAGCCAGAAAAAGATCCGCGCAGCATCGAGCTTGAGAGAACAATGAAAAAAGCGGACTATCCAACCTGCCTGCTTTGTGTGGAAAACGAAGGATATGCTGGCAGAATCGGCCACCCGGCCCGTTCGAATCACCGGATGATTCGATTAAATCTGCTAGACAAGACCTGGTATTTACAGTATTCGCCGTATGTGTATTACAACGAGCATTGTATCGTGTTATCAGAAACACATACAGATATGAAAATCAGCAGGGATACATTTTTACGCTTATTAGCCTTTGTTGAGCAGTTTCCCCATTATTTTGTCGGCTCGAATGCAGATATCCCAATTGTCGGCGGTTCAATCTTATCGCATGATCATTACCAGGGCGGTCAGTATGAATTTGCGATGGCAAAGGCGGAAGATGATTGGACATTTAAGATGGCGGGCTTTCCACAGGTGGAGGGAGCCGTTGTTAAATGGCCGATGTCTGTTATTCGTCTGCGATCTGAGCAAATTAGTGAACTTGTAGAGGCAGGGGCGTATGTTTTAGCCAAATGGAAAAATTACATTGATGAACAGGTCGGAATTATAGCGCGAACAGACGAGACTCCACACAATACGATTACACCGATTGCGCGTAAAAAAGGTGATCGATATGAACTCGATTTAGTTCTTCGCAACAATCGGACAAACGAGGAGCATCCGATGGGAATTTTCCATCCACATGCAGATGTTCACCATATTAAAAAAGAAAACATTGGCTTGATTGAAGTCATGGGACTCGCTGTTTTACCGGCCCGATTAAAGGATGAACTAGTAGAAGTCGAACGATTTATTCTCGGTAATGGCGGCGAGGTTGCGGACTATCATCAAAGCTGGGCGGAAGAATTAAAGGCACGTTATGAAGCAGTTGCGAATGAAGACAATGTGAAATCTCTGGTGAGAGAAGAAGTAGGTAAGAAGTTTCTAAAAGCGTTAGAGGATGCAGGCGTTTTCAAACGAGATGAAGAGGGAACGGATGGATTCAAGCGATTTATCCAATCTTTATAGAGTGGTGAGTGAGAGAGAATGGAAATACTAGAAAGATGGGTCGGACAGTATCAGGATGAAATGGTCAGGGAATATTCCCTTGTGAACGATTCAGGCATGACGGTTTCATGCCTGAATTTCGGATGTGTGATCACGAAAATTTTGGTTCCTGACCGTCAAGGGAAGTTTGAGAATGTGGTGCTTGGGTTTGACGAATTCGAGGATTATTTGGATTTATCGCCCTACTTTGGTGCAGTGGTTGGCCGGGTAGCAGGGAGAATTCAAGAAGCACGCTTTGAACTGGATGGGAAGGAATACAAGCTGGCGGAAAATGAGCCGCCTAACCATTTACATGGGGGCAAAAAGGGCTTCAATTCTGTGGTATGGAACACAGAGAAAATCGTGGAAGAAAATCAGGTTGGATTAAGATTTTTCTATTTGAGCCCGGATGGTGAAGAAGGGTATCCTGGCAATTTAGAAACAACAGTGACCTATGTTCTAAACAATAAAAATGAGCTGATTATCTCCTATCATGGGAAAACTGACAAAAAGACGCTAGTCAATTTAACCAATCATTCTTATTTTAATTTAAGCGGCAACCTCAAAAAGGATTGTGCCGACCACATTCTTCGATTAGATAGCGACCGCTTTTTAGAGTTAGGGGCTGATTTGATTCCGACTGGGCGGGTGCTACCATCGCGAAATACTCCTTTTGATTTCAAGCACGGCAGAAGACTGAGTTCGGGGATTCAATCCTCTCATCCACAGAATGTCCTTGTGGGGAAAGGCTACGACCATCCGCTTGTTTTTACAATTGAGGGTGAGAATACGGTCATGCTGAGCGATGAGGAAAGTGGCCGTTCATTGCTTGTGACGACAGATCAACCATGTGTTGTTGTGTATACGTCAAACTTTTTGGAAGGACCTTATTCCATATCGGGTGTCCGAGCAAGAAACTATTTGGGTGTTTGTCTGGAAACTCAAGGATTTCCTGATGCCGTTCATCAGCCTGAATTTCCAACTGTCATCTTGGACCCAGAAGATTTATACTATTCTACAACGAAGTATCGTTTTTTTTCTAAAACAGTAGGAGTTTGATTTATGGCAACTATTAAAGACATTGCACAAATGGCGGGGGTTTCGATTGCTACCGTGTCACGAGTGTTGAATTATGACACCTCGCTTTCAGTCAGCGATGAAACAAAAAAGCGGATTTTTGAAGTAGCAGAGGAACTTTCCTATAAAAAGAAGTCCGTGCGAAAGCAGGAGTCAGGAAAGATTGCGCTTCTGCAATGGTATACGGAAAAAGAGGAACTAGAGGATTTATATTATATGTCCATTCGTCTTGGCGTCGAAAATCGCTGCCGACATCACGGGATTCAGGTAGAAAAGTACTTTCAGGATAATCTAGCAGATTTAAAGGAAGATGACGAGATTCAAGGGCTGATTGCGATTGGAAAATTTAGCAGTAAGCAAGTGAGTGAATTGGAAAAGCGAACAAAGAACCTCGTGTTTGTGGATACCTCTCCAGATGAGGAACGGTTTGATTCCGTTGTGATTGATTTTGAAAAGGCAACGAAGAAAGTGCTGGATCATTTCATTGAAAAAGGGCATACGAACATTGGCTATATTGGCGGCAAAGAGGTGTTTAAGGACAAAACCTCTGCGATAGAGGATGCAAGGGAAAAGACATTTAAGCAATACTTGGGAGAAAAGGGATTGTTAAATGAAGCGTTCATGTACAATGGCTCTTTTTCCGTGGATGATGGCAGTAGGCTGATGAAACAAGCGATTAAGGACCATGGAGACCAGCTGCCAACGGCCTTTTTTGCGGGGAATGATTCGATTGCTGTCGGCGCATTGCGTGCATTGCTAGAGGAAGGAATCGCTGTCCCGGAGCGAGTGAACATTATTGGGATTAACGATATCAGCATTTCGAAATATGTGTTTCCGTCATTAAGCACGGTAAAGGTCTACACGGAGCACATGGGTGAAACCGCCGTAGATACCTTGCTTGAAAGAATCGAAGGTAGAAAAATCGCTAAGAAAATCTACATCACAACCCAGCTTGTCCTAAGGAACAGCAGCTTCTAATTT
Source organism: Bacillus sp. SORGH_AS_0510 (assembly GCF_030818775.1). Taxonomy (NCBI): domain Bacteria; kingdom Bacillati; phylum Bacillota; class Bacilli; order Caryophanales; family Bacillaceae; genus Bacillus; species Bacillus sp. SORGH_AS_0510. The sequence continues at coordinate 4,655,570 of NZ_JAUTAU010000001.1, read as the reverse complement.
AGACTCACCAAACTAGTGGTGGGTTTTTTGTTTTTATATCGAGGTTTATTGGGGACTGATGGCCGGAAGCCGTCTGGCATACGGGTAGATTGAGATCATAATAGAAAAGACTAGTCCGAGTTGGGGCAACTTCTGACAGAGTCAGAGGAAAACCCGTCTCCATAGTCAGAAGGTAAGCGAACTTCTGACAGAGTGGAAGGAAAAATGAGCAACATAGTCAGAAGATAAGGGAACTTCTGGCAGAGTGGAGGGAAAAGCCAGCAACATAGTCAGAAGGCAAGCAAACTTCTGACAGAGTCAGAGGAAAAGCCAGCAACATAGTCAGAAGGCAAGGCACTTCTGACAGAGTGGAAGGAAAAACGAGCAACATAGTCAGAAGGCAAGCAAACTTCTGACAGAGTCAGAGGAAAAGTGAGAAACATAGTCAGAAGGTAAGGGAACTTCTGACAGAGTGGAAGGAAAAGTGAGCAAAACTGTCAGAAGGTAAGCGAACTTCTGACAGAGTGGAAGGAAAAGCGAGCAACATAGTCAGAAGGTAAGGGAACTTCTGACAGAGTGGAAGGAAAAGCGAGCAACATAGTCAGAAGGCAAGCGAACTTCTGACAGAGTGGAAGGAAAAACGAGCAACATAGTCAGAAGGCAAGCAAACTTCTGACAGAGTCAGAGGAAAACCCAACAACATAGTCAGAAGGCAAGAAAACTTCTGACAGAGTCAGAGGAAAAGCGAGCAACATAGTCAAAAGACAAGGAAACTTCGGACAACCCAAGCGGAATAAAACAAAAAGTAGTCCGAATTACTAGAGTGTCTTTCTGTGGTGCCTGACACCATAGAAGGACACCATATTCTTTCCATTGTCGGTTTTTGGAATGTTCCGTATAATAGCGTTAGTTAGAGTGGCGTCGAGAGTGGGGAGATAGGTTGAGCAGGTTATCCTTGGCAGCGTATACATTTGGTGTTTTATTATTTATTGTGAGTTGCACTTTGTCGGTTTTTTATGGATATAAGGTGGTTACCCATCATTTGCCCGTCGAGAAAAAGGTACATGAACCTTATAAATATCACTTTGTCCTTGTTCCGGAAGAGCTAGATAACGAGTATTGGAGACTTGTTGAAAGCGGAGCAAAGGACGCCGCCAAAAAATATGGTGTGCTACTGGAATACACGGGGCCGAAACAGACAAATATTGACGACCATTTAAAGACCATTGAAATGGCAGCTGCATCTAAAGTGGATGGTATTTTAACACAAGGGTTAATTGATGAACAATTTACGCCGTTAATAAATCGGGTTATAGCTGATGGAACACCAGTTATTACGGTGGATACAGATGCCCCAAATAGTCTGCGATTAGCCTATATTGGGACAGACAATTATTACTCAGGATACTTGGCTGGAAAAGCATTAATAACCGACACAAACGGTAAAGCCAATGTAGCTATTATTACCGGGAACTTTTTTGCAAACCATCAGCAATTGCGCGTGAAGGGTTTCCAGGACGCGGTAAAAGAAGAACCTGGAATCCATATCGTCGACATCCAGCAATCCGAAATCAGTACGGTAAAAGCGGCAGAAAAGGCCAATCAACTTCTAAAAGATCATCCCGAAATCAATGCCTTTTATGGGACCAGTGCTCTTGATGGAATCGGAATTGCACAGGTCATTGAGAAATATAAAAAACAAAGAGAAGTGTACGTGATTGGATTTGATACACTGCCCGAAACCCTAGATTATATTCGAAGAGGAACAATCAAGGCGACCGTTGTACAACAACCCTATGAAATGGGATACAGAGCAGTGAAAATGATGATTGACATAATCGAAGGTAAAACAGTCTCTCAGGTTGTTCATACAGAAACAAGAGTTATGAGAATCGGTGATTTACCCGTAAGCGGTATGCGCAACAAGGAGGACAACAACTAATGCTATTTCGAATTCGGTCCAAATTGCTTCTTTATTTCATCGTATTGGTCGTTTTGCTTTCTTCAGTCGGCTTCTTTTTTTATAAAAGCAGCGAAAATCTCGTCGTAGAATACGATGATAGCTTTGAACGTTTTCTTCTTCTCAATGATATCTCCAAAAGGACCAACTTAGTGACGGAAAAACTGCATGCGTATATTTTAGATAAGGAAGCTGTCTATTTAAAAGACTATCAGAGAGAAAAGACCAAGCTCCTCAAGGATCAAAGCAGCCTGTATGAAGAACTAGACACAAATGATATCAAGCTTATTAACTATAAAAATATGATCGATAGTTTTTTGGAAGAAAGTGATGCGACGATTATGGCCTTCCAAAAAGAAGATATTAACCAATACTCCTATCATTTTAACGAAGTCATGAAAATTGCTTCCTTTTTGCAAGAAAGTACACTGGGTTTGCTAAACAATAAGCTGACTGATTATCAACAATTCTATAATCAGATGGAGAGGCAAAATCATTATTATAAATTAATGTCCATCTCTCTTTTCGCCGCAGCCTTTTTCCTAAGCACCTTGTTAGCATTATGGATTTCGGGCGGTATTACAAAACCGATTCGTTTGTTATCGCAAGCGGCTAAACAAATCTCAAAAGGCAACCTGTCCGGAGAAGATATTAAAATCACCACAAAGGATGAGTTGAAGCCGTTAACTGAAACGTTCAACCAGATGCGGACAAACCTCAGACAATTAGTCACTGAAATTAAACAAAAAGGCGAATTGGATAAGTTGTTAAAAGAGTTAGAGTTAAGGAGTCTTCAAAACCAAATCAATCCTCACTTCTTATTCAATACTTTGAATACGGTTTCAAAGATGGCCTATTTAGAGGAGGCTGAGCATACTTCGCGGTTGATAGAGGCTGTGGCTGCTATACTTCGCTATAACTTAAGTGATTTCGATAAAGCTTCGACCCTAAGGGATGAAGTACGAATTGTTAAAGAGTACTTTTATATTCAACAGACAAGATTTGGTGAACGGATTCAGTTTGTCACAGAGATTGATGAAGCGTGCTTAGATACGGAGATTCCAAGCTTAATCCTCCAGCCAATCATCGAAAATGCCTTTATCCACGGTGTAGAGGCTTATGAAGCAAATGGCCAAATTCGCCTACATATTTATCGTCACCAGGATCAAGTTCACGTCGAGGTAATTGATAATGGAGATGGGATGGACGAAACCGTCAAAAAAAGATTGCTCCAATATGTGGATGGGGCTGCGGGTGCCGAAGAACCACCTGAAAAGTCAAAAGAGCATTCAAATGGAATTGGTGTGAAAAACGTCATAAGAAGACTGCAACTTTTTTACCAGAGAAATGACGTGGTTGAAATTGAATCAGAGCTAATGAAGGGGACTAATTTTAGACTGACCATTCCTATTGCGGCAAAAGGGGGAAGCGAGCTTGTTGAACATTCTTATAGTGGATGATGAAGTCATTGAGCGCAAGGCCTTAACGAAAATCATTAACGGTTCTTTGAAGGACGTCACAGTGATTGGGGAGGCTCCCAATGGCAGGAAGGCGATAGAAATGGCGAACGAGCATCGGCCAGATATTATTTTTATGGATATAAAAATGCCTGGTGTAGATGGCGTTCAAGCGGTGAAAGAGATTAGAAAAATGGACCCTGGGATTCGCTTTATCATGGTTTCTGCCTTTAATACCTTTGAATATGCCAAAGAAGTGATGCAGCAGGGTGTGAAAGAATACATTCTAAAACCAAGCAGTAAACAAGATATTTTGGAAGCAGTGGAACGGGTCTCTAGTGAAATCTTAGAGGAACGAAAACAGAAAGAAGAACAGCAGAGCTTAAGAGACAACCTGGAGCGTGCCGTATCCATCGCGCAAAAAGAGTGGGTTTCCTCTTTATTAGTGAATTCTGTTCAAGATATTACGTTTGATGAATGGGGTCAATTATTAGGGGTGGAGATTACTTCAGGATATATTATGCTTCTCTCCCTGCAGCCTACGGGACATGCCGAATTATCAGCCAGCGACAAACAGAATTGGTATCAGTGGCTAAAAGAGATTCAGAAAGTAGTAGTAATAAATGAAGAAATGATAATTGGGCCCCTTACAGATTCCCAAGTGCCCGTTTTATTTTTATGTAAAAAGACAGCTGAGAAAACGAACTTTAAAGCGAGTGCACAGGCGATTATTGAAAAGTTGTATAGTCTTTTTCAAAAAGAATCTTTTCCTGCAGTGCTGCGAATTGGGGTGGGTCTTCTCTACAATCAAGCACATGAGCTAAATCAATCCTATCATGAAGCCGTATTAGCTCTAAAGCAATTGTTAAAAACACCGAATCGCAAATACATCATTGGTGTTAAGCAAGGGGCATCTCCGGAATCCGTGGAATCTGGTGTGCTTGAGGTGGAGAAAAAATTGCTAGAGGCGGTTCGTCAGGGGGATGTGAATCAGGTTTTATACATATTTGATACATTCGTAGCCAAGCATGCTGACAATAAAAACGTGAAGACAGAACTAGTGAAAAAGTCCTTCGAGGAGTTGTTTATTCTCATCTCACGTATGCTTCATGATTTAGGAATCGACTATGAACGAACTCCTGCAATCGACGAGGCGGAGGATAGTAGGGTGATTTTTGAAAAAGGGAAAGCCCATTTATTAGCTGTCGTCCATCAAGTTCAGGTCTGGAGAAATAATCATGCAAAAGGCATGTTGCATAAGGCAAAGGAATATATTGAACAGCATTACGCCAATTCTATTACATTAGAATCAGTGGCTGAATTTGTGGAACTAAGCCCGTACTATTTAAGCAAGTTATTTAAAGATCGTTTTGGAATGACGTTTATTGATTATCTGACAGAAATAAGAATCCAGCACGCGAAAACGGCGATTGTTGATCATGGAAAAAGCTTAAAAGAAATTTGCTACTCCGTCGGCTACAAAGACCCGAATTACTTCAGCCGTGTTTTCAAAAAGCAAACCGGCTTATCGCCATCAGAATTCCGGAAAGCAACGGTTAGTCTATAAAATCTCAATGAAAGGCCGACTCCAAAAGCAAAGGAGCCGGCCTTTCATTTTTTTTACATTATAAGAAAGTATGAAATTCGACTTCGAGAATTGTCCAGCTCCAGCGCCTAGCCCCTCGGGTCAAATAACCTTCGGCAATAAAAGTCAAAAGGCGGACTTTTCTTACCGAAGAACATTTGCCTGTCGGGGCTGACCAAGACGCTTACGCTTTTCTAAAAAGAATAGGATTTTATTATCAGATAATTGCAATCGTTTGCAAAAATGTCTAGGTATTCACAAAATTGTGCTATAGATTGGAACTATTGCCGTGATTATCCTGATGCTAACATATGTGTAAGGGCTTACACGTAGGCTAGTTAAGCACCGTTAGTCTTTATCAAAAGGAAAAAGGAGAATGATCACATGCTTAAGAAGAAAAAAGGGTTGGTTCTATCTTTAACAGTTGCATCTAGTATTCTATTAGCCGCAGGCTGCAGTAGCTCAACAAGCGGTTCTGATTCTGGCAAAGGTAAGGACGGCGGTCTACCAGCTGTTGGTGCAACCATCTACAAATTTGATGACAACTTCATGTCCTATGTACGTCGTGCAATGGAAGATTCAGCTAAAGGTAAAGTAAAACTTATGCTAAATGACTCACAAAACGACCAGGCAAAACAAATTGAGCAAGTAGATACATTGATTGCAAAGGGTGCAAAATCTCTAGCTATCAACCTAGTAGATCCAAAAGCAGCTCAAACCATCATTGATAAAGCAAAACCAAAGAATATTCCAGTTATCTTTTTTAACAAAGAGCCAGATGCAAGTGTACTAGCAGGCTACGATAAAGCTTACTATGTAGGAACAACTTCATCTGAATCAGGTGTTATCCAAGGTGAATTGATTGCTAAGGCTTGGGAAGCAAATAAGGATAAGTGGGACAAAAATAAAGACGGCAAAATCCAATACGTTCTATTAAAAGGTGAGCCAGGACATCCAGATGCAGAAGCACGTACAAAGTATGCAATTGATACTGTAAAAGAAAAAGGCATCCAAGTAGAAGAGTTAGCCATGGACACAGCTATGTGGGATGCAACTAAAGCTACTGAAAAAATGGATGCTTGGTTAGCGAAATACAATGACAAAATTGAATTCGTGATCGCTAACAACGATGGTATGGCATTAGGTGCCATTGCCTCTCTTGAAAAGGGCGGATATTTCTCCGGCGACAAGTTCATGCCAGTTGTAGGTGTTGACGCGATTCCTGAAGCATTAGAAATGATTGAAAAAGGCAAGATGGTTGGTACTGTGTTAAATGACGCGAAAAACCAAGGTAAAGCAACCATTGAACTTGCTACAAATGCAGCAAAAGGTAAGGACGTATTAGACGGAACAGAATGGAAGCTTGACGACAAGAAAGCAGTTCGTGTTCCTTACGTGGAAGTAACAAAAGACAACATCCAAGTTGGTAAAGACGCATACAAATAAGAATTAGTCGAAGCGCCTGTCCAGGGCTGATGAAGGTCAGCCCCTGGCGCTCTTCGAACGAAGGAAAGGAATCTTCTTTTCTTTCGTTCGGGGTATTGCCGCATTGATTGGAGCGGGACACCGTAAGATTTGTAGTTTTTATCAAAAACAGGGACGCACAACGCAGGTGCTTCTCTTATTTTTAAATAGTTAGTAAGGAGGTTCGGTCATGTCAGAATCCAGTACTACCAATCTACTAGAAATGCTTAATATCACAAAAAGATTCCCTGGGGTACTTGCATTGGACAACGTTTCCCTGAAAGTGAAGCCTGGTTCCGTACATGCCTTAATGGGCGAAAATGGTGCAGGAAAATCCACATTAATGAAATGCCTATTCGGTATTTATTCAATGGATGAAGGCAAAATTCTATTTGATGGAAAAGAAGTTTCCTTTGCTAATTCTAAGCAGGCACTTGAAAACGGCGTTTCCATGGTGCATCAAGAACTAAACCAGGTACGCCAACAAAATGTCATGGATAATCTATGGCTGGGGCGTTATCCGAAAAAAGGCATTTTCGTTGATGAGAAGAAAATGTACGAGGATACCGCAGCTATTTTCAAGAGTTTGGATATCAACATCGACCCACGCAGCAAGGTGAGTACGTTATCCGTTTCGGAAATGCAAATGGTGGAAATTGCAAAAGCTGTTTCTTATCATTCAAAAATCATCGTAATGGACGAACCGACTTCATCCCTAACCGAAACAGAGGTTAATCATCTGTTTAGAATTATCCGGAAGCTCCAAAGTGAGAATGTGGCAATCATCTATATCTCTCACAAAATGGAGGAAATCCTGAAAATCTCTGATGAAGTGACGATCATGCGTGACGGTCAGTATATTGCGACAAAGAGCGCGAAAGATTTAACAACGGACGAAATCATCAAGCTGATGGTTGGCCGAGACCTATCACAGCGTTTCCCGGCTAAAGTGAACGAACCAGGAGAAAAGATATTAAAGGTTTCTGATTTCACTGCGGAAACACAGCCATCTTTTTCAAATATTAACTTCGAACTTCGAAAAGGCGAAATCTTAGGGATTGCTGGATTAGTAGGTTCAAAGCGGACAGAGGTAGTTGAAGCCCTGTTTGGCATTCGCGGGATCTCATCTGGGACGATAGAGTTACATGGAAAGGTAATTAAAAATCATTCACCGCAGCACGCAATCAAAAACGGCTTTGCACTCGTAACGGAAGAAAGAAGATCAACAGGAATTTTCCCAGAATTAAGTATTAGCTTTAACTCGATCATTTCTAACATGAAACAATATAAAACAAAAAGCGGGTTCCCTGTCTGATAAGAAGGTAGAACACGATACCCAATGGGTCATTGATTCCATGAAGGTAAAAACCCCTTCACAAAAAACGGCCATTGGCAGTCTTTCAGGGGGTAACCAGCAAAAGGTTATTATCGGGCGCTGGCTTTTAACCAAGCCTGATATTTTATTACTGGATGAACCGACACGAGGAATCGATGTAGGGGCTAAGTTTGAAATCTACCAGTTAATTAATGAATTAGCGGCAGAAGGTAAAGGAATTATTATGATTTCTTCTGAAATGCCAGAGCTTTTAGGGGTAACCGACCGAATTTTGGTCATGAGTAATGGGAAAGCAGCGGGAATCGTTGAAACAGCAAAAACATCGCAAGAAGAAATCATGCGATTAGCAGCTTTGTATTAGGAGGAGATGCAAATGAAAAATTCAGCTACACAAAAAGGCAGTATAACTAAACTGCTCTTTGATAATGTGATTTATGTCTTTTTAATCCTACTCGTTATTGGAATCGTAATCGCTTCTCCTGACTTTCTTTCAGTTACAAACTTAATCAATATTTTAAGTCAATCCTCGTCCCGTATCATCATTGCACTAGGGATGGCAGGAATCCTGATTACTGCCGGCACGGACTTATCTGCTGGACGGATGGTCGGACTGGCAGCGGTTATCTCTGCTTCCATGCTGCAAGCAGGCGATTATGCATATAGAATGTATCCAAATTTACCAGAGTTACCGTTAATTGTTCCTATTTTAATTGCCATGGTAGCAACTGGTTTAATCGCTACACTAAATGGTGTAATTGTTGCGAAATTGCATGTTCCGCCATTCATTGCCACTTTAGGGATGATGATTGGGGTTTATGGGATCACTTCTATTTATTTTGACCGTCCTCCATATGGCGCACAGCCAATCGGTGGGTTAAGCGAAAAGTTTACAACCTTTGCTCAACGCGGTATTCCAGTTGGTTCTTATGAAATTCCGTACCTTGTTCTTTATGCCATTATTGCTACTGTTGTTATATGGGTTATTTGGAATAAGACGCAACTAGGAAAAAATATGTATGCAATCGGGGGCAACCCAGAAGCAGCCAAGGTTTCCGGAGTTAACGTTGCCAGAAATCTAATTATCATCTACATGATCGCAGGTCTTTTATACGGATTCTCAGGTACGCTTGAGGCAGGCCGTGTAGGTAGTGCGACAAACAATACAGGTAACATGTACGAACTAGATGCCATCGCAGCCTGTGTAGTCGGTGGGGTATCTTTATCAGGTGGAATTGGAACGGTACCAGGCGTAGTGACAGGTGTGCTTATATTCCAAATCATCAACTACGGTCTAGCTTTCCTTGGGGTAAGCCCATACATCCAATTCATCGTGAAAGGCCTAATCATCGTCGTAGCAGTTGCCTTTGACATGAGAAAACACGCGAAGAAGAAATAAGAGAGATTTTTAGGGCAGTCCAGTTGTTGGGCTGCTCTTTTTGTGGGGGCATCTTTTGGTGTCAGGCACCACTCGTGGAAAGGTGTCCATGGGCGGTGCCTGACACCTTTTTGCTAGGGAGCGCGACTAGTGCCCGTTTAAGAGGAAGAGAGTGTTGAATGGGAACTAGTCGAGTGGACCAGTTCCCGAGCAGGGTGAAAAGAGTGATGGATGGTAACTAGTCGAGGGGACTAGTTCCCGAGCAGGGTGAAAAGAGTGATGGATGGTAACTAGTCGAGGGGACTAGTGCCCGAGCAGGGTGAAAAGAGTGCTGAATGGGAACTAGTCGAGTGGACCAGTTCCCGAGCAGGGTGAAAAGAGTGATGGATGGTAACTAGTCGAGGGGACTAATGCCCGTGCAGGGTGAAAAGAGTGATGAATGGTAACTAGTCGAGGGGACTAGTGCCCGAGCAGGGTGAAAAGAGTGATGAATGGTAACTAGTCGAGGGGACTAGTGCCCGTGCAGGGTGAAAAGAGTGAGGAATGGTAACTAGTCGAGGGGACTAGTGCCCGTGCAGGGTGAAAAGAGTGAGGAATGGTAACTAGTCGAGGGGACTAGAGCCCGAGCAGAGTGAAAAGAGTGAGGAATGGTAACTAGTCAAGTGACTATTGACCGTACAGGAAGAAAAAAGGGTGGAACGGTAACGAATCATAATGACTAACGCTTGTGGAAATAAAGGAAAAAAGCGATTCGCTGATAAATGTCCCCGATTCGCTGATAAACTCGCAAATTCGCTGATATATTTATATATTCGCTGATAAGTATACAAAAATCGCTGATAACGGGGATTTGATCCACTAGTAATTCATAAATTCGGTAAATATAAGTGATTTTTATAATAATTGTTAAAAAAGAACCCGATTTAACGGACGAAATTCCGGAGAAACGGAAAATTCCGCTTTTCTGGAAATTAAATCTAGTAAATTTTCCGCAATTACGGAAAGTAGTATGAAAGAATAAGTGTGTTTATTTTATTACTAACGTGAAAAAGTATGTAACCACGAGTTTAGAGTAAATTATTTAAAAATTTATAATTTTGGCACAAGAATTGCAAGTATATAAGCAAGCTTCAAATTGAAAACGCTTACCTGGTGAGGAGCAGAAGCTTATTCAAATTATCCAAAGGGGGATTATCATGCAATTATTTATTATTCTTTTGTCGCTTGGGCTATTGATGTTCGTAGCGTACCGTGGTTTCTCAGTTATTTTATTTGCACCACTTTGCGCCCTTTTAGCCGTATTACTTGTTGACCCAAGTCATGTTTTACCGTTTTTCTCCGGTGTATTTATGGAAAAAATGGTCGGATTCATTAAATCTTATTTTCCTGTCTTTTTACTAGGAGCAATTTTTGGAAAAGTTGTTGAAATGTCAGGTATTGCTGAATCAATTGCTAAAACAATTGTCCGTTGGGTTGGTGCCAAACGTGCGATGCTCACTATCATTTTACTAGGTGCAATTTTAACCTATAGCGGCGTAAGCTTATTCGTAGCCGTATTTGCTATCTATCCATTTGCTGCTCAAATGTTTAGAGAAGCAAATATCCCAAAACGTTTAATCCCTGGAACCATCGCTCTCGGTGCTTTTACCTTCACGATGGACGCATTACCAGGTACACCACAAATCCAAAACGTTATCCCAATTAACTTTTTCAAAACAGATATCTACGCAGCACCAACACTTGGTATTATCGGAGCTATCTTCGTCTTAGGTCTAGGACTTCTCTATCTTGAAACAAGAAGGAAAAAGGCAGAAAAAGCGGGCGAGGGCTACTATGGCTTCGGTGCAGAGAATGCATCCGCTTTGGAGTTGGCAAAAGCAGAGGAAAAAGAAGCGGTGCCAGATTTAACTTCACAACAATCTGTTCTACGACAAATCATGGCGTTTGTGCCTCTTGTGCTTGTAGGAGTGACAAATAAATTGTTCATTACCTATATTCCTAAATGGTATCCGAATGGGTTTGACTTTTCTGCTATCGGCTTAAAAGCATATACGGTCGATGTACCAGCAGTAGCGGCAATTTGGGCAGTTGAGCTGGCATTAGTTGTCGGGATCGTCACATCCCTTGCGTTTGATTGGAAACGTGTAACCGTGAACTTTAAAGAAGGTTTAAACCTAAGTATTGCTGGTGCGTTACTTGCGACCATGAATACAGGTGCAGAATACGGTTTTGGTGGCGTTATTTCTTCTCTTCCAGGGTTTACAAAAATCAGTGATGCGATTTCAAGTACATTTACAAATCCGCTTGTTAATGGTGCTGTCACTACGAGTTCCCTTGCTGGTATTACTGGATCGGCATCTGGGGGAATGGGAATTGCGCTTGGTGCGATGGCGGATAAGTACAATCAGGCGATTGCTGCTGCAAATATTCCTCCAGAAGTCATGCACCGTGTGGTAGCGATGGCATCCGGTGGTATGGATACACTGCCGCATAATGGAGCCGTTATTACCCTGTTAGCTGTTACAGGTTTGACGCATAAGCAGTCCTACCGTGACATCTTCGCAGTAACCGTCATTAAGACAGTAGCGGTATTCTTTGTTATCGCGATCTACTCTATGTTTAACATCATTTAATGAGTCATTATTGAATAGCTTTTAAGGAGGATCTCGTATGAGACAGTCATTAGAAGGAAAAACAGCATTTATTACTGGATCTGCAAGTGGAATTGGGTTAGAAATCGCAAAAACTTTTGTACAAGAAGGCGCAAAAGTCGTTATTTCCGATTTAAACGCGGTCAAGAGCGAAGAAGTAGCTTCTGAGTTAAGGGAGCAAGGTTTTGAAGCACTAGCTGCTCCATGTGATGTAACGGATGAAGAAGCTTTTAAAAATAGCCTGGAGCTTGCTTACCAGACATTTGGCAGTATCGATATTTTAGTGAATAATGCTGGAATGCAGTATGTGTCTCCTATTGAGGAGTTTCCGACTGAAAAGTTCGAGTTACTTGTCAAAATCATGTTAACCGCACCGTTTATCGGCATCAAGCATGTGTTTCCACTCATGAAAAAACAAGGCTTTGGCAGAGTCATCAATATGGCTTCCATTAATGGCGTGATCGGCTTTGCTGGGAAAGCAGCTTATAACAGTGCCAAGCACGGGGTCATTGGTTTAACGAAGGTAGCGGCATTAGAGGGAGCAGCGGATGGAATAACTGTCAATGCTTTATGTCCTGGTTACGTCGATACTCCGCTCGTGAGAAACCAATTGGGGGATTTGGCGAAAACCCGAAATGTAAGCTTAGATCGTGTCCTTGAGGAAGTAATTTATCCGCTTGTTCCACAGAGAAGGCTATTATCTGTTTCGGAAATTGCGGATTATGCGGTCTTTTTAGCAAGTGATAAAGGAAGAGGCATTACCGGCCAGGCCGTCATCCTGGATGGCGGATATACCGCTCAATAATGAAGAGGGGTCAGGCACCACTTTTAAGTGGGGTCTGACCCCTTTGTCAGTATATTTGGTATAATTAATATATCTAGTGTGGTAAGGGTGGGAAAAGAATGTACCGAGGATTTGAGAATATCCCCTATAATTGGCATGAGCAAATTATTAATCTATTAGCAGAACGAATTGTAGTGGTTGATCGAGAGGGTATTATTCTTTATATCAATGAGGCTTATTGCAATTTTTTGGGAACGACGGTGGAGGATGCTCTTAACCGGCCAGTGGAAGAGGTCATTGAAAATACCCGCATGCATATCGTTGCAAAAACAGGTCAAAAAGAGCTTGCTTCACTGCACCCCATCAATGGTAGTGAAATGATTGCTAACCGGTACCCTTTGATTGTGGATGGGGAGAGGGTTGGCGCTTTAGGAACCGTCATGTTTCGAACGCCAGAAGAATGGCGGATGTATAAAACGAAAATACAAAGACTTGTAGAAGAGCTAAAATATTATAAAACAAAAGTTGAAAAAGAATTGAAAAGTAAGTATCAATTTACCGATTTAATTGGAAATAGCCCTGCCTTTTTAGCAGCAAAGAAACTGGCAGAGAGAATTTCCGAGAGCCACTCATCGGTTTTGTTAATAGGAGAATCCGGGACGGGTAAAGAGTTATTTGCCCACGCTATACATAATAATAGTACGCGAGAATCAATGCCATTTGTGGCCATCAACTGCGCTTCTATTCCTGAACATTTACTAGAATCAGAGCTGTTTGGGTATGAAGAGGGGGCCTTTACAGGCGCGAAAAAAGGGGGCAAGAAAGGACAGTTTGAAATAGCAAACAATGGTACCCTTTTTCTAGATGAAATTGGGGACATGCCACTTGCGATGCAAAGCAAACTTTTGCGGGTGCTGCAGGAAAAAGAAATACAACGGGTTGGCGGTCAAAAATCGATTCCTGTTGATGTGAGAATCATTGCTGCGACTCATCGCAATTTAGAAAAGCTGGTAGAGGAAGGAAAGTTCCGTCAGGATTTATACTACCGATTATATGTCATAAAAATAGAAATCCCCCCTCTAAGAAAAAGAAGAGAGGATATTCCGCACATCTCCAGCAATTTATTAAAAAAGCTGGAGAAGAAATTTTACCGCAAAGGGATAGAGCTTTCCCTAGAGGTAAAAGAAAGACTCATGCAGCATTCTTGGCCGGGTAACATTCGCGAACTCGAGAATGTTCTCGAACGAACGATCAATGTCCTTGATGGAAAAACCATTGAGGTTGTTCATTTGCCATTATATTTACGTGATTTAGAGCCGGAAAGTACCTCTAAGAATGATTCCCCAACGGTCAGCATCGAGCCAATGGAATTCAATTCGGCACCGATTGTCCCTTTAAAAGAAGTATTGGCACTGGCCGAAAGAAAAGCTATTCTAAAAGCGTTGGACGTTACTAATGGAAATAAACAAGAAGCTGCCAAGCTCCTGAAAATAGGAAAAACAAGCTTTTATGAAAAATGTAAAATCTATGAGATTAAGTAATTGGGTGTCAGGCACCGCTCGTGGACAAATGTCCATGGACGGTGCCTGACACCTTTTTTTGGGTCGTTGGTATTTAATGTCCTTACAGTACATATGTATGTAATATCAAACGTTTGATGGTTTTGATTCTGTTGGTGGTTTGTTCATTTGTAATTCCGACTTGACTCATTGGAATGTATGTGTTGGAAAATATTACAAATTTAGAGGAGGAATATAATGAACGCCCTTCTTATTATTGTGAATATCCTCGTTTTATTTGCACTCATGTATGGTTTATTCATGATGCAAAAGAAACACGTCTCTTTTTCTAAACGTGTTTTTACTGCATTAGGTTTAGGGATTGTCTTTGGTTTCGCTATTCATTGGATTTATGGCACCACACATGAAGTGACAACAGGGACCATCGATTGGTTTAACATTGTAGGATATGGATATGTTAAGTTACTGCAAATGGTGGTTATGCCGCTAGTATTTATTAGTATTGTTGCAGCTTTTACCAAATTGAAATTAACGAAAAATATCGGGAAGATTAGCTTTCTTGTCATTGGTCTTTTACTTGGTACAACAGCTATTTCTGCAGCCATCGGGATTGGTTCTGCCTTAGGATTTGGCCTTGACGGGATTCAATTAAACGAAGGAGATGCAGAGAAAGCGAGAAATGCTCAGCTTGAAGAACGTGTGGCGGGCGTGGAAAATATGACACTGCCACAGCAGATTGTTGAGCTTATTCCAAGTAATCCATTTCAGGATTTAACAGGGGCGCGCCCAACATCTACGATTGCCGTCGTTATCTTTTCTGTCTTTATCGGGATTGCTTACCTTGGGGTCAAGCGGAAAGAATCTGAGCATGCAGAGTTTTTCGCTAGGATCATAGATACCGCATATTCTATTACCATGAGGGTGGTAACTCTCATTTTGCGCCTCACTCCATATGGTATTTTAGCCATTATCACAAGGGTTGCGGCAACGAGTGATTATGATGCTATTGCCAAACTAGGAAAGTTTGTCATCGCTTCCTACGTAGCGTTGATTGTCATGTTTATTGTTCATCTATTACTACTTTCGTTTGCAAAATTAAACCCTAAGAATTATGTGAAAAAGGGGCTTCCAACCTTAACCTTTGCGTTTACTTCACGTACGAGTGCAGGAACACTGCCGATGACGATCAAAACACAAACAAAAGATTTGGGCGTTTCCGAAGGGATTGCAAACTTTGCCGGTTCATTCGGGCTATCCATCGGTCAGAACGGTTGTGCCGGTATTTACCCAGCCATGCTTGCAGTAATGGTCGCACCAGCGGCAGGAGTAGATCCAACAAGTGTATCATTTATTCTTACGCTCATTCTAGTAGTTGCGATTAGTTCATTCGGTGTTGCCGGAGTTGGCGGCGGTGCTACTTTTGCAGCCCTTATTGTCCTTTCTATTATGAACCTGCCTATTGCCATTGTCGGTTTGCTTATTTCAGTAGAGCCGTTAATTGACATGGGTCGTACAGCACTAAACGTCAGTGGAGCCATGACGGCAGGCGTCCTAACAAGCAAAGCAACAGGCGAATTCGACCACGAAACATACCAACAACCGGACATCGTTGAAGCATAATAAATGAGGTGTCAGGCACCACAAGATTCTTTCGGTGGTGCCTGACACCTTAAAGTGTTTATGTCAGTAATATACAAAAGCTGATAAGGGCTATAATTGTTCCGAGGAAGGCACCGGCGATAACGTCTGATGGGTAGTGTAAGCCAAGGTATATTCTTGATATACCTACTAATATCGCTAAAGGTATTAAGATAAACGAAAGGTGTGGTAAGAATAGGATGTAGGGAATCACAACGGAAAAAATAGCGGTTGTATGCCCCGAAGGAAAAGAATGGTCTTGTAATGGGTTTTCATGAGTTTTGGTTTTTTCAATCATTAGATAGGGTCTTTTTCGAGGAAGGGTCTCTTTTATAATATGGACAGGTATATGACTCGCAGATAAAGCTAGTGCACTGCTGATAGCCGTTAATCGGGCTTCGCCTGTCGATAAAAGAATGAGAAGCAGTGTCGATGCAATGGTAAAATCTGCTCCTCCCAAACATGTAATGATCCGGAAGAAGAAATTTAACAGCTTTTTATCAAAATGACGGTTGACCTTTTGCAACACTCGACAATCAAAACCGTAAAATAATTCCAGCAATTCTCTAGACATTTTTCGCCCCCCTTTACTTCATTGTATTAAAAATAAAGAGGGGTTTTCTTAACTTAATGTTAAGAGCGTGTAAAGATTATATATAGGTAAGACTAGAAAGTAGCAGTAAGTTAGAAGGTAAGAACCTATTCTCCAAAGAACCCTAAAGCATATTTAATACCCTCTTCTATCTCGCTTGTTTCATATCCTTGTAAATCCTCATGGGTAATTTCTAACTTGGTCTTTGTTAGCGAGTACCCGCTATCTAAGTTAATATCCAGCAGTACTTCATATCCATTTGTAGTCGATGTAATATCAATAATGTCATAGTCACGAATAGCGGTGCCTGTTTCGTATTCAAAAGGCTCTAATTCAGACATTACAAATACCTCCTATGTTGGTTATATCGTCCTTATCATTTCCAACATGGCGAGTTTTCATCAAAGATTCTAATGAGAATTACTGGCAGGTACTAATCGAACCAGAAAAGACTATTTATCTGAGGTTTGATCAGTAGTTTTTACATCAGCTGCTCTTTTAGTCCCCTTGCTGACATAGGGCTTGGCGCTTTTGGCTTTGTTAGCACTTGATTGCCAACGGTTCCAGCCCTTCTTACCGGTTCCCCTACCTGTACCACTTTTGGCTTTTGCTTTACTCATCTAACCACTCCATTATTTAAATAAAATTAACTATTAGTCGATGGTTAGTTTAACACGATTTAGCGTAAATACATAATTACACCTTAATTAAAGGATTTTTCACCAAAATGTCGAATAATATTATTTCATTATTTTTCCAAATGGAGGTCAATGAATTGAAAGTTGATAATCAAACATTATATGTAATAGATCAAAAAGAAGACTTAGGCCTAGAATTTAGTAAATTAGTATCGATGATGAACTATACCAGGCAAACAACTTTGGAAGCTGTAAAAGACTTAACAATAGAAGATTTAGATTTTCTTTTTGATGAAGAAGCTAATTCTATTGGAATGCTATTAGCACACATGGCTTCTGTTGAAAAAGCGTATCAAATTGTAACTTTTGAAAATCGCGACCTAACTGATGAAGAGGAAAGTGATTTGAATCCTGCCTTGGATTTAGGAATGCATGCCAGAGAGCAGATTAAAGGGAACCCGCTAGAGTATTATCTAGATAAATTAGAACAGGTAAGAAGTGAGACCATCGAAACGTTTAAAACGCTATCAGACGAATGGCTATTTGAGCAAGCTCCGTTTTGGTGGAATCGTCCGGCTAATAATTTCTTTAAGTGGTTTCATGTATTTGAAGATGAGTTGAGTCATAGAGGGCAGATACGCCTGATTAAAAAGATGATTCTGAAGCGTAAGGAATTAATCAAATAGAAATATCCTCGTAATTTTACAAAAGGCAGTGATAGACCATGTGCTTAATATTATTTGCTTACAAAGTCCATCCGCAATATCCACTGATTGTGGCTGCCAATCGCGATGAATTTTATCGACGTCCAACTGCTCCAATTCATTACTGGGAGGATAACCCAACAATCCTGGCAGGTCGCGATTTAGAGAAAATGGGTACATGGATGGGAGTTACCACTTCAGGAAGGTTTGCAGCGCTAACCAATTATCGGAATCCAAAGGAAATAACAGTAGGCAAACTATCCCGCGGGGAATTGGTGGCAGATGCTTTAACATACGGTGGCAATCTGAAGGAATATATGCAGGGGCTCGCTAGCCGTCAGCATCAGTTTCCCGGTTATAATCTTCTAGCGGGGGATCAGAACGAGCTCTACTATTACTCCAATATGGGACAAGAGCTTCAACGGTTGGAGCCTGGTATCTACGGTGTCAGCAATCATCTGTTAAATACACAATGGCCGAAGGTGAAAAGAGGGAAGGAAGGTTTGTCCGATATCATCACAGGGGATTTAGAAAACCTAGTTGAGGAGCTGATGGCACTTCTTCAACAAGCAGATCCTGCCCCAGATGAGTTTCTTCCAAACACGGGTGTATCGTTAGAGTGGGAAAGATTGCTTTCGCCATTGTTTATTCAAAGTGAACATTACGGGACACGGAGCTCTACCGTTTTGTTAATGTCGGGAAACGAGATGGATTATGTGGAGCGGGTATTTTCTAATGGGAGGGTAAATGAACGAAGCTTTAAGGTGGACCTCTGAAAAACTAATCAAACGTTTGATTAAAAGATGTCTAGACAAGAGGCCGTTTTTGAAAAACTAATCAAACGTTTGATTAAAAGATGTCTAGACAAGAGGCTAGTTTTTTAAAACTAATCAAACGTTTGATTAAAAGATGTCTAGACAGGATGGCTGTTTTTGAAAAACTAATCAAACGTTTGATTAAAAGATGTCTAGACAAGAAGTGCCATTTTTAAAAAACTAATCAAACGTTTGATTAAAAGATGTCTAGACAAGAGGTTAGTTTTTGAAAAACTAATCAAACGTTTGATTAAAAGTTGCCTAGACAAGAGGCCAGTTTTTGAAAAACTAATCAAACGTTTGATTAAAAAATTAGCCTAATACTCTTTTCTTCCTCCGAAAGGTGAAAAATAAAATGCCACCTAGAAGGAGTAGAAAAAATACATAGAAACTATATTTAGAAAAATAGGCGCCGACATGAATCCAATTTTCGCCTAACACTCTTCCAATAGTAATAAACGTAAAGCACCAAGTCATGGCACCTAAATAAGCAAATAAGGCAAACTTTTTATATGAATAATTATTAATCCCAGCAAGATAGGCCGTCACATGACGGACACCCGGAATAAAGTAGCCGATAATCAGTAGAAAGGGTCCGAACTTCATAAATAATTTTCTGGTCTTGTCCACTCTTTCTTCCGTTATATGAAATTTTGGTCCAAACTTTTGTAAGAATGGGAGACCCAATTTAATCCCTAAAAGATAGCTTAGCGTAATACCTCCGAATGCACCGACGAATGCGCTTAGTAAAGAAGGCAAATACGACATTTTCTCCTGAAACACATTGTAGCCAACGAAAGTAAGCAGGACCTCATCTGGTATGGGAAGCCCCACAATACCACCAATTAAAGCGATAATTATACCAAAGTATCCATAATGTTCAATGAGATGATTCAAAGACTCCACCTTTACACTTCCTATCAATTGTCTGTCGCGACTATAAAACACTTTATCCTTATTTTTAACCAAATTACTTAGAAAAATGTAAGGAAGCACGAACATAATACCACTGTTGAATATGATTGTCTATTCAATGAATTTTGACAAACCTAAAGGGAAATCGTGAAATGGTTTTTCAAGAAGTCGATAAAATACATAATAACTTTCTCTTTTGGAAGTAATTAATCCGGCATTCTCGAGTTGTTTTAGGTGCTTAGAGACAGCACCCTCAGTTACTCCGATTAACAAGGCAAGCTCTCTCGTTGATCGAGGTTTTTGTGCTAAATACTTAACAATCTGCAGTCGGGTAAAGTCACCTAGGGCTCGGAAAAACTTGAGCAGGTCTTCTGGTGGCATTGGCTTGGCAGCCTCAAGCTGATGGTTTCTAATAGAATAATTGATCCCAACAGGATGTTGAAGGCTCATAAATAAATGGGGCCATGCAAAATAAGTGGGAGCTAAGAAAAGCATATCCTTGTCACCCAAATTGATTTCGCCTTTAGAAATCCTTCTCACAACTGCACGTTTTTCCTCAGGATAGACATCTATAGTATCCGATAAACTTGTTAATAGAGGAAATAGACCTTCATCTAATAGGGTTTTTCCACGATAGGAAATATCTTTTAGAAAAAGTTCTTCAATTAATGGCCATTCCTCCTTCAGGCAAGCACTCCAAAAGCCTTCAAGCATTTGCAGAAAACGGCGCCTGCTCTTTTCTGGTGTTTCAATTAGTTCCAAAATGACTTCCTTGGATTCCGGATATCTCCTATCTTCAAGCTCGATCAACTCATTGTGAAGCTTTTGATCCCACTGTATCTCGTTCTTATTTTTAACCAATAATGTCTCAATGATTTTTTGCCAATAAGTCTCAATCGGTTGTTTAGCCATTTCCATTAAATCGGAGTCAAAGGAGCGAAATGTTGAATCCTCGCTCAACTCCCAAAAGCTTACAATAGGCCGTTTGTAAAAAAGGCTAAATCTTTCTATCTCTTCCTTTAAGGCCGGTGAAATTTTTTTACGAGCGTTGATCACCCAGGGGATGTGCAGAGGGTGGTGCTTACAATCGTAGAATACATGCAGTGCGATTAGTGTTTCATGCGCTGCCGAGTAGCCAAAGGCAATTTGCTCTGATGAAAAATTGGATAGGTTCAATGAGTAAGACATGGTTCGTTCCTCCGACTGATTTCCTCTTTACTCAATAAGTGGTTTTGATAATTACGGAAATCATACAATAGGTTCATAATATTCGCAATTAATTTACTAAACTAGTAAGGAGTGGAAACGGATGATTAATCAATTTTTCAGCAAGCATTTTACGCTAGAAACGGTGCAAGATGGTGTTTATGCGGCTATAGCAAAAGAAGGTGGGGGTGCGGTAGGAAATGCCGGGTTTGTAGATTTAGGGGGTCAGACCCTTGTATTTGATACATTTAATACGCAACAAGCGGCAGAGGACTTAAAAACGCTGGCGATTCGAGTGACTAACCAACCAATCACATGGGTGGTGAACAGTCATTGGCATGGCGATCATGTTCGTGGGAATCAGGTTTTCAAGGAAAGTACGATTGTTTCAAGTCAAGCCACCTTTGAAAAAATGAAGGAACTGCATCCTGCCCGGATTGAAAAGCAGAAAGGTGATATTCAAGGGCTGATAAATTATATTCAAACGCTAAAGCTGAAATTAGGCGAGGAGTATGATAAAGAGCTAGAGCAACAGATAAATTTTTTAAGTGAAATGGAAGTGTCTTTGCCCACACTAGAATTAGTGTTGCCGCAACAAACTTTTAAAAGTGAAATGTCGTTTAAAGGGAGCAAAAGAAGCGCGCGATTATTCACATTGGGTGGCGGGCATTCCTACTGTGATGCGATTTTGTATATTCCAGAGGAAAAAGTTGCCTTCATGGGGGATCTATTATTTGTGGATACAGCACCTACCATATTTGAAGAATCTAATCCTCAAAAGTGGATTGAGATCTTGCGGAAGGTTGAGGAAATGGATATAGAAGTGGCCATTCCTGGTCACGGACCAGTGGGAACAAAAGGGAATTTTCAACAGGTTATCGAATATATTGAGAAACGATAGTGGATTTTATTCTTAGAAAAAATGAATTTGATAGTTTGTTACTTAGTAGAATGCTATCAATAGTCAAAAGGTAAGCGAACTTCTGACAGAGTAGAAGTAAAGATCAGTGAGACTGTCAGAAGGCAAGCGAACTTCTGACAGAGTAGGAGGAAAACCCAATGACACTTCTGACAGAGTAGGAGGAAAACCTAGTGACACTGTCAGAAGGTAAGTGAACTTCTGACAAAGGGAGTATCCCGCAAACCCAAAAACTCTGTTAAAAGCAAAATCAACTTTTTCCAAGTAAACCAAAAAAAGATTAGTGAAAGGATGGAGTGAATTGAATTTATACGTAATCCGGCATGGGGAGTCTGAGCATAACATCGATCGAACGGTAATGGCGCATACCCATGATTCGAGGCATAGCTTAACAGGGATCGGTTTCGAACAGGTACAAAAAACAGCGGAATTTATGAAATCCATCCTGAATGAAAAGACCGTAGTGTATAGTTCTCCTTACTTACGCACGATTCAAACAGCGCAAGCGGTTCATTCCCAGCTACCCGAAGGGGTTCCCTTTTTCGAAAATCCCCTCATAAGAGAATGGGAATTAGGGAATCTTTATGATTTCAGCAACCGTCCACCCGAGAAAAAGAAGGAATTTAAAGCAGCAGGACAATTTTATTTTAGATATGAAAATGGAGAATCATTGGCCGATGTGTACTTACGTGCGACCATGTTTATGCATACCGTCATTGAACGCGTACGGAGGCAGCAAAGGTATGAAAATGTTGTCATTGTTACTCATGCCGCTTTTATCCAGATGCTGTTAACCTTCCTGATGAATTGGCCTGTCGAGGAATTGACTGGCTTTAAGCCCGTAGAAAATGCGTCGGTAATTAAAATAAACGAAACCAATGGCGACTACGAGTATGAGAAGATTTTTGTGCCTTCAGTAAATTAATGGTGCCTGACACCACAAGAGGGCCCCTTCAAACGGAAGGGACCCTTAAAGGTTATTTTAAGGCAAGCTCTTCCTCTAAAAGTCCAAGCTGGATTAATCCATTGAGAATTCCGTCATTACAGTTAGAGGTTGTCACTATATCTGCAGCTGCTTTTGCCTCTGGAACAGCATTTCCCATCGCAACGCCTGTTCCAACAGTAGAAAGCATTTCTAAATCGTTCAATCCATCTCCAAAGGCATAGGTATGCTCTTTTTTGATTCCTAATGTTTCGGTGAGTTTCTGGACTCCTACGGCTTTTGAAGCGCCCTTTGGCAGAATATCATACGCATAGTCATGCCATTTAACGAAACTGAATTGCGGAAAACGCTCTGCATATGTTTGTTCAAAAAGACCTTCACAATAAAGATGACCTTGGAAAATAGAAAACCGCTTAAAATATGCTGGGTCCACATCAGGATAGGCCATCATCAAGGAATCGAAACTCGATTCAATATACGGGTGATTTTTTTCGGTCACCTTATAATCCAAATGGCTGCAATATGCTAAGGCATGGCCGTTGCTTGCAGTCATGGCCGATAAAGATTGCAGGATATCTGAATCAATAGGATTGGAGTAAATTTCCTGACCTTCGAATACCACATACTGGCCGTTCATCGCTACATAGGAATCAATGTTTAGTTCCTTTAAAATCCAATAAAACATTTTTGGCACACGTCCTGTGGCAATGACCGTGTGAATGCCTTTTTCCTGAAGTAGACGAATGGCAGTCTTTGTAGACTCTGGAATTACTTTATCTTCATTTAAAATCGTTCCATCAATATCGAAAAATACAATTGGTTTTTGCATGGTAGCACCTCCGAGAGTACCACAGCACCAGTCCTAACGCTCGGTTGCTCGATCACGCGGACCAAGTGCTGAAGCCTTTGCAAAAACAGAATATTGTATGAAACGCGTTTCAGGTCAAGCAATTTTCACCAAAGATATTTTCAAAGGTGTCAGGCACCACGCATGGACAAGTGTCCTTTTACAGTGGACATGGTTAAGTAACTATTAGACTGTGTTCCGTTCCATTAAGGTAACTGGTATTTCTTGATGAGTTACCTGTTGATCAGCGTTAATACCTTGTAAGAAGAGTTTTTTACCTATTTCCACAAGCGGAATCTCCATTGTGGTGATATTCATCATCTTGGCAATCGGCTGGTTGTTGAAACCGATAAGAGCAAGGTCGTCTGGGATTGATATCCCTCGAGTTTGGGCACAGGTAACAATTCCTGCTGCGACTTCATCACTGGTCACCAACAGTGCAGATGGGGGTTCAGCCATTCCTCCAATCCGCTCAATCACCCGTTCCCCATCCTCAAAATGCATACAGTGGTCAAAAATATGAGCAGGATTAAAAGGCAAATCATGTTTCGTGACAAAATCTTTAAATGCCTTTTCTCGATAAAAGCTGTTCTTACCCGATTTTCGACCAATACAATAACCAATATTGCGATGCCCTTTTTTAAATAAATAGTCTAGGGCCGTCATAAAACTTTTATAGTGGTCCACAAAGGTCGAGGAAACGGGCCTCCCTCTTGTATCTTCACATAAAATAATCGGTCCAAAAGCCAGGTAATCAGAGATCGTCGTCCAGTTGGTTTTTCGTGAACAAATGATTAGTGCATCTATTTGTTTTTGCTTCAGCATTTGTAAAGCTTCTAATTCCCGCGACTCCACATAGTTTGTTTGGAAGAGAACGAGTTTGTAATGGTTTTCCAGCGCTTCACTTGCTATTCCTTTTACTAACAACGAGAAATAGGGATGGTCAATATAAGGAACAACGACACCAACAAGAAAGGTTTTCCCCATACTTAAATGGACAGCATTAATATTTTGCTGATAATTCGTGTGTTCAATGGCATCTAGTACCGCTTTTCGCTTATCCTCACTCACATATGGATGATGATTTAACACGCGAGACACCGTAGTCACAGAAACACCAGCCATTTTGGCGAGGTCCCTAATGTTTGTCATAAGCAACCACCTCCTAATCATGGTGCTTTACATTGTTTTTGTAATTATAGCTAAGTTTACAGGAAAAAGGGAGGATAGAGGCATAGATGAGGTATAGAGGATTGAAAAAAGGTGCCATTCCATCGAAGGCACCTCTCTGAACATTATTGATTTGCTTCCCTCATCACTTCAACATAAAACTTGATGGCGTTCATGTAGTTTTCGATGCTGACATGTTCGTTTGTCCCGTGCATTCGGTTGAGGTCTTCAGATGTGATTTGCACGGGCAAGAAAACGATAAGTATTTTTCGCAATCGGGTCATATTGTCGTGCATCGGAGCCGGCAAACATGAGATATGGTGCAATAACCGCATCTTGATACACATTTCTTGCTGCCTGCTGGATCGATTTGAACTGCCAGCCGTCCACGGATGATACTTTTGAGGCCTCGGTGCCTGTAATTTTCACCTCAATGTCTTTGTCGTCAATCGTATCTTCTATAAAACTCTTTATTCCTCTTAAAGAATCACCAGGCATCACCCTAAGGTTGATAATGGCAGAAGCTTTTTCCGGTAAGGCATTGTATTGTTCACCCGCCTGAAAAATCGTTGGGGCAATGGTTGTTCGAATTAACGCAGCGGAAGCTGGCTGCTGTAATAAAATCCTTTCAATGACCGGTTCAAAGATCGTTTTGTTAGCAAATACATATTTCATCCCAAAGCTCATTTCAGGGGCAACAAATTCAAACATGTCTTCTCCTGGGCCCCTCAGGTCGCCTTTAAACTGGGTATCTTCCAATTTACTAATCGCGCTGGAAATGCGGCCAATGTTGGTATGGTCCTTCGGCTGTGACGAGTGTCCGCCGCTGCCTTCTATCGTTAGTTCAGCAGTGGCCGATCCCTTTTCGGAGATACCGACGACACCGACTGGCTGCTTCACACCAGGAACCATGTTTTCAACGATTGCACCACCTTCGTCTAACACGTAGTCAAAGGTAACTCCTCTCTTTTTTAAGGTATTTACAATGACGCTTGCTCCTTCATCACCGCCAATTTCCTCATCAAAGCCAAACATGAAATACATGTCGCGGTCCGGCTTAAACCCTTCACCTAATAAATAATCGACTGCTTGTAAAATACCGATGACACCAATTTTGTCATCCAATGTCCCCCGGCCCCAAATCTTCCCGTCGACTACCTTGCCGCTGAAAGGGTCCTGCTCCCAATTGGCTTCGGTCCCAGATAATACGGGAACGACATCATAATGGCTCGTTAAACCAACAGGAAGTTTGCTAGAATCAGTGCCTTTCCACTTATAAACGAGGGCATAATCGTTCACTCTTTCAAATTCGAGATTTTTATAGACGGCTGGAAAGCTCTCTTGTAAAAAATCAATAAACTTACGAAACTCATTAAAATCAAATTTACTGCGGTCTTGGTAGGAAACAGTTTTAAACGTAATGGCTTTCGACAGGTGTGCGACTGCTTCATCCTGGTCAATTGCGGTTTTGAATGGCTTAGGTGAGGGCTGTTTGGACTTTAAGGTCAGAGTGTTAACGCCGGTTACAATAATAAACAAAAGTAATAAAGCAATGATTATAAGTGAAACGAGTTTTCTCTTTTTCATGAAACATCCCCCATCGACTCTATTTATAATTTCATATTACACTATTTGTTAGAATAGTATAAATAGTTAGAAAAAGTTTAAGGTCAGTAGGTACGCTTAAACTCCCGAAGCTGATGAAAAACCAGCGAGCCGGTAGATAAACGAGGTCTATAACGCCCGAAGCTGATGGAAAATAAGCGAGCCGGTAGATAAGAGAGGCTCATAACGCCCGAAGCTGATGGAAAACAAGCGAGCGGGAGATAAAAGAGGTCTATAACGCCCGAAGCCGGTTAAAAACCAGCGAGCCGGTAGATAAGAGAGGTTCATAACGCCCGAAGCCGGTGGAAAACCAGCGAGCCGGTAGATAAGAGAGGTTCATAACGCCCGAAGCTGATGAAAAACCAGCGAGCCGGTAGATAAAAGAGGTCTATAACGCCCGAAGCTGATGGAAAACCAGCGAGCCGGTAGATAAGAGAGGTTCATAACGCCCGAAGCCGATGGAAAACCAGTGAGTCGGTAGATAAGAGAGGTTCATAACGCCCGAAGCTGATGGAAAACCAGCGAACCGGTCTAGATTAGAAGGGTTAATAAGCCTCTGCTCTATGAATAAATCATGACTTTTGCCGTATTCAAATAATTAATTTTAAGCTTTAAGATATGTGGATGTATTGTTTTAAAAAAGTAATAAAAGAGAGGTATTTTTAGAATGTCTATGGATTCATTTGTATTGGCTATTTCAATGTCAGCATTAGACTATGATATGTTAGAAAATCTAGGAATTTCTATAGGGATTTTGCTGTTGTTTATTCTATTTAGAAATCTATTTACTAAGTATGTGTTTCAGTTGATTTTAAAGCTGTCTAGGAAGACACCAACTGATTTCTTTACGCAAATCTTTTTAAGTTTCGAACGTCCTTTAGGATGGGCATTTATTATTGTAGGTTTGTATGTGGCAATGGATTATTTCCCGTTTGTCGAACAACATAATGCGTTATTTTTAAAATTTTTACGTTCGATGGTCATTGTGTTAATAACATGGGGATTATTTAATTTGTCCTCTCCTACATCGGGGATTTTAATCAGTGTGAACCAGAAGATTAACAATAAAATTGATTTAATACTTCTCCCGTTTATTTCAAGAACCATCCGTGTCATCCTGATTGCAATTAGTATTACAATTATCGGTCAGGAGTTTAATTATGACGTTAATGGCTTGGTTGCCGGTCTTGGATTAGGGGGTCTGGCATTTGCTTTGGCTGCTAAAGAAGCGGTAGGAAATCTGATTGGCGGAATCGTCATTGTCACAGAGAAACCTTTTTCAATTGGAGAATGGATTTTAACACCGAGCGTGGAGGGGACAGTAGAGGATATTAACTTTCGGAGCACGAAGGTGAGAACGTTTAGTCAGGCACTCGTTACCGTTCCGAATTCAACCTTGGCAAACGAACCGATTACCAACTGGAGCCGTATGGGCAAACGACGGATCAATTTCCACTTAGGTATTAACTATAGAACCACTAAAGACCAAATTGTAAGAGTGGTTCAACAAATCGAAGAGATGTTAAAGAATCATGAGGATATTCATCCCGATACGATCATGGTTGCATTCGATCATTATAATGAAAGCAGTCTCGATATTCTTATCTATTTCTTCACCAATACAATCGTTTGGGCAGAACACGTAAGAATCAAACATGATATCAACTTGCAAATTATGGGGATCTTAGAGGAAGAGGGCGTAGAAGTTGCATTCCCAAGCCGCACAATTTACGTCACTCCAGAATCAACAGAAGTATTTCAAACCGTGGGTTCTCTAGATTAAGTGATTAAAGAAAGGGTGTCAGGCACCATGTGAACTTTTCACAATGGTGCCTGACACCTTTTATATTTCAATAATAATAGGCAGGATCATTGGCTTTCTTTTGGTTTGTGCGAAAAGGTATTGGCCGACTGCCTTTTTGATATTTTGTTTGATCACATTCCATTGGCGAATATTTTCTTCTTGTAGATCATTGACTGTCTTTCTAACAAGCTGGTTCACTTCTTTGATGAGGTCTTCTGAGTTTTTTACGAATACAAACCCCCGAGTAATGGTATCTGGACCTGAAATGATTTTTCGCTCTGCTTTGCTTAACGTTAGAACAATAACGACCATTCCATCTTCAGATAACTGCTTCCGGTCTCTCAACACAATCGCCCCAACATCGCCAACACTTATGCCGTCGACGTAAGTATCACCTGCTGGTACTCTTCGTGTCTGGCGTGCCACTCCGTTTTCAATATCGACAACATCGCCATTTTTAATAATAAAGGTATTGTTTTTCTCAACCCCAATGGATTCGGCTAATAAACGATGATGGTGCAGCATGCGATATTCCCCGTGAATGGGAATGAAATAAGTAGGCTGCATTAATGTTAGCATCAGCTTCAAGTCCTCCTGATAGCCATGTCCAGAAACATGCATGCCTGTAGTGCTCCCCGATCCATAAATCACATTCGCTCCAAGTTGAAAGAGGTTGTCGATGATTTTAGATACATCCTTTTCGTTCCCTGGTATAGGGGAGGCGGCTAAAACAACCGTATCACCTGGGTAAATAGAGACATCCCGGTAATTGCCGCTAGAAAGTCGGGCAAGTGCGGCCATTGGTTCCCCTTGACTTCCTGTACAAAGGATGGCCACCTTTTCGGGAGATAACTGGTCGACCTCACGTGGCTCAATCAACATTCCTTCTGGTAGCGTTAAATATCCCCGTTCAATCGCAACATCCACTACATTGACCATACTCCGGCCAAGCAATGCCAGCTTCCGATTCGTCTTGATGGCTGCATCAACTACCTGCTGTACGCGATTCACATTTGAGGCAAAGGTGGAAACAATTATTTTCCCATCCGCCTTCATGAAAGCTTCATCCATATGACTGCCTACCATTCGTTCGGATGGAGTAAGCCCAGTCCGTTCGGCATTGGTGCTTTCTGAAATAAGAGCCAAGACACCCTGGCGGCCGATTTCCGCCATTTTATGAATATCTGCATATTGATTATTGGCAGGAGTCAAGTCGAATTTGAAGTCTCCAGTATGTACCACATTTCCCTCTGGTGTATGAAAAACAATTCCAAGACAGTCAGGAATACTGTGGCTTACTTTAAAAAAGGACACTTGGACTTGCCCGAACTCGAGTTTTGAATCCGCATTAACAGGGATGAGTTTTGTATCCCGCATTAATCGGTGCTCATCTAACTTTAATTCGATTAAACCTAAGGTGAAGTTGGTGGCATAGATAGGGACGTTTAATTTTTTAAAAAAATAAGGAACACCGCCGATATGATCCTCATGGCCATGGGTCACCACTAAAGCGCGTATTTTCTCCCTGTTTTCTTCTAAATAAGTAATATCTGGGATAATCAAATCAATTCCAAGTAGACTTTCATCAGGAAACTTTCCACCGCAGTCGATAATCACAATGTCGTCTCCGTACTGAACAACATACATGTTTTTTCCGATTTCATTAATTCCGCCTAAAGCGAAAATGGATAAGGCATTTTCTCTCGTCACTTTCAATCCTCCCACATTTTAACTAAATAGGAGTAGTATTCCCTTCAAGAATGACTTTATTAATTGGAGTTTTAAACTTGGTATCCATACATAAATTGCGGACTTTCCCCATATTTTTGCGTGTGTGATAGATTCATCCTCGATTATAATAATGATAAATAGGATGATATTGGTAGGTGTATTTGGGAAAGGGGAAGTGCCGGTGGATAAAGGTCAGAATTACAATAGCAGTGATGATGTTCTAAGTGAGGGTGTAAAGTACAAAATTATCGCCGATAACATGACAGATGCGATCGTCATGGTTGATAATAAATCAATTGTCCGATATGTTTCGCCATCCATAGAATCGTTAGTAGGTTACACCATTGACCAATACGAGGGGATGGATGCATTTAATATCATTCATCCAGAAGACAGAGACTATGTTCGGTCCAAACATCTTCAGGTGGTTCAAACGAAGATGCAAGTCACATTGGAATATCGCGTGATCCATTCCCAGGGGTCTACCCTGTATGCTGAAACAAAAGTCAAACCCGTACTAGATAGTTTTGGGAATGTAAAGTATGTGGTAGCTGTCGTAAGAGATGTAACCGAGCGGAAAATGGCAGAGCAGCTCCTGGAAAATATCCTCGAAAGCGTGAATGCAGCAGTTTGGTCAACAGATAAGGATTTTAGCTATTTAACCTTTTGTTCTGAAAGTATTGAAAAAATATCAGGTATTCCCAGGCATGAACTCATGAATAGACCGATTCGTATGCATGACCACATTCACCCTGATGATAATCGTATGCTCATGGGGGAAGCAAAAGAAACGTTAGACAAGGGATTACCCGTGAACAAACTCATTCGTTTTATCCATATGGAAAAAGAAACAAAATGGGGTCAGTTAATCGTCCAACCCTACCTCGATAAGACAGGAGCAGTAGAACGACTTGATAGCATAATTTTAGACATCACGGAGAAAAAACGGTCGGAGCTTGTGATTGAAGAAAGCGAGCAAAGGTATAAGTCCTTATTTGAGAACAATTTAGATGGGGTATTTTCAATCGATTTACAAGCGAATTTTGTAAATGCCAACCAGGCTTTTGAAAAAATAACTGGTATTCAAATGGAACAGCTGCCAGATCGTTGTTTTATCGGGTTAATTCATGATGAAGATCATTTACCAGTGTTTCAAGTTCTTTCTGACGTGATCCAAAGGAGAGAGCCAGGAGATGTGGAATGCCGAATTGTTCGGTCTACTATTGGTGAACGAATTGTCCACATTACCTTTGTGCCTATCTTTCTTTTTGGAGAACTAAATGGTGTCCATGGAATCGTTAAGGATATTACGGAACGGAAACAGGAGGAGCGGGAACTCATCTTAAGCGAAGAAAGATACAAAACGCTCCAGCAAAGTATTAATCGTTTTTCTAATGACCTTGCCAATGTTATGAAGGTATCAGACTTAGAAAGTCGGCTTATCGATGAGGTACAGAGTGTCTTACCCGTGACGGATGCTTCCATTGAAGAAATACCAAGAGGTCAAGAACCGTATGACGGAGATTTGCATGAGAAGTGGATTAAAATTGGTGAGAAAGAACAGCTCATATACCTAAGGATTCGCTTCAAGGAAGTCTTGCTTAAAATGGAAGAGGAGTGGCTCGAAACAGCTGTTCACTATGTTACGATTCTCTATGATAATCTTCAATTCATTGAAGACCTAATGAAACGCATGGAGGATTTGGCTACTTATAATGAAACGCCTAAATGGATGTTACGACTTTTATTTAGACTGTCAGAAAAAGAAAGAGCGTCCCTGTCGAGTGACTTGCATGACACCGTTTTGCAAGATCTCATTATCTGGTATCGCAAGCTTGAATCCCTTCGTTCAACTTCTTTATTAAACAAGGAGATTAAAGAAGAATTGGTGCAAATTGAGGAGGGTTTATTGGATGCAATTCATCAAATTCGCATTACCTGTAATGAGTTACGACCCCCATTTCTTCTGAAAATGGGATTAGTAGAATCATTAAAGAGCCTCTTTTCATATGCACGGATGTTTTCCAATTATGAGATAGAATTTGATTCTGTAAGCATGCAAACCTCTCTTCATGAAGACCAAATTTTAGGGATATATCGAATTGTTCAAGAACTATTAAATAATGCAACGAAACACTCAAAGGCATCGAAAGTTACCATGAAGCTGGCAAGTAATCAGGAAAAGGTTTATTTTTCTTATGATGATAATGGGGTTGGAGTAGATTTATCTGGAATGGAAGGCTCCTTTAAACATATGGGTATTGCCGGTATTGAAAACAGAGTTCTTAGTTTAGATGGAGAGATAAGTGTACATTCCGCAACAGGGCAAGGTTTTCACGTGAATATTACCCTGCCAACTACAACAAAGCAAAAAGGTGATTACTATGGAAATATTGTTGGTTGATGATCATCGGTCAGTCGTCGAAGGGACAAAAATGTTGATAGAGGCAGAGCCGGATATGAATGTTACCATTGAAACGGACGTGTATTGTGTCCCAGACTTAGTTCGTTTGAAGACATTTGATGTGATTCTTTTTGACTTGTATATGCCTAATATCAATGGGGCTGATTTAACACGGAAAGTGCTCGAGGATGTTCCCGATGCCGTGATATTAATCTATTCCGGATTTGATATTGCCCCGCATTTTAATTTGCTGATGGATTCAGGGGTATCCGGTTTTGTTGCGAAAACATCAACACGGGAGCAATTGGTTCAGTCCATTCGCAGTGCAGCAAGGAAGGAAGCCATCGTTCCTATGCATCTATTAAAACAGCTTAGACGTCAGGAGATTGTGGTTCAAGGGGATAAGACAAATGAAAAGACCACGATAGGTAAAAAGGAAGAAACACTACTCCGCGAATTGGCAAAGGGACATAGTAACAAAGAGATATCTAAAACACTATTAATTAGTCAGCGATCATTAGAATACAGTTTGACAGAACTATTTCAAAAACTAAATGTGAATTCCCGGGTGGAAGCCATTAAAAAGTCTAAAGCTTTAGGTATTTTACCAAATGAAGATTTATATTAATTTGACGAAGGAAGCCGGTGACTACCGGCTATTTTTTTAAAAGATAAGAAAGTATATAATTCTGTTGCACCACATTCTTTGATAATTGTGGTGTTGTTTTATTGAGGCGTGGGTGTAGTGTAGTAGTTGGCAAGTAAAATGGGTTTTTTGACGAGTAAAATAGAAAATAGACGAATAAATCATACTTTAGACAAGTAAAACATCGAAAGTGACGAGTAAAAAGGGAATCATATAAAAATGGTAATTTTAAAGGTACTTCAAGAGGTAATTAACACATAATTCGAAAGGGAAATACCAGAGCCAGGCTAAATGCCTGGCTTTTTTGTGCAAAAAAGGAGGCGTAGTTCGGGGGACCCTCAATTTTTTGCGTGTTTGACTTCATTGTTTGCGCGAAAGGAAGACCTTTCCTGGAATATGATGGTTACATATTAGCAAAGGAGGTTTTGGTAATGAATTCAAATTTAAGAAATATAGTTACAGGTGTGCTATTAGCATTGCTAACTATTAGATTGTTTTACACATTTACAATGCCGGTATCGTATCAATTATTTACTCTTTTTCTTGCTTATACAGCGTGCGTTTATGCAGGAGCTGCACTGTCAGATTCACGCATAAAATGGATATCTGTTGAATTTGCAGTGTCGTTGGTGCTTTTTAATTTTGCCTTATTGGGCTTGCTGTACTCTCCTATTTGGGTTGGGGTAGGCTTCATTCTTCACGGAATATGGGATATGCTACACCATCCTAAATTGATAAAAACGAGTGTTGTAAGGTGGTTTCCACCATTGTGTGCTGTGTTTGATTTTATTGTGGCTTTTTTCATCATGAGGTTTTATTAAAACAATAATTGAAAGGATGAAACAAAATGAATGTTGTTATTCTGCAATGGGGTTTATTCTCCTTTATGATCGGGCTGGTACTGTCGCTGCCGCTAGCAGCTGTTCATTATCAAAAGAATCCTTTATTGAGAAAAACGTTTACCAACCCCAAGAAACTAAAATCTGCGCACATTGATTATTTCATGCAGGCATTGAGCGCTGGATTAATCTATCTCATTGGCAAATGTATGGGTATGGATTTTCCAAATTATATAGCGATCCCGCTTATTTATGGAATCATTATGAACCCAACCATTTTATTATTGGAAGCCACACCGTTTATTCGATCTGGCTGGTCGAGATTTTCTTATATGTTACTTAGAGCAACCAGCCCGCTCTTGCTTCTGTTTGGTTGGTTTGCGATAGCGGTATTGTTCTTACCGCGGTATTTAATTATCCTGCTAGTTGCCGTAATCATTGTTGGTGGCGCCGTGTTATGGTCCCAACAAGTTCAGAAGAAAAATACAATCCATATGTAAAAACCTTAACCTGTCGAGTTAAGGTTTTTTTGCGCATTTCTGGAGTAATTCCGAATATTGCGAAAGACATGCGGTGTTACCACAAAATTCTGCGTGGGGTCTCCTAAAGTCTGCGGTTTTGAAGGATTGGAAACTCCGTACAATGTAATCATCCAATAAATGTTAAAAAACTTAGTCGGATTACGGAATAAGGACAATAATACAATCGGAGGTTGGAAAAATGAATACAAAGCAAAAAAAGAAGAGCAAGAAAAAGATCGTGATTTGGTCGATTGTAGGGATCATTGTTGCCTCAATGATTTCAGCGGTGTTTTTTACGCCGAAGGGATTAGGCAACGTTGAAAAAGAAAAAGCACAAACGGGTGACATTACTACCTATTACAGCTTTTCCGGAGCAGTAGAAGCAAAAAACAGGAAGACAATTACGAGTGAAGAGGCCATTCAAATTAAAGAAATTAAAGTTAAAGTTGGCGACCAAATAAAAAATGGAGACGTATTGGTGATAACGAAACAGGGAGACAAAATAAAGGCTACATTAGACGGGGAGATTTCGAAAATCCATGTGGAGAAAAACACGCAGGTGATGGCTGGGGCCCAACTGCTCGATATCGTTAACTATTCGGTTTTACAAACAAACGTAAAGGTAGATGAATACGACCTAAAATATTTAAAAGTAGGTCAAGAGGTCAATGTAACAATCAATGCGCTTGAAAAAGAAATAAAAGGAACAGTTTCTACCATTTCAAAAGAAGCAACCAATGAAAATGGGGTTTCCTATTTTACCGCAACCATTGATCTTGCTAAAGACGAAGCAATCAAAGTCGGAATGAGTACAGAGGCGAAAATATTAAAGCAACATGCAAAGGGTGTAGTTACCTTATCCATGAAAGCCATTCAATTTGATAGTAAAAATAAACCGTACGTAGTCATTCCATTAGAAAAAGGAATGACGAAGAAAAAGTATGTTCAACCCGGTATGAACGACGGAACGACGATTGAGATAAAAGATGGAGTAAGTGTTGGTGACGAGGTCATCATTTCAACTGCTGATAAAGAGGTTTCTCATGCAGACATGATGCAGGGAGGGAACTAATAATGAGTGAGCAAATTCTTAACATGAATGGAATAATCAAAACCTATGTAATGGGTGAGGAAGAACAAGTCGTTTTAAATAATATTAATCTAACAGTAAATAGAGGGGATTTTGTCGCGATTTTAGGACCTTCAGGTTCAGGAAAGTCCACACTGATGAACTTGATCGGTTGTCTCGATTCACCGACAAACGGAGATTATTTTTTATCGAATCAAAAGGTTGATGAGCTAGGTGAATCTGAGTTGGCAGCGATTCGTAACAAGGAGGTTGGATTTGTGTTTCAACAATTTCAACTTCTTCCTAGACTGAGTGCCATTCAAAATGTGGAGCTGCCTCTTATATATGCGGGGGTGGCTGAAAAGGAAAGAAGACGGAGGGCCAGTGAAATGCTCATTAGAGTGGGGCTCGGTGAAAAATTACAAAACCGGCCGAATCAGCTCTCTGGAGGACAACAGCAGAGGGTGGCTATTGCAAGAGCGATGGTAACGGAACCCACTATATTATTGGCAGATGAACCAACTGGAGCGCTGGATCAAAAAACGGGTCAGCAAATTATGGAGCTTTTTCATGAGCTTCATCAAGAAGGAAAAACCATCATAATGATTACACATGATATCGAGATTGCCAAAAATGCTAGCAGGATTGTTCACATTTTAGACGGCAAACTGAGAGAGGAGCCTGTATATGTTTAAGGAGAATCTTAAGATGTCATGGATGAATCTCATCCATAACAAAATGCGCTCCTTCCTTACCATGTTGGGAATTGTGATTGGTGTCGCATCCATTATTGCATTGATCACTATAGTTAAAGGTGCGATGAATGGAATGACAAGTGAGTTTTCCTCCTTTGGTGCAGATAAAATAACGGTTCAAGCAATGGGGACACCCTTAAAGCAGGGGTTAATTGACAGTGACATTCAAAAGCTTGCGGAAATCGAGGATGTCGCTGGCGTTTCTCCTACTCTTTCAGGAAGTACTACGGTTGTATATAACGGTAATGAAAAAACAGATGTCTCAGTTCAGGGTAAGAATGATGTGTATTTTTCAAAGAATAAAGACTTGGTTGAAACGGGAAGAGGACTAACGATTCTTGATATCGAAAATAAAAATAACGTTTGCCTTATTGGCGCCAATATAGCAAACGATTTATTTTGGGGAGAAGACCCCGTGGGTAAAAAGCTGCTAATTTCTGGTGTCACTTACACGGTCATCGGAACCCTTCAGAAATCTAATAGCTTTTCAGATTCCTCGAATAACGATGCAGTCATCATACCTTACACCACCTCAATGAGCATTCTTGAAACAGGATATATTTCTAGTGTGGACGTATATATGGGTAACTCCAATCATTCTGAAAAAATAACGGAAGATATTGAAGCAGTCTTAAAACAGGCGTTCAATTACAAGGATAATAGTTTTACCGTGATGAATATGCAGGATATGTTGGCATCGTTTAATAAGATCACTACAATGCTATCTCTTATGCTTGGAGGAATCGCATCCATTTCGCTGGTCGTGGGTGGAATTGGAATCATGAACATGATGCTGGTGTCTGTAACTGAAAGAACCACAGAAATTGGATTAAGGAAGGCCCTCGGTGCAGAACCAAAACGGATTCAACAGCAGTTTTTACTAGAAGCGGTATTCTTGTCACTCTTTGGCGGAGCCATAGGCTTCTTGCTAGGCGTGTTAATTGCCTTGGGAGTATGCACACTAATTGGCGCAAGCTTCGCGCTATCAACCTATACCGTATTGTTGGCACTAGGCTTCTCTGCAGGCATCGGTATTATTTTTGGCATTGCGCCAGCAAGAAAAGCATCAAAGCTGAACCCGATAGATGCATTAAGAAGTGTGTAAAAATTGGGGACAGTCCCCCACTGCTTTAAAGCAGCGGGGGACTGTCCCCAAAAATAGGAGTGGATGGCATGATTAAGTGGGCATTAGCAGGGATTCTCTATGTGACGGTCGTGATCCTTGGATTTGAGGCATATGATAAATGGTTTGCTGAGGATAAAAATACGGCGGCTCAGACTGAGGAGCACGGAAAGCAAGCTATGAAAATGGATGAGGAAGCTCACAATGAAACGGGAGAAAGTGGTGACAGCGGCGGCCATGCTCATGGAGCCTCTTCTGAAACGAACCATGAGGGTAGTGAGATCAATGCATTTGTACTAAATGATCAAAAGACAATTAGTATTTTCTTAAAGGACAAAGCGGGAAATCCGGTAGACGAGCTGGAAATCAATCATGAGAAGGAGTTGCATCTCATTATCGTCGATGAACAGCTGCAGAAGTATTACCACGTGCACCCAGAGAGAACTGGCAAAGGTGAGTTCACGATTGAAAACAATCTTCCAGAAGGGTTTTATAAAGCCTTTATTGATATAAAACCGAAGAATTTCGCATATAAAGTAGAGCCTGTTTCCTTTATCGTGGGTAATCCAAGCGCTTCAACACACGGGCATGAGCTGATCCCAGACACAACCTTTAGCAAAAAGGTAGATGGAGAAACGGTCACATTAGAGGTCAGTACATTTAAGGTCGGAGAACCTGTAACACTATCCTTCGACTTAGACCAAACGAATTTGACTCCCTATTTAGGGGCAATGGGTCATGTTGTGATTCTTGATGAATACGGTAAAGAGTTTCTTCATGTTCATCCGTCAAATGAGAAGGAGCCCATCTTTGAAACAACCTTTGAAAAGCCTGGTATCTACAAGATTTGGGCGGAGTTTAAACAAAATGGAACAGTAAGAGCGTTCCCGTTTGTAATAGAGATAAAAGAATAAGCATAGCCAATCAGCAGGAATCGATATGTCGCTCCATCTCGTAGGGGGGCTAATGGGAGAAGGCGCTGCAAGAACAACCGCTGCTACCTTGGTTTATCCATACGTAATGAATCCGATTTAAGCAGTGAAACTACTGGGAACGTCCAGTAGTTTTTTATAATTTGGAAAAAATAGTATAATAGTATAAATAACGGTATCCGAACGTGCTCAAAAAGGAGTGATATATATGATTTACGATGTGGTTGTGGTCGGTGCAGGGCAGGCAGGTTTATCCATGGGCTATTTCCTCAAGCAATCCTCTTTATCTTTTAAAATAGTAGATAGCAATAACAGCGCCGGTGATGTCTGGCGGAATCGGTATAACTCACTTGTCTTATTTACACCAAGGTCATACAGTGCGCTGCCTGGATTGACTTTAAAGGGCGATCCATCAGGGTTTCCAACCAAAGATGAAATTGCCGATTACTTAGAACATTATGCTAAAACTTTTGATTTACCTATAGAATTTTCGTGCGATGTCCAAAAAGTCAACAAACAAAACGATACATTTATCATAGCAACATCAGACTCCATCATTAAAACCAAGAAAGTTGTCATAGCTACTGGCCCTTTTCACACTCCTAGAATTCCATCATTTGCACAAGAGCTTCCACTACAAGTAGTTCAACTCCATTCTTCTGAATATAAAAACCCTGCTCAGCTAAATGATGGCCCTGTTTTAGTTGTAGGTGGTGGCAATTCTGGCGCTCAAATAGCAGTCGAACTATCAAACCATTATGAAACATATTTATCCGTTGGCCATAAGATACGTTTTCTTCCGTTGAATATAGCGGGTAAGAGTATTTTTTGGTGGTTTGATATACTCGGTATTTTGCATGCCAATCGAGATTCCATTATTGGGAAAAAAGTTCAAAGTCAGCCCGATCCGATATTTGGTTTTGAGTTAAAACAGAAATTAAAAGACAAAAAGATAATCCTAAAGTCCCGAACAAGATCCATCATGAAAAATGAGATTCAGTTTGAGGATCTGTCAACAATTAACGTGCAGAATATTATTTGGGCAACTGGTTTCAAAGTGGACTACTCGTGGGTAGAAATTCCGAATCTTTTAGATCATAACGATAAAGTACAACATAAAAGAGGAGTAACGGAAATAGAAGGATTGTACTTCCTGGGATTGCCTTGGCAGTACCGCAGAGGTTCAGCCTTGCTTTTAGGGGTAGGAGAGGATGCTAAATTTTTGTATCAACAGTTGATTCAGCCTATGTAACCACCTGTGAAATCGAGATATATACTAAATCCGCCATATGGCGGATTTTTTTGCAAAGATTTCGAAGGACCCTGCAAAAACATGCGGGGCTGTTACCAAAAGTATGCGGGTTGTAAGGTAGTATTTGACCGTACAATGAAAGCATAAAGCTAGTTAACTATCGGATAACCGCGGGTTACTGTTGTATAGCACATACATCCGAGGCTTGAGTCATGCCTATGTCCGCGTATGAAAGGAGTTTTATCTCATGAAAGAATTTAAGTTATTTTTACCCTATGTTAAACAAATGAGGCGCTATTATCTCATTGGCTTCGTTGGGAGCCTGTTTCGATTCCTGATTCCCTTGTTCGTTCCATTGATTTTAAAATATATCTTCGATCAGCTGCTTCAAAATGAATCCCTGTCACGGTCGGAAATGCTAGAGCAGCTTTTGTACATTGCTGCAGGCATGATTCTGATACTCCTTCTGATTCGGACACCCATGGAGTATGTAAGGCAGTTTTGCATTCATAAGGCTAACAACAACATCATCAAACAGCTTCGAAAGGACGCTTTTCAAAAGGTCCATTCCTTGGATGCCAAATATTTTGTTGAGAACAAAAGCGGTGAAATAGGTACACGTTTTTTTGATGATATTGAAAAAGTAAGAGGCTTTTTAACCGCAGTATTCGGTAACGTTTGGATTGAAATGGTCGTATTGCTGTTTGTTATCGTGGTGATGCTCACCCTTAATGTGAAGTTAGCGATCCTATCGGTAGTATTGGTGGGTGTCCAGTTTATTCTAGCGCACTTTCTATCAAAAAGGTTTAAACAGTCCACCCGTAATATGATGAAGTACCGGTCGGTCATGAGCGGATTTATTTTTGAAAAAATCCAAGGCGCTTTTCTATCCAAATTATTTGCCGCAGAAAAACGCGATAAAGAAGAGTTGAATCAGCATTTACACCATTTTGATAAACTGACAGATCAACATGCAAAAATAAACGCAGTCATGTTAGCCCTTGTCAATGTCCTCAGTGATATGACCCCATTTATAGTGGCAATCGTGGCGAGTCTTTTTGTCATCGATGGAAGCTTAACGGTTGGTAGTCTAATTGCTTTTTTTTCTTATGTTGATAAGATGCGAAGCCCGGTGGCAGCTTTAGTCAATGCGTACCCGGCCATTACAGAGGGGAGCGTGGCATTAGGACGGATCTTTGATTTCTTCCACACACCGTCAACCATCATAGAAAAAGAAAACCCGGTTCCATTAAACCAGTTTACACAATCTATTAAGCTAAATAATGTCACTTTTTCGTATGATGGAAAAAATAATATTATTAACAACGTATCATTGACGCTTGAAAAAGGAAAAACGTATGCGTTTGTCGGTGAGAGCGGAGGTGGTAAGAGTACCATCCTGCAACTGCTGTTGAGAATGTACGATGCTATCAAAGGGGAAGTACTTATCGATGGAGTCAATATCAAGGATTACTCCATCGCCAGTTTGAGGGAGCAGATGGGGATTGTCACACAGGATAACTTTCTCTACAGCACGTCGATTAAGGATAATATTAAAATGGCAAAGCTGGATGCGACAGATGAAGAAATCTATACGGCTACCAAGAAGGCCTTTGCCCATGATTTTATTTCGGCACTGGCAAATGGCTACGATACGGAAATTGGTGAAAGAGGAGTAAAGCTTTCAGGCGGACAAAAACAAAGAGTGGCGCTTGCGCGTGTTTTCTTGAAAAATCCGTCCATCATTATTTTAGACGAAGCCACTAGTGCTCTAGATAATGAAAGTGAAAAACTGGTTCAAGAATCCGTTTACCAATTCGAAAATGATAAGACGATTATTATGATTGCTCATAGACTCTCTACGATCCTCAATGCTGATATGATTTTTGTTGTCAAAAATGGAAGAATTATAGAAAGCGGGAACCATCAAAGTCTATTGAAACGGAACGGATACTACAAAGAGCTCTATTCTAAACAAAACACTGAAGAATGGAAATTGGCCACTGGGTAATTTGAGGAATGGTCTTGA
Organism: Bacillus sp. SORGH_AS_0510; assembly: GCF_030818775.1. NCBI lineage: Bacteria > Bacillati > Bacillota > Bacilli > Caryophanales > Bacillaceae > Bacillus > Bacillus sp. SORGH_AS_0510. The sequence continues at coordinate 4,614,362 of NZ_JAUTAU010000001.1, read as the reverse complement.
CAATCAAAACAATCTCTATTAATCTTGACTCAATGAAATAAGCAAAGTTCGTATAACTCCAAAGATATGGTTTGGGGGTCTCTACCAGGAACCAATAATTCCTGATTACGAAGAATGTACATGTATGTGTATTTTCTTCGTAGTCAGGAATTTTTTTTTACTCTAAAAATATACAGGGGGTTACATCTTATGAATTTTACTATCTTACCTAAAATAGAATTACACTGCCACTTAGATGGCAGCCTTAGACCAGAAACTATTATTGATATAGCTAAGAAAGATGGCATCGGCCTGCCAACGATGGATAAAGACGAGATCCAGCAAGAGCTGATTGCGCCGTTAGACTGTGAATCTTTAGATGAATACTTGAAGCGTTTTGCTCTCCCAAATTTAGTTATGCAGTCACAAGAGAACTTAAAGAGAATTACCTTTGAATTATTTGAAGATGCTGCAAAGGAAAATGTGAAATACATGGAGGTTCGTTTTGCTCCATTGCTTCATACTGTTAAGGGATTAACGGTTGAAGTAATCATCCAAAGTGTCATCGATGGAATGAGAGAGGCTGAAGAATTGTTCGATATCCATGGCAATATCATTCTATCCTGCATGCGGACAATGTCAGCTGAAAGTGCATTTGAAGTGGTGGAAAAAGGGAAGCAATTCCTTGGAAAAGGAGTTGTGGCCATCGATTTATGCGCGTCTGAAGAGGAAGGGTTCTGTAGTGATTTCGTTGAGCCAATTGCCTTAGCGAGAGAATATGGATATAGAGTAACGATTCATGCGGGTGAAACGGGTGTGGGGAAAAATGTCCTTGAAGCGGTTGAGATGCTAGGGGCAGAAAGAATCGGGCACGGAGTCTTTATTAAAGATTGTGCGGAAGCTTACGATGTGGTGAAGGATAAACAAGTAGTCCTTGAAATGTGTCCAACTAGTAATGTCCAAACCAAAGCAGTAGACCAATACAGCGAGCATCCTATTTATAATTTTCATAAGGATGGCATCAAGGTAACCGTTAATACTGATAACAGAACGGTGTCTGATACAACGATGGCTAAGGAATGTACGATTGTATTTGATGAGTTCAACATGAGTGAAGAGGATTATAAGAAGATTTATCTCGACAGTGTGGAGGCTTCCTTTGCGGACGAAGAAACCAAGGCAAAACTAAAGGAATACTTGTAAATAAAGGAGCGAACAGTGCACACAGCACTGTTCGCTTTTAAAAATACATTATTTAATCGCCTTACTCACTCTCAACTTCTTACCTTTGACAGGTGTATTCTCCATCGCCTGGATGACGAGTGAGCCTTTTCCGTTAAGAATATCCACATAAGACATCTGATCAAGGATTGTGATGATGCCGATATCATCTGCCGTCACGCCAGGGATTTTAGCAATGGTCCCAACGAAATCGACTGCGCGAAGCTTCTTCTTTTTGCCACCATTGAAATGAAGTTTCATAATACCCTGATTGATTCGAGCAGTTTTATTGTTTCTAACCACACGGCGACCGCTGATTTTTTCTTCAAAAGCTTCTTTTCCACCAGCGACTTCCCTTTGAGTAGGAGCGTCCATTCTTGGAATCTCAAAACCAACATACCGTTCAATGGCACGAAGGAATTTCTCTTCATACGGAGTCACAAATGTAAATGCTTTTCCTTGCTTGCCCGCACGACCCGTTCTACCCGTACGGTGGACATAGCTTTCTTTTTCCATAGGCACATCATAATTGAAAACTAGCGATACATTATCAACATCAATACCCCGTGCCGCAACATCAGTAGCTATTAGATAACGGAAGTTCCCCATTTTAAACCCATCCATCACGGCAAAACGATCCTGCTGTTCAAGTCCACCATGGAGTCTCTCACAGGAATAATTGGCTCCGTCCAATTCAGCATAGACGGTATCGACATGCTCTTTTGTGTTACAAAAAATAATGCAACTGTCCGGATTTTCAACGACGGTCACATCTTTTAGTAATGAAAGCTTGTCTTCCTCTTTCACTTCCAAGACACGATGCTCAATGGTATCCGTTGTCATACCTGTTGCCTCAATCTCAATGTTAGTTGGATTTTCCATGTACCGGTGGCAGAGAGCTTCCACATCCTTTGGCAAAGTAGCGGAAAATACCATCGTTACTCTGTTTACAGGGAGTTCTTTAATGATAGCCTCTACCTCATCAATAAACCCCATGTTCAGCATTTCATCTGCTTCATCAATAATCAGATACTTTATTTCGTCTAAAGCTAAGGTTTCTCTGTCAATATGGTCCATGACCCGGCCAGGGGTACCAACAACAACATGAGTCTTTTGTTTTAATTCTTCTCGTTGCTTTGAAAAAGGCTCTTTTCCGTAAACGGCGAGCGCTTTTATCCTTTTGAATCTTCCTATATTCGTGATATCCTCACGAACTTGAACGGCAAGCTCCCTTGTTGGAGTAAGAACCAAGGCCTGCGGCTTTCTTTCTTCCCAATCAATCATTTCACAAATGGGGATGGCGAAGGAAGCTGTTTTGCCACTACCAGTCTGTGACTTTACAACGAGATCTTGATTGTTCAATGCTAAAGGGATGACTTTACCCTGAACCTCTGTCGGTTCTTCGTATTTTAAAACAGATAGTGCTCTCTTTATTTCTTCACTTAAATGATATTCCTCAAAACTTCTCTCACTCATGAACTAACCTCTTCTTATTGGATTATCCGACATATCTATAAGATTTCTCGAAAAGAAATAATTATTTACCGATAGCTGAATTGGTTCATTATACTAGAAAAAATAAAAATATACGAACAGAAAAATGGCTCCGTTTTCAACATTTTCACCTTATATATGACATTTATCATGGTCTGTACATGACACCTGATACTAACAAGCTCTATGACATTCCACTATACTTACTTTAACAACACAATTAAAGGAAGGGAATTCAAAAAAATGACCTTACAAGATACAAAAAATTTACGAAAACAAGTGGCTCCATTTGAAAAATCAACGACAAAAGAAAGTATTTGGCAAATCATTAATACGGTCGCTCCGTTTGTAATTCTTTGGTACCTAGCGTATATTAGTCTTTCTGTTTCTTATTGGCTTGCTTTAGTGCCAATCATTTTGGCTGCCGGGTTTTTGGTACGAATGTTCATTATCTTTCATGACTGTACACATCACTCTTTTTTCAAAAACCGCCGTGCCAACCGTTTTGTTGGGACTATTATGGGTGTTTTAACAGTCTTCCCGTTTGACCAATGGGGACATGAGCATTCTGTGCATCACGCAACTAGTGGTAACCTGGACAAGCGTGGTACAGGTGATATTTGGACACTTACAGTCGATGAATATTTGGCAGCACCGCTAAGCCTACGATTAGCGTATCGTTTTTATCGTAATCCATTGGTAATGTTTGGTTTAGGTCCGATTTATGTTTTCCTTTTAAAAAATAGATTTAATCGTAAAGGTGCGAAAAAGAAGGAACGCAACAACACTTATTTAACGAATATATTAATCGTTGCATTATATGCGCTATTATGCTGGGCAATTGGCTGGCAGTCATTTCTTTTGGTACAGGGTTCGATTTTCATGATTTCAGGTGCCGCAGGCATTTGGTTGTTCTACGTACAGCACACGTTTGAAGATTCTTATTTCGAAGAAGATAAGGATTGGGAATATGTAAAAGCAGCAGTGGAAGGAAGTTCATTTTACAAGCTTCCAAAAGTTTTGCAATGGTTGACAGGTAATATTGGTTTCCACCATGTGCATCATTTAAGCCCAAGAGTGCCTAACTACAAACTTGAAGAGGCACATAATCTTACGGATCCGTTAAAGAACGTACCAACAATTACACTTGCTACAAGCTTAAAATCACTTCGATTCCGCTTATGGGATGAAAATAACAAGAATTTTGTCAGTTTTAAAGAGGTTAGAGCAGTTGCGAAAAAACGTATTTCTGTTCAGGCAAAACCTGAAGTATAAAAAGAAACCCCCGTATTGGGGGTTTTCTTAAAAATGTAACTAGCTGCCAGATAAGGAGAGAACCTAATGATTCGAATTGTCATAGCAGAGGATCAGGAAATGCTGCTTGCAGCCATGGGTTCCCTGCTTGATTTGGAAGAAGATATGGAAGTGGTCGGTCAAGCCCGTAACGGGGAAGAGGCGCTTTCACTTGTCCAACAATTTCAGCCTGATGTGTGTCTAATGGATATAGAGATGCCGAAAATGAGCGGTCTAGATGCAGCAGAGGCTATGAAGTCGCTTGGATGCAAGGTCATTATTTTAACTACCTTTGCAAGGAATGGGTATCAAGAGCGTGCGTTAAAGGCTGATGTCAGAGGGTATTTATTGAAGGACAGCCCGAGCGAAGAGTTAGCGTGTTCGATTCGTTGCATTATGAGCGGGAAGAGAGTGTATTCTCCAGAACTTATGGATCCCGATTCAAAACTAGATGTTAGTTCACGGTTGGAGGATGGCCCATTTGCAAAACCTTCGACTGACAACAAAATAGGACAGGTCAGAAAGTACTTTTCCTCTATTTTTGAAAAAAAGAAACAGCCAACTGGATGATGGATGAAGGCATGGACAATTTGTTCATGCCATTTTCTTTGTTTGCTTATAACTTTAACCCAGTCCTACTCTTAAACCTACGCAATAAGATGTGACTGGCAACTCTTGTTATACCTTCTAAACTGTATAATTCCTCATTAATAAATTTTTCTAAGCGTGAAAAGTCCTCAACAAGTACGTGCATATGTAAGGTACTTGGTCCAGTCATTTGGTAGCAGCTTGCTACGCTAGGGTTATTGGCTAATGTTTCGGCAACGCTGACAAGGGATGCTGGTTCACAGTCGACCTCGAAGAATGCAGAAACAGATTTCCCGACTTTATCAGAATTAATGACTACAGTGAACTTCTCGATAATACCGTTTTCTTGTAATTGGTTTACCCTCTCGCGGATTGATACCCTCGATAAATTAAGTTTCTTACCAATATCAACATATGACATTCTTCCATTTTCAGCCAGTAACTCGATAATCCTGCGATCGATTTCATCAATTTTCATGCGGCGTCCCCCTAGATTCAATCCATTTATATGTTTATATTAACCTAGATTTACAGCATATTACTATACTCATTTAATTTTAGAAAAAATGGTTCCGTTTGTAAATAAAAAGGAGTAAAATGATTAACAAATGGAATTGAATCGCAGAATAATTAATTCGAATGTATAAAAGGGGGATGAATGATGAACTTGGATTACTTAAATCATCCGTATTCATCACAAAGAATGACGACTGTTGCCAGAAACGGCATGGTGGCGACATCACAGCCTTTAGCGGCCCAAGCCGGACTAGATATATTAAAAAATGGCGGGAATGCTATTGATGCGGCTATTGCAACTGCTGCCTGCTTAACAGTGGTTGAACCGACCTCCAATGGAATCGGTGGAGATGCGTTCGCACTTGTATGGACAAAAGGCGAACTGCATGGACTAAACTCGAGTGGACCGTCGCCGAAAAGCATTTCAATCGACGCAGTAAAGGAGAAGGGTCATGAAAAAATGCCGACCTTTGGCCTTATTCCCGTGACCGTTCCGGGAGTACCTGCAGCATGGGCAGAGTTGTCCCGTCGATTTGGTAAGCTTCCGTTAAGCGCAGTGCTACAACCGGCGATCGAGTATGCCGAAAAAGGTTATCCGCTCACACCTATTCTAGGAAAGTACTGGAATAGTGCATTTAATAGATTCAAAGATTTATTTACTGGTGATGAATATAAAGGGTGGTTTGAAACCTTTGCTCCCGATGGAAAGGCACCACAAATAGGAGAGATTTGGAGTTCGAAGGGTCATGCCAGTACATTACGCAAGATTGCAGAAACGAATGCCGAAAGTTTTTACCGCGGAGAATTAGCGGAGAGAATTGACGAGTTTTCCAAGCAACATGGCGGATTCATTTCTAAGGAAGATTTAGCAGCCTACAAGCCTGAGTGGGTCCAGCCTATTAAAGTAAACTACAGAGGCTATGATGTATGGGAGATTCCACCGAATGGCCAAGGAATCGTTGCCTTAATGGCACTAAACATTCTGAAGGGATATGAGCTGAAGGAAAAGGAATCAGTTGAGACGTATCATAAGCAGATTGAAGCTATGAAACTGGCTTTTGCTGATGCGAAAAAATATGTAACAGATCTGGAAAAAATGTCCGTGACAGCAGAACAGTTGTTATCTAAAGAATTTGCGGAAGCTCGACGCAGCTTGATTGGGGATGCTGCTCTTACACCAGAGCCGGGTACACCTCCAAAAGGCGGTACGGTTTACTTAGCAACGGCAGATGGGGAAGGGAATATGGTTTCCTTTATTCAGAGTAACTATATGGGCTTTGGTTCTGGGATTGTTATTCCTGGAACAGGGATAGCCTTGCAAAACCGTGGAGCGGATTTCTCATTAGATCCAACACATGAGAATCGTTTGGAGCCAGGAAAAAGAACATACCACACGATTATTCCTGGATTTTTAACGAAGGATAGTGAAGCGGTTGGACCATTTGGTGTAATGGGTGGGTATATGCAACCTCAAGGTCATGCGCAAGTGATAATGAACACTATTGACTTCCATTTAAATCCGCAAGCTGCCTTAGATTCACCGAGATGGCAATGGATGGAGGGAAAGACAATTCTAGTTGAGAATACATTCCCGTCCTATATTGCCAGTGCGCTCGCAAGAAAGGGGCATGCTGTAAAAGTAGCCTTAGATGGAGGCGAATTCGGAAGAGGACAAATCATTTGGAGAGACCCTAAGACTGGTGTGCTTTCAGGCGGAACAGAATCCAGAACAGATGGAGCAATTGCTGTCTGGTAAATTGATAAAAGGTGTTGATAAATATTGAAACAGATGGATATATCTATCGCTTTTTTCCGTTCCGGAATATTAGGCTATGGAGGTGGCCCCTCTTCGATTCCCCTCGTTCATAAAGAGGTAGTAGAAATTTTTAAATGGATGACGGATGATGAATTTGCGGATGTTCTTGCATTAGCGAATACCCTACCAGGGCCGATTAATACAAAAATGGCAGGATATATAGGCTATCGAGTAGGTGGGTATGTAGGTATGCTAAATGCCATTATCTCTTCCATTGTCCCTACTATTATATTAATGATCATATTGCTCACCTCCTTAGCTTCATTCAAGGATCTGCCGTGGGTAGCTGGCATGACCAAAGCGGTTGTGCCTGTCGTTGGTGTCATGATGGCTACATTAACCTGGGATTTTTATAAGAAATCCTACCAAACGTTAGGACATATTAGTGCAGCGGTGACGGTGGTTGCTAGTTTGGTATTATTAGAGTTTTTGCACGTGCATCCAGCCATCTTAATTGTAGCTATATTAGTGTTTGCCTTAGTGAAGCGAGATAAGGCTTCTAAAGTTGATAAAACCAGTGAAAGAGAGGTGGGATGATGCTTTATTGGCACATATTTCTTGCCTTTTTCATACCAGGAATTGTTGGATATGGAGGCGGCCCTGCCTCCATACCGTTAGTTGAGAATGAAGTAGTTGATCATTACGGGTGGATGACAGTCTCGGAATTTAGTGAAGTGTTAGCCTTAGGGAACTCTTTGCCTGGTCCTATTGCTACGAAAATGTCAGGCTATATTGGTTACGAGATAGGTGGGGTTCTGGGGTCTATTGTAGGAATATTTGCGACGGTAGCCCCATCGCTTCTATTAATGATCGTTTTATTAGGTCTTTTATATAGACATAAAGACTCTCCGAAGGTAAAGAGGATGACGAACTATATTCGACCAACTATTGCAGTTATGCTAGGTGTAATGGCATTTAGCTTCTTTTCTACTTCTTACACAGATACAGGGCTGCTTCAAACAATCATTCTGGTTGGTGTAAGCTTTTTTCTCCTTGAAAAATTAAAGGTGCACCCTGCTTATGTGATTATGGCTTCGTTAATATATGGCGGGATATTCTTATAGTATAGAAGGAAAAAACTCAAGCTGAATGGGGCTTGAGTTTTTCTGTAGTGGTGAAATTCCTGATACTGTAATAGGTGGGAGGGGGGAGGTTCACAGTGCCTGTTGCAGGAGAAAGGAGTGAACGAGGGAATTGTGAAAGGTTCACAAAGCCTTTGAGAGGGAAAAAGAGAGAGGTAGGGGAATTGTGAAAGGTTCACAAAGCCTTTGAGAGGGGAAAAGAGAGAGGTAGGGGAATTGTGAAAGGTTCACAAAGCCTTTGAGAGGGGAAAAGAAAGAGGTATGGGAATTGTGAAAGGTTCACAAAGCCTTTGAGAGGGGAAAAGAGAGAGGTATGGGAATTGTGAAGGGTTCACAAAGCCTTTGAGAGGGAAAAAGAGAGAGGTATGGGAATTGTGAAAGGTTCACAAAGCCTTTGAGAGGGGAAAAGAGAGAGGTATGGGAATTGTGAAGGGTTCACAAAGCCTTTGAGAGGGAAAAAGAGAGAGGTAGGGTATAAATGCTAATTTTAATATGTACAGAAATGATTGTATAAGAATGTACAGTTTTGGGTAGTACATGGCATACTCTTATCGAGGTGGAGAGTATGTATGTTCAACTAGATATTACAACAAATTTTGAAATCAACAGTCTTACAGACTTACCAAAACTTAAACTTCTTATGGAGAATTTAAATATGAAAATTAACAAGAGTAAATTAGCTAGAGAATTAAATGTAGATCGGAGGACAGTTGATAAATATATTAATGGATATGTGCCTCAAAAGAAACGAGATAGAGAATCTAAGATAGATGATTATTACGGAGTAATAAAGCTACTGCTTTCCCGAGAGTCTAAGCAGAGATTTTTTTATAAACGTGTTCTATGGCAGTATTTAAAAGATAATCATGGACTGGAATGTTCCCAGTCAACATTTCGAGCTTATATAGCTCGTAAACCAGAGTTTCAAGCATACTTTAGTGAGGGGAAACGTACAGAAACTGTTCACTCCGTAATTCGTTATGAAACCCTTCCGGGTGAACAAGCTCAAATAGATTGGAAGGAGAATATCCGGTATATAACGAAAGATGGAGAAATTCTTTATGTAAATGTGGCTGTTTTTCTTTTGTCCCATTCCCGTTTTAGAACCTTTCATTTAACAATATCAAAGTCACAAAGCGTATTGATGTCCTTTCTGACAGAAAGCTTTGAAGCCATTGGGGGAGTGCCTAAAAACCTTGTGACGGATAATATGAAAACAGTAATGGATGAACCACGAACCGAGTATTCAAAGGGAGTAGTGAATGAACGCTTTGGTCAATTTGAAAAGGATTTTGGGTTTAAAGTAAGGCCTTGTATTGCAGGACGACCAAGGACGAAGGGGAAAGTTGAAAGTCCTATGAAATTGATAGACGAGATTCATGCCTATCAGGGAAAATTTGATTATGAGGAGCTTCATGCGTTTGTGCAGAGCCTTTGTGAACGGATTAACCACAGTTACCATCAGGGTACAGGGAAAATACCTATTTTGGCCATTGAACAAGAAAAAAATCTCTTATTGCCCCTACCAAGAAAGCAAATAAGAGATTCTTATAAGATCCACCATAAACTTGTACAGGTCAATTCCGCTTGCATGATTACTTATAAATCAAACCAGTATTCAGTTCCAGCTGAATACAAAGGGAAAACCGTTGGTTTACAAGTATATGATAATCAAATCCATATTTATTATAACACGGAGTTAATCGCGAAACACGAGGTCAGTGAAATCAAACTCAACTATAAAAAAGAACACTACGTTGAGGCACTCTCAAGAGGGCTTCCGCACTTTCCGGATATTGATGAGCTGGCTAAAAATAACTTACGAGCGATTGATGAGGTGTATAAAAATGAATAGTAGTTATCAACAATTAATGCAAAACCTTGAGTATTTAAAATTAAAACAGATGATTGGTCATCTTGGTGAAACGATTGATTTTGGTATGAGTAATCAATTATCTTTTGTAGACACACTCTTAAAACTAACAAATTATGAAATCGATATGCGTGAAAAAACCATGGTTAATTCAATGGTCAAGGTGGGGGCCTTCCCCCACCGTAAAGAGATAAAGGATTTTGATTTTAATTTCCAACCATCAGTAAACAAGCAGCAAATACTTGATTTTACAACATTACGATTTCTCGAAGAGAAAGAGAATATCGTATTCTTGGGACCTAGTGGAGTCGGAAAGACACATTTAGCAACAGCCATAGGGATAGCAGCAGCCAAGAAACGAACCAGTACCTATTTTATAAAATGTAATGAATTAATCCTGCAATTAAAAAGAGCAAAATTAGAAAATCGCTTAGAAAGTCGATTAAAGCATTATGGAAAGTATAAGTTATTAATTATTGATGAAATTGGATATCTACCAATTGATCGTGAGGATGCCAAATTGTTCTTCCAGCTAATTGATTTAAGATATGAGAAAAAAAGCACCATATTAACCACAAATGTAAGCTTTAAGCAGTGGGATGAGGTCTTCCAGGATACAAAAATAGCAAATGCCATATTGGATCGTGTATTACACCACGCAACAGTTGTGAACATAATTGGTGATTCGTATCGTATTAAAAATCATTTGGAAAAGGAAAACGAGTAATTTTTGTACATTCTTAAACAATCAAAAATGTACATACTTAGCTTGACATTTACAGTAGGGGAATTGTGAAAGGTTCACAAAGCCTTTGAGAGGGGAAAAGAGAGAGGTAGGGGAATTGTGAAGGGTTCACAAAGCCTTTGAGAGGGGAAAAGAAAGAGGTATGGGAATTGTGAAAGGTTCACAAAGCCTTTGAGAGGGGAAAAGAGAGAGGCATGGGAATTGTGAAGGGTTCACAAAGCCTTTGAGAGGGGAAAAGAGATAAGTACGGGAATTGTGAAGAAATCACGATTCCCGTTGTGAAAAGTTAGAGCAACTTAAGGGCACTGTGAGAAGTTTTGAGAGCTATAATCAAATAAAAGAATTTCCTATAATTAAAGGTGATGAGCTTTTCGTTTTAGTTGTTCCGGAACAAATACAACCCAAATCCTAGTGTATCCCGGCCCCATTTCAGATAAGTTCTCCGCCACTTCCGAATTCGTTCAAGCATGGCATTCTTATCTGGGTCATCCGGATTTTCAAAACAGTAATTTTCTATAGAAGAGGAATAAAGCCATTCGTATTCATCCCAATCATCTTCGTTTGCAACGTAAGAAAAAAGAGGAATGAGTCCAAGTTCTTCAGCGACCATTACATTCTCCTGATGGCTTTTCAATTCCGATTCGTCTGCGCCGCCTAATGCTTCTAAGTAATCTTTGCTAGGCTTCTTCTTCCAATAGCCTTCTCCTATTAAAATAAATCCATCTTTCTTTACGAGACGTTTCATCGTTTCAAGAGTAGATTCAAGACCTCCTAAAGCGTGAGTCGATCCGATACAAATTCCTATATTAAATACATCAGCTTCACATCTCTGGACAGCAATGCTTGCATCATCCACAACAAAATCAATACGATCTTCAGGTATTCGTTTCATTGCTTTAAGTTTGGCTTCTTCAATGGCGCCATCATATAATTCGATAGCAGTACCGCTAATATTAAAATCCTCTACTAGACGAATAAGCAGCTCGCATTTCCCTGCTCCGATATCAATTACCTTCATGTTTGGCTCAAGTGACATCATTTGAATCATTTTCATCATCTTTGTTTCATTAATAGGATTACTATAGGCGTGATTGCGATGAGCGATTGCTGAAAATCTGTTTCTATCCATGTTTTGGTGCCCTCCTTAAGGTGGAAATTATTTTACACTAGTATTACAACTAGAAATATTATTCCTTATCTAATAGAAGAATCCCTCTTTTAATTACAAAGAAAGCTGTTGACATATGAGAGAAGTGATAGTAACATAGTAATTCCTGATGCAACATAACATTGATTTTGTTATTTTATTTTTAAAAAATAAAAATCGGGATTGACGAAATTAGTATTATAGTATAATATTAATTTCTGTTGCTGCTAAACAGCAGTAAACAAGAAAAAAAGTTAAAAAAAGTTGTTGACTTCCGGTTGGTAACTTGGTAAGATAATAAAGTCGCTTTTGAGCGATGGTGAAATTGTTCTTTGAAAACTAAACAAACAAAAACGTCAACAAACAATAATATTTAACTTCTTAATTGAAGTTAGCCAACGTAACAAAATGAGCTAATCAACTTTCTTGGAGAGTTTGATCCTGGCTCAGGACGAACGCTGGCGGCGTGCCTAATACATGCAAGTCGAGCGAATCACTTCGGTGGTTAGCGGCGGACGGGTGAGTAACACGTGGGCAACCTGCCTGTAAGACTGGGATAACACCGGGAAACCGGTGCTAATACCGGATAATCCTTTTCCTCACATGAGGGAAAGCTGAAAGTCGGTTTCGGCTGACACTTACAGATGGGCCCGCGGCGCATTAGCTAGTTGGTGAGGTAACGGCTCACCAAGGCGACGATGCGTAGCCGACCTGAGAGGGTGATCGGCCACACTGGGACTGAGACACGGCCCAGACTCCTACGGGAGGCAGCAGTAGGGAATCTTCCACAATGGACGAAAGTCTGATGGAGCAACGCCGCGTGAGCGATGAAGGCCTTCGGGTCGTAAAGCTCTGTTGTTAGGGAAGAACAAGTACCGGAGTAACTGCCGGTACCTTGACGGTACCTAACCAGAAAGCCACGGCTAACTACGTGCCAGCAGCCGCGGTAATACGTAGGTGGCAAGCGTTGTCCGGAATTATTGGGCGTAAAGCGCGCGCAGGCGGTCCTTTAAGTCTGATGTGAAAGCCCACGGCTCAACCGTGGAGGGTCATTGGAAACTGGGGGACTTGAGTGCAGAAGAGGAAAGCGGAATTCCACGTGTAGCGGTGAAATGCGTAGAGATGTGGAGGAACACCAGTGGCGAAGGCGGCTTTCTGGTCTGTAACTGACGCTGAGGCGCGAAAGCGTGGGGAGCAAACAGGATTAGATACCCTGGTAGTCCACGCCGTAAACGATGAGTGCTAAGTGTTAGGGGGTTTCCGCCCCTTAGTGCTGCAGCTAACGCATTAAGCACTCCGCCTGGGGAGTACGGCCGCAAGGCTGAAACTCAAAGGAATTGACGGGGGCCCGCACAAGCGGTGGAGCATGTGGTTTAATTCGAAGCAACGCGAAGAACCTTACCAGGTCTTGACATCCTCTGACACTCCTAGAGATAGGACTTTCCCCTTCGGGGGACAGAGTGACAGGTGGTGCATGGTTGTCGTCAGCTCGTGTCGTGAGATGTTGGGTTAAGTCCCGCAACGAGCGCAACCCTTGATCTTAGTTGCCAGCATTCAGTTGGGCACTCTAAGGTGACTGCCGGTGACAAACCGGAGGAAGGTGGGGATGACGTCAAATCATCATGCCCCTTATGACCTGGGCTACACACGTGCTACAATGGATGGTACAAAGGGCTGCAAGACCGCGAGGTTTAGCCAATCCCATAAAACCATTCTCAGTTCGGATTGTAGGCTGCAACTCGCCTACATGAAGCCGGAATCGCTAGTAATCGCGGATCAGCATGCCGCGGTGAATACGTTCCCGGGCCTTGTACACACCGCCCGTCACACCACGAGAGTTTGTAACACCCGAAGTCGGTGGGGTAACCGTAAGGAGCCAGCCGCCTAAGGTGGGACAGATGATTGGGGTGAAGTCGTAACAAGGTAGCCGTATCGGAAGGTGCGGCTGGATCACCTCCTTTCTAAGGATATAAGCTGGACATATGAGCCAGACAAAACATGTTTGTTTGATTGTTTTCTGTTTGTTTAGTTTTGAGAGTGCAATTTCTCTCAGAACTTCGTTCTTTGAAAACTAGATAATCGTAAAGAAGAAAGTCAAGAAACATCGAGTAATCGCCATTTTAGTTTTCTCTCTATTATATATAGAGTAATAAACCTTTTAGGTTAAGTTAGAAAGGGCGCACGGTGAATGCCTTGGCACTAGGAGCCGATGAAGGACGGGACTAACACCGATATGCTTTGGGGAGCTGTAAGTAAGCTTTGATCCAGAGATTTCCGAATGGGGAAACCCACTGTTCGTAATGGAACAGTATCTTTACCTGAATACATAGGGTATTGAAGGCATACCCGGGGAACTGAAACATCTAAGTACCCGGAGGAAGAGAAAGCAAACGCGATTCCCTGAGTAGCGGCGAGCGAAACGGGACATAGCCCAAACCAAGAGGCTTGCCTCTTGGGGTTGTAGGACACTCTATATGGAGTTACAAAGGAACGGGGTAGATGAAGCGGCCTGGAAAGGCCCGTCAGAGAAGGTAAAAACCCTGTAGTCGAAACTTCGTTCCCTCCTGAGTGGATCCTGAGTACGGCCGGACACGTGAAATCCGGTCGGAAGCAGGGAGGACCATCTCCCAAGGCTAAATACTCCCTAGTGACCGATAGTGAACCAGTACCGTGAGGGAAAGGTGAAAAGCACCCCGGAAGGGGAGTGAAATAGTTCCTGAAACCGTGTGCCTACAAGTAGTTAGAGCCCGTTAATGGGTGATAGCGTGCCTTTTGTAGAATGAACCGGCGAGTTACGATCCCATGCAAGGTTAAGTTGAAGAGACGGAGCCGCAGCGAAAGCGAGTCTGAATAGGGCGAATGAGTATGTGGTCGTAGACCCGAAACCAGGTGATCTACCCATGTCCAGGGTGAAGTCCAGGTAACACTGGATGGAGGCCCGAACCCACGCACGTTGAAAAGTGCGGGGATGAGGTGTGGGTAGCGGAGAAATTCCAATCGAACTTGGAGATAGCTGGTTCTCTCCGAAATAGCTTTAGGGCTAGCCTCACGTTGTTAGAGTCTTGGAGGTAGAGCACTGTTTGGACTAGGGGCCCTCATCGGGTTACCGAATTCAGACAAACTCCGAATGCCAAAGACTTATCCGTGGGAGTCAGACTGCGAGTGATAAGATCCGTAGTCAAAAGGGAAACAGCCCAGACCACCAGCTAAGGTCCCAAAGTTTACGTTAAGTGGAAAAGGATGTGGAGTTGCTTAGACAACCAGGATGTTGGCTTAGAAGCAGCCACCATTTAAAGAGTGCGTAATAGCTCACTGGTCGAGTGACTCTGCGCCGAAAATGTACCGGGGCTAAACGTAACACCGAAGCTGTGGATTGACATCGTAGATGTCAGTGGTAGGAGAGCGTTCTAAGGGCGTTGAAGCTAGACCGTAAGGACTGGTGGAGCGCTTAGAAGTGAGAATGCCGGTATGAGTAGCGAAAGATGAGTGAGAATCTCATCCACCGTATGCCTAAGGTTTCCTGAGGAAGGCTCGTCCGCTCAGGGTTAGTCGGGACCTAAGCCGAGGCCGAAAGGCGTAGGCGATGGACAACAGGTTGATATTCCTGTACCACCTCTTTATCGTTTGAGTGATGGGGGGACGCAGGAGGATAGGGTAAGCGCGCTGTTGGATATGCGCGTCTAAGCAGTTAGGCTGGAAAGTAGGAAAATCCGCTTTCCGCAAAGGCTGAGCTGTGATAGCGAGGGAAATTTAGTACCGAAGTTCCTGATTCCACACTGCCAAGAAAAGCCTCTAGCGAGATAAAAGGTGCCCGTACCGCAAACCGACACAGGTAGGCGAGGAGAGAATCCTAAGGTGAGCGAGAGAACTCTCGTTAAGGAACTCGGCAAAATGACCCCGTAACTTCGGGAGAAGGGGTGCTTTTTGAGGTGAATAGCCTCGAAGAGCCGCAGTGAATAGGCCCAGGCGACTGTTTAGCAAAAACACAGGTCTCTGCGAAGCCGCAAGGCGAAGTATAGGGGCTGACGCCTGCCCGGTGCTGGAAGGTTAAGAGGAGGGGTTAGCGCAAGCGAAGCTCTGAATCGAAGCCCCAGTAAACGGCGGCCGTAACTATAACGGTCCTAAGGTAGCGAAATTCCTTGTCGGGTAAGTTCCGACCCGCACGAAAGGCGTAACGATCTGGGCACTGTCTCAACGAGAGACTCGGTGAAATTATAGTACCTGTGAAGATGCAGGTTACCCGCGACAGGACGGAAAGACCCCGTGGAGCTTTACTGTAGCCTGATATTGAATTTTGGTACAGCTTGTACAGGATAGGTAGGAGCCGTAGAAGCCGGAGCGCTAGCTTCGGTGGAGGCGTCGGTGGGATACTACCCTGGCTGTATTGAAATTCTAACCCGCACCCCTTATCGGGGTGGGAGACAGTGTCAGGTGGGCAGTTTGACTGGGGCGGTCGCCTCCTAAAGAGTAACGGAGGCGCCCAAAGGTTCCCTCAGAATGGTTGGAAATCATTCGTAGAGTGTAAAGGCACAAGGGAGCTTGACTGCGAGACCTACAAGTCGAGCAGGGACGAAAGTCGGGCTTAGTGATCCGGTGGTTCCGCATGGAAGGGCCATCGCTCAACGGATAAAAGCTACCCCGGGGATAACAGGCTTATCTCCCCCAAGAGTCCACATCGACGGGGAGGTTTGGCACCTCGATGTCGGCTCATCGCATCCTGGGGCTGTAGTCGGTCCCAAGGGTTGGGCTGTTCGCCCATTAAAGCGGTACGCGAGCTGGGTTCAGAACGTCGTGAGACAGTTCGGTCCCTATCCGTCGTGGGCGCAGGAAATTTGAGAGGAGCTGTCCTTAGTACGAGAGGACCGGGATGGACGCACCGCTGGTGTACCAGTTGTCTTGCCAAAGGCATCGCTGGGTAGCTATGTGCGGACGGGATAAGTGCTGAAAGCATCTAAGCATGAAGCCCCCCTCAAGATGAGATTTCCCATAGCGTCAAGCTAGTAAGAACCCTGAAAGATGATCAGGTTGATAGGTCAGAGGTGGAAGCGTGGTAACATGTGGAGCTGACTGATACTAATCGTTCGAGGACTTAACCAAGTTTTAAAGCGAACTCAAATGTTTATTGAATTTTCTTCTACATTATCTAGTTTTGAGAGAACGAACTCTCAAATAAAATAGTCTGGTAACTATGGCGAGAAGGTCACACCCGTTCCCATACCGAACACGGAAGTTAAGCTTCTCAGCGCCGATGGTAGTTGGGACGAAAGTCCCTGTGAGAGTAGGACGTTGCCAGGCGAAGACAGAAATTTTTATTTCTGTCTCTTCAATCCCTTAAGTGGGAATGTAGAAAATATATTGCATCTTAGTATTAATCGTGTTAAGATGTTAAAGTCGCTCAGATGAAGAGCACAAAATTGTTCTTTGAAAACTAAACAAACAAAAACGTCAACAAACAATAATATTTAACTTCTTAATTGAAGTTAGCCAACGTAACAAAATGAGCTAATCAACTTTCTTGGAGAGTTTGATCCTGGCTCAGGACGAACGCTGGCGGCGTGCCTAATACATGCAAGTCGAGCGAATCACTTCGGTGGTTAGCGGCGGACGGGTGAGTAACACGTGGGCAACCTGCCTGTAAGACTGGGATAACACCGGGAAACCGGTGCTAATACCGGATAATCCTTTTCCTCACATGAGGGAAAGCTGAAAGTCGGTTTCGGCTGACACTTACAGATGGGCCCGCGGCGCATTAGCTAGTTGGTGAGGTAACGGCTCACCAAGGCGACGATGCGTAGCCGACCTGAGAGGGTGATCGGCCACACTGGGACTGAGACACGGCCCAGACTCCTACGGGAGGCAGCAGTAGGGAATCTTCCACAATGGACGAAAGTCTGATGGAGCAACGCCGCGTGAGCGATGAAGGCCTTCGGGTCGTAAAGCTCTGTTGTTAGGGAAGAACAAGTACCGGAGTAACTGCCGGTACCTTGACGGTACCTAACCAGAAAGCCACGGCTAACTACGTGCCAGCAGCCGCGGTAATACGTAGGTGGCAAGCGTTGTCCGGAATTATTGGGCGTAAAGCGCGCGCAGGCGGTCCTTTAAGTCTGATGTGAAAGCCCACGGCTCAACCGTGGAGGGTCATTGGAAACTGGGGGACTTGAGTGCAGAAGAGGAAAGCGGAATTCCACGTGTAGCGGTGAAATGCGTAGAGATGTGGAGGAACACCAGTGGCGAAGGCGGCTTTCTGGTCTGTAACTGACGCTGAGGCGCGAAAGCGTGGGGAGCAAACAGGATTAGATACCCTGGTAGTCCACGCCGTAAACGATGAGTGCTAAGTGTTAGGGGGTTTCCGCCCCTTAGTGCTGCAGCTAACGCATTAAGCACTCCGCCTGGGGAGTACGGCCGCAAGGCTGAAACTCAAAGGAATTGACGGGGGCCCGCACAAGCGGTGGAGCATGTGGTTTAATTCGAAGCAACGCGAAGAACCTTACCAGGTCTTGACATCCTCTGACACTCCTAGAGATAGGACTTTCCCCTTCGGGGGACAGAGTGACAGGTGGTGCATGGTTGTCGTCAGCTCGTGTCGTGAGATGTTGGGTTAAGTCCCGCAACGAGCGCAACCCTTGATCTTAGTTGCCAGCATTCAGTTGGGCACTCTAAGGTGACTGCCGGTGACAAACCGGAGGAAGGTGGGGATGACGTCAAATCATCATGCCCCTTATGACCTGGGCTACACACGTGCTACAATGGATGGTACAAAGGGCTGCAAGACCGCGAGGTTTAGCCAATCCCATAAAACCATTCTCAGTTCGGATTGTAGGCTGCAACTCGCCTACATGAAGCCGGAATCGCTAGTAATCGCGGATCAGCATGCCGCGGTGAATACGTTCCCGGGCCTTGTACACACCGCCCGTCACACCACGAGAGTTTGTAACACCCGAAGTCGGTGGGGTAACCGTAAGGAGCCAGCCGCCTAAGGTGGGACAGATGATTGGGGTGAAGTCGTAACAAGGTAGCCGTATCGGAAGGTGCGGCTGGATCACCTCCTTTCTAAGGATATAAGCTGGACATATGAGCCAGACAAAACATGTTTGTTTGATTGTTTTCTGTTTGTTTAGTTTTGAGAGTGCAATTTCTCTCAGAACTTCGTTCTTTGAAAACTAGATAATCGTAAAGAAGAAAGTCAAGAAACATCGAGTAATCGCCATTTTAGTTTTCTCTCTATTATATATAGAGTAATAAACCTTTTAGGTTAAGTTAGAAAGGGCGCACGGTGAATGCCTTGGCACTAGGAGCCGATGAAGGACGGGACTAACACCGATATGCTTTGGGGAGCTGTAAGTAAGCTTTGATCCAGAGATTTCCGAATGGGGAAACCCACTGTTCGTAATGGAACAGTATCTTTACCTGAATACATAGGGTATTGAAGGCATACCCGGGGAACTGAAACATCTAAGTACCCGGAGGAAGAGAAAGCAAACGCGATTCCCTGAGTAGCGGCGAGCGAAACGGGACATAGCCCAAACCAAGAGGCTTGCCTCTTGGGGTTGTAGGACACTCTATATGGAGTTACAAAGGAACGGGGTAGATGAAGCGGCCTGGAAAGGCCCGTCAGAGAAGGTAAAAACCCTGTAGTCGAAACTTCGTTCCCTCCTGAGTGGATCCTGAGTACGGCCGGACACGTGAAATCCGGTCGGAAGCAGGGAGGACCATCTCCCAAGGCTAAATACTCCCTAGTGACCGATAGTGAACCAGTACCGTGAGGGAAAGGTGAAAAGCACCCCGGAAGGGGAGTGAAATAGTTCCTGAAACCGTGTGCCTACAAGTAGTTAGAGCCCGTTAATGGGTGATAGCGTGCCTTTTGTAGAATGAACCGGCGAGTTACGATCCCATGCAAGGTTAAGTTGAAGAGACGGAGCCGCAGCGAAAGCGAGTCTGAATAGGGCGAATGAGTATGTGGTCGTAGACCCGAAACCAGGTGATCTACCCATGTCCAGGGTGAAGTCCAGGTAACACTGGATGGAGGCCCGAACCCACGCACGTTGAAAAGTGCGGGGATGAGGTGTGGGTAGCGGAGAAATTCCAATCGAACTTGGAGATAGCTGGTTCTCTCCGAAATAGCTTTAGGGCTAGCCTCACGTTGTTAGAGTCTTGGAGGTAGAGCACTGTTTGGACTAGGGGCCCTCATCGGGTTACCGAATTCAGACAAACTCCGAATGCCAAAGACTTATCCGTGGGAGTCAGACTGCGAGTGATAAGATCCGTAGTCAAAAGGGAAACAGCCCAGACCACCAGCTAAGGTCCCAAAGTTTACGTTAAGTGGAAAAGGATGTGGAGTTGCTTAGACAACCAGGATGTTGGCTTAGAAGCAGCCACCATTTAAAGAGTGCGTAATAGCTCACTGGTCGAGTGACTCTGCGCCGAAAATGTACCGGGGCTAAACGTAACACCGAAGCTGTGGATTGACATCGTAGATGTCAGTGGTAGGAGAGCGTTCTAAGGGCGTTGAAGCTAGACCGTAAGGACTGGTGGA
Source organism: Bacillus sp. SORGH_AS_0510 (assembly GCF_030818775.1). Taxonomy (NCBI): domain Bacteria; kingdom Bacillati; phylum Bacillota; class Bacilli; order Caryophanales; family Bacillaceae; genus Bacillus; species Bacillus sp. SORGH_AS_0510. Next base: position 4,594,075 of record NZ_JAUTAU010000001.1, on the reverse strand, counting down.
GCGCTTAGAAGTGAGAATGCCGGTATGAGTAGCGAAAGATGAGTGAGAATCTCATCCACCGTATGCCTAAGGTTTCCTGAGGAAGGCTCGTCCGCTCAGGGTTAGTCGGGACCTAAGCCGAGGCCGAAAGGCGTAGGCGATGGACAACAGGTTGATATTCCTGTACCACCTCTTTATCGTTTGAGTGATGGGGGGACGCAGGAGGATAGGGTAAGCGCGCTGTTGGATATGCGCGTCTAAGCAGTTAGGCTGGAAAGTAGGAAAATCCGCTTTCCGCAAAGGCTGAGCTGTGATAGCGAGGGAAATTTAGTACCGAAGTTCCTGATTCCACACTGCCAAGAAAAGCCTCTAGCGAGATAAAAGGTGCCCGTACCGCAAACCGACACAGGTAGGCGAGGAGAGAATCCTAAGGTGAGCGAGAGAACTCTCGTTAAGGAACTCGGCAAAATGACCCCGTAACTTCGGGAGAAGGGGTGCTTTTTGAGGTGAATAGCCTCGAAGAGCCGCAGTGAATAGGCCCAGGCGACTGTTTAGCAAAAACACAGGTCTCTGCGAAGCCGCAAGGCGAAGTATAGGGGCTGACGCCTGCCCGGTGCTGGAAGGTTAAGAGGAGGGGTTAGCGCAAGCGAAGCTCTGAATCGAAGCCCCAGTAAACGGCGGCCGTAACTATAACGGTCCTAAGGTAGCGAAATTCCTTGTCGGGTAAGTTCCGACCCGCACGAAAGGCGTAACGATCTGGGCACTGTCTCAACGAGAGACTCGGTGAAATTATAGTACCTGTGAAGATGCAGGTTACCCGCGACAGGACGGAAAGACCCCGTGGAGCTTTACTGTAGCCTGATATTGAATTTTGGTACAGCTTGTACAGGATAGGTAGGAGCCGTAGAAGCCGGAGCGCTAGCTTCGGTGGAGGCGTCGGTGGGATACTACCCTGGCTGTATTGAAATTCTAACCCGCACCCCTTATCGGGGTGGGAGACAGTGTCAGGTGGGCAGTTTGACTGGGGCGGTCGCCTCCTAAAGAGTAACGGAGGCGCCCAAAGGTTCCCTCAGAATGGTTGGAAATCATTCGTAGAGTGTAAAGGCACAAGGGAGCTTGACTGCGAGACCTACAAGTCGAGCAGGGACGAAAGTCGGGCTTAGTGATCCGGTGGTTCCGCATGGAAGGGCCATCGCTCAACGGATAAAAGCTACCCCGGGGATAACAGGCTTATCTCCCCCAAGAGTCCACATCGACGGGGAGGTTTGGCACCTCGATGTCGGCTCATCGCATCCTGGGGCTGTAGTCGGTCCCAAGGGTTGGGCTGTTCGCCCATTAAAGCGGTACGCGAGCTGGGTTCAGAACGTCGTGAGACAGTTCGGTCCCTATCCGTCGTGGGCGCAGGAAATTTGAGAGGAGCTGTCCTTAGTACGAGAGGACCGGGATGGACGCACCGCTGGTGTACCAGTTGTCTTGCCAAAGGCATCGCTGGGTAGCTATGTGCGGACGGGATAAGTGCTGAAAGCATCTAAGCATGAAGCCCCCCTCAAGATGAGATTTCCCATAGCGTCAAGCTAGTAAGAACCCTGAAAGATGATCAGGTTGATAGGTCAGAGGTGGAAGCGTGGTAACATGTGGAGCTGACTGATACTAATCGTTCGAGGACTTAACCAAGTTTTAAAGCGAACTCAAATGTTTATTGAATTTTCTTCTACATTATCTAGTTTTGAGAGAACGAACTCTCAAATAAAATAGTCTGGTAACTATGGCGAGAAGGTCACACCCGTTCCCATACCGAACACGGAAGTTAAGCTTCTCAGCGCCGATGGTAGTTGGGACGAAAGTCCCTGTGAGAGTAGGACGTTGCCAGGCTAAACTTTATTTTTTGGCGATTTAGGCGTCAAGATTTAAAGTGGCCCCTTGGTCAAGCGGTTAAGACACCGCCCTTTCACGGCGGTAACACGGGTTCGAATCCCGTAGGGGTCACCATTTATGGAGGATTAGCTCAGCTGGGAGAGCATCTGCCTTACAAGCAGAGGGTCGGCGGTTCGATCCCGTCATCCTCCACCATATAACTTTTCAAATTATTTGCCGGTGTAGCTCAATTGGTAGAGCAACTGACTTGTAATCAGTAGGTTGGGGGTTCAAGTCCTCTCGCCGGCACCACTTTACTTTTCATATATACGCGCCCGTAGCTCAATTGGATAGAGCGTCTGACTACGGATCAGAAGGTTATGGGTTCGACTCCTTTCGGGCGCGCCATTATATTTCGGGAAGTAGCTCAGCTTGGTAGAGCACTTGGTTTGGGACCAAGGGGTCGCAGGTTCGAATCCTGTCTTCCCGACCAGTCCGAACTATTTTATAATATGGGGCCTTAGCTCAGCTGGGAGAGCGCCTGCTTTGCACGCAGGAGGTCAGCGGTTCGATCCCGCTAGGCTCCACCATAACTTTAATAACTATTTGGCGGTGTAGCTCAGCTGGCTAGAGCGTACGGTTCATACCCGTAAGGTCGGGGGTTCGATCCCCTCCGCCGCTACCATATATGTACGGAGGAATACCCAAGTCCGGCTGAAGGGATCGGTCTTGAAAACCGACAGGCGGGTTAAACCGCGCGGGGGTTCGAATCCCTCTTCCTCCGCCATATTATTTTACAAATCAATATTCTATTGTCGCGGGGTGGAGCACGTTCGAATAGGCTTCTTCGAATTATCTACAGCGCAACGATTGAGCCACAGCTTGAATATGCTTTCCGAAATCGGGGCGGTCTTCAAACAAATGGCATGCACAAAATGTAATATTTTCTATTGTCGCGGGGTGGAGCAGTCTGGTAGCTCGTCGGGCTCATAACCCGAAGGTCGCAGGTTCAAATCCTGTCCCCGCAATATGGTCCGGTAGTTCAGTTGGTTAGAATGCCTGCCTGTCACGCAGGAGGTCGCGGGTTCGAGTCCCGTCCGGACCGCCATTATTTTTCCTATTAATAATCAGCATAATAATGCGGGTGTAGTTTAATGGTAAAACCTCAGCCTTCCAAGCTGATGTCGTGAGTTCGATTCTCATCACCCGCTCCAAAATGGGCCTATAGCTCAGCTGGTTAGAGCGCACGCCTGATAAGCGTGAGGTCGATGGTTCGAGTCCATTTAGGCCCACTAAAATAGTAAAAAAGCGATTGCTAATAAGCAGTCGCTTTTTTTTTCGATTAACTAACCCTCTAGATCTATGATACTTCCAGTAGTTCCTTTTCTCTTTCCACTTCTAATGCTGATACAATGTAAGCAAACCCATTCATTAAAAAGTAAATGACATTGGACTGTACCCGTTCATTTTCTCCTAAATAGGTATTTACGATAATGGTAACAGAGTATAAAATGACAAAAAACAAAGCAATCCTATTGAAAATTATCATTCCACCGGCTCCTTTTTTAGGATTCTTATTTTAATCATATTTGTTATTAGCGTATCTTATGCAAGCCACATCCTAATTGCCTATTCAGCAGCTAAATTTAAAGTATGAAGAGAGGAGTTATTCCACATGTTACTTTCGTTTGATCACTTAGTTATTTTTCTAAGAAAACCAGAGGAAGCCTTACAGACTTTAAGCAAAATAGGAATTCATGCTATCCATGGTGGACATCATGAAAAGTGGGGAACCTATAACACTTTATCCTACTTTGGGTTAAGCTATATTGAGTTTTTAGGAATTGAAGATTTATCAATCACTGAGAAACAAGAAAACAATCAATTGATTACTGAAATAGTAGACCAACTCTCAAAAAAAGGACAAGAGGGTCCTGCTAAAATCGCTGTTCGTGCAAGAGGAATGCAAGAATTAGCTGAAAGGTTAAAAGCAGAGGGATATGCCGTATATGGTCCGTATCCTGGTGAACGAGTTCGGGCGGATGGACAAATCATTAAGTGGTCGCTCTTATTTTTAGAAAATGAACCCAATGAACTTACTATGCCATTTTTCATCGAGTGGGAGAAGTCGGATGAAGAGAGGCTTGTAGAATTAAAAGAGCAGGGATTAGTAGAAACACACCCATTAGACAATCTAGCATTTGAAAGTGTTGCATTTGTGGTACATGACTTTGAAAGAACTATAACTAAGTGGGGGAGCTTATTAAATCTAGAGCCGGGTGAGGCATTTATAGACGAAGCCTTGAATGCCAAATGTAGTAAACTAGAACTCTTAGGCACAAGTCTTTTGTTTTGTACACCAATTGGAGAGGGTTTAGCGAAAAAGGTATTAAAAGAAAAAGGGGAAACGCCTTTTCTAATTAATCTTGAAGGAACAAATCAACCGGATTATCTTGAGATGTTTGGTGGGGTTTGGAGATTGTAGTAGCAAGAAAGTGTGTTGAAGGTAAACCATGACGGTTTGTATGGATGTTGGCAAGGATGATTACTTTTTCAAAGGAGATACTACAAGTATCAGTCAATTTGAAGGAGTGGCCTTAATGGATTTACAAAGTGGAAAGTTTTATTGGGAAACCACCATCCCCAAAGCACCTACATATCCTGTTTTAGAGGAAGATATAAGTTGTGATGTACTTATTATAGGTGGTGGCAGTTCTGGTGCGCAGTGCGCCTACTATTTAAGTGAAACAGGCTTAGATGTTGTAGTTGTTGATAAACGAAAAATTGGTAAAGGAAGTACAAGTGTCAATACAGCTCTTATTCAATATTTGGGAGATAAAATGCTATTTGAGTTAGTGAATACCTTTGGAGAGGAAGCGGCTATTCTCCATACCAAGCTCTGCGAAGAAGCGATTAATGATATTGAACGAACGTCTCAAAGGATGGACATGGACCCTGAATTTTATAGGAGGGACAGTCTTTATTATGCGAGTGATCAAGCAGGAGTAGAAAAACTCAATAAAGAATTCTATTATCTGCAAAAACATAATTTTAAAGTAGATTGCCTCACACAAAAGCAAATTAGTGAACGCTACCCTTTCAAAAAAGAAGCAGCACTATATTTATATCAAGATGGTGAGATTAATCCGCTTAAATATAATTATGGACTTCTTTCAGAAGCTCAAAAAAACGGAGTTAGGATTTATGAAAATACTAGAATCAACGGTAAACAATTTCATGAAGACGGGGCTACTTTTTTTACAGAGAATGGACATTCCATTAAGACTCGGCAAGTCATTATAGCTGCTGGGTATGAGGGAATGGAATTTAAAAAAGAGAAGAATGCTGTAATTTCAAGCTCGTATGCTGTTGTTACTAACCCGGTAGAAAGCTTTTCAGATTGGTATAAACAGACCCTTATATGGGAGACAGCGCGTCCATATATTTATATGCGGACGACGAAGGATAACCGAGTGATTATTGGTGGATTAGACGATAACACTGTTTATGCTGAAGATCGGGATTCCAAGATAATGCATAAGAAAGAGAAGTTAATTGAGGAATTTAACAAACTTTTTCCTACGATCGATGTTTACCCAGAGTATTATTTAGGAGCTTTTTATGGAGGGACCCATGACGGCTTGCCTATGATTGGGCAATATGAAGAGTTCCCTAATTGTTATTTTGTCTTTGCATACGGAGATAATGGTCTTGTTTATAGCGGGGTAATGGCAAAGATATTGAGAGATGTGATAGCAAAAGGGTCACATTCTGCTATGAATATATATCATCAGAGTCGATCGGGTACTGCATTTAATAAAAAATAGCTATTTTTCGTAATTCTTGATCAGTTCCCTTGATGTTGATCTGTATAAAATTACACCTTATCAGCGGATTTTATGGGTTTATCGGCGAATTTTGGGCTCTTATCAGCGAATTGGAGGCGTTTATCAGCGAATATACGATTTTATCAGCGAATCCACATTACCTACACAAATTCTAAAAAGGCGAACAGTATACATCTGTTCGCCTAATTTTATCTATTTTATTTTTGCTACAATTTTCCCCTTCACGTGGCGTTCAACAAGTCTGGATAGTGCCTCAGGGACTTGTTCAAGTGTAATTACTTCTTTTAACATGGAAGAAATTTTGCCTTCTGCCACTAAAGCAAGCATTTCATTCCCCATCATTCCTAAATCCTCTTGTGCTTTTCGATCACCGGATTGGTGAGCAGGACCAAGGGCAATCTCATGGTAAGAAATTGCTTTGGTAAAAGGCTTCACCTGTGTGTAATCTGGTGCACCGGCAATATGCACGATGTGTCCTAAAAAGGCGAGCATTTCAAGTGAATCAGTGGCACTCTGACGGCTTACCGCATCAATCACGGCATCTACTCCTCGGCCATTAGTAATCTCCATAACCTTTGCTTTCACATTCTCTTCTCGGTAATCAATAACATAATCAGCACCAAGAGATTGAACATACTCATGATTATGACGAGAAGCTGTAGAGATAACGGTTTTACCAGCCCACTTCGCTAATTGAACTGCAAAACCACCTACACCACCGGCACCGCCGTGAATGAGAAGGGTATCAATACGGTCCATTGGCAGCTTACGGAATAAAGACTGGTATGCAGTATATCCCGCTGTGGGTAAAGCAGCAGCATCTTCGAAGGTTACTTGATCTGGAATTCGAGAAACTGTGTGTGCAGTTGTCACTGCGTATTCACTATAACCGCCTTTTTTCGTTAGGTCGCCATGGTAGACTACTCGGTTGCCTTTTTCCCAACCAGTTACACCTTCACCTACTTCTGAAACAACTCCAGCAACGTCTAAACCTAAAATATGAGGGTATGACCAATTTGGATTACCGCCGGTTGCCGTCTTATAATCAACCGGATTGAGTCCTACGGCATGAACCTCAATCAATAACTCTCCTGCACTTGGTTTTGGAATATCTATTTCTTCTAGCTTCATCTCTTTCCAAAGACCTTTATCATGTAAAAGCAATGCTTTCATCTATATCATCCTTTGTTAAAAATTTACAATCTAGTTTTTCCAACACTGTTAATAATATATACTGTCGATAAATATCACAAGAAAACTGAATTATCTTAGTTGACTAAAATGATAAACCGTGTTAATTTGTATATGCAAATGAAAAAAGGGACTGAGCAATAATGAATGAAGAAGAACAAGTATTAATTCATTGTTTATATTTTACTGCTAGCCGATTTGCTCGTAATATTTCTAAATTGGCTGAGAAGACGTTTGATTTTGGGGAACTTGCGCCTTCATATCTATATATGATTATGATTGTAAAATTCCATCCGGAAATCACTCAAAAAGTTTTATGTCAAAAACTATCTATTGCTCCATCAACCAGTACAAGATTTATAGATAAACTAGAGAAATTAAAGCTGGTCACACGTAAAATAGACGGCAAACAAACGCACATCTCTTTAACTGATGAGGGAGAAAAGGTTTACCACCAGTTCCGCGTTTCATTAAAAGAATTTTTTATGGGTTACTCCGACATTTTAGGACGCGAATTCAGTAAGGATTTAAGCATGATGCTTCACGATGCGAGCAATAAACTAGAAAAAGAACTGTAATTTTTTTACCCCATCATTTGCATATACAAATAAAGAAAACTTGAACATGGAGGCTATTTTATGAAAGAAAAGGTATTGTTGATTGTCGGTGCAGGGCCAGGGATTAGTTTAAGTACTGCAAAGAGATTTGGCAAGGAAGGTTTTAAAATTGCCCTTGTATCAAGAGGTATAGATGCATTACGAAAATACGAAGAAGAGCTGAATAAAGAAGGAATTACGGCAAAAGGATTCCCAGGGGATGTTTCCTCAGAGGTGTCATTAAAAGCGGCAATTGATTCAGTAATTAATACTTATGGAAAGATCGATGTTCTTTTATACAATGCAGCAGCAGGCAAACCAGGAAAGCCAACAACATTAAGCATGGATGACCTGGTCAAAGATTTCAAAATCAGTGTAGCTGGTGCTCTTACAAGTGTAAAAGAGGTAACACCATATATGGAAAAAGGAACGCTTCTTTTAACTGGTGGCGGGCTAGCATTATATCCATATGCCGATTATGCTTCCTTAGCGATAGGCAAAGCAGGCATTCGGAACTTAGCATATAGCTTACATCAAGAATTAAGTAGCAAAGGAATCTATGTCGGAACACTAACAATCAAAGGGTTTGTTCAAGAAGGAACGTACTACTCTGCTGAAAACATTGCTGAAACATTCTATAGCATGTATGAAACAAAAGAAGAGGTAGAAGTTATTTTTGAAGAAAAGTAATATTTTTTAACTATTCATTTGTATATACAAACGTAAGTCCAACTACTTGTTTTAGAGTAAAACAATGTTGGCAAGATAATCCTAAAATATTCGATTCATAAAGGAGAATTCACCATGAAAACATTAGTTATTGTCGCACATCCAAACTTACAAAATTCAGTCATCAACAAAATGTGGGCCGATCGGTTACATCAAGAAAAAGATATTACGGTACATGAATTGTACGCAACTTATCCGGATGGAAAAATTGACGTGGCTCATGAACAGAAACTATTGCTTGAACACGACAGAATTGTCTTCCAGTTCCCGTTCTACTGGTATAGCAGTCCTTCTCTATTAAAGGAATGGCAGGATGTTGTTCTCACTTACGGATGGGCATATGGTTCAGAAGGAACGAGATTACGTGGAAAAGAATTTATGCTGGCGATTTCAACCGGGGGACCGGAAGCAGCCTACCAAGCAGGTGGTTATAATCACTACAGCATGAGTGAGCTAACGAAGCCATTCCAGGCAACTGCAAACCTGACAGGCATGCGCTTTTTGCCAACTTTTACAGCACAGGGAGTCCGTTTCCTAACTAACGAACAAGTTCGGGAAAGCGCGGAAAAGTTAGTAGATCACTTAAAAGCATCATATTAATTCTGACCAAGGAGAGAGGAGTATCTCATGAAGTATAAAGTACTAGGAAAAAGTGGTTTGAGAGTATCAGAATTAGCACTAGGAACAATGACGTTTGGGGAAGATTGGGGCTTTGGTGCCTCTAAGGAAGAAAGTCATAAAATTTTTCAAGCGTTCGTGGAAGCCGGCGGAAATTTTATCGATACGGCTGTAAATTACACAAATGGCACAAGTGAGAAATATGTGGGAGAGTTTATTCGGGAGCAGCGCGAGCAGTTCGTTGTGGCTACAAAATATACTCTTAACACCCGGCCTAACGATCCTAATGGTGGTGGAAACCACCGGAAGAATCTTGTTCAATCTGTTGAAAAGAGTTTAATGCAACTTCAGACGGATTACATTGATTTACTTTGGCTTCACGCCTGGGATTTCATGACCCCTGTGGAAGAAGTGATGCGAGCACTTGATGATTTAGTCCGTTCCGGAAAAGTTCTTTATGTCGGAATTTCAGATACGCCTGCTTGGATTGTTTCTCAGGCTAATATGCTTGCCACACTAAGAGGCTGGACGCCATTTATCGGCTTGCAGGTAGAGTACAATTTATTACAACGTACACCTGAAAGAGATTTATTACCGATGGCTCGAAGCCTTGATATTGGGGTGACGGCTTGGGCACCGATAGCTGGCGGTGCATTAACAGGAAAATATAATAACCCATCTGCTGAAAAAGGTAGATTATCTCCGCAAAGTGCACGATTAAATGAAAGAAACCGAGCGATTTCTGCAGTTGTTGACGAAGTGGCGGAAGAACTTAACGTTTCACCTGCCCAAGTAGCACTAAATTGGGTGCGACAGCAATCGGGGACAGTGATTCCACTAATTGGTGCAAAACGAGAAGAGCAAATGAAGGACAATCTGGAAAGTTTAACATTCCAGCTTTCAACTGAACATCTTAGCCGATTAAATGAAGCAAGTAAAATTGAACTTGGTTTCCCTCATGATTTTCTCGCATCTGAGCCTGTACTAAATGCGATTCATGGTAAAACATACGGAAAAATTGAAAAGAGAACGTACTAAATTAGATATTTATAGGGAGAGAAACCGAGATGAAGGGGAAAATTTGTTTAATAACAGGCGGAAACTCAGGGATAGGTAAAGCAACTGCGTTGGAATTAGCTAAAAAAGGGGCAACGGTTATTCTATTGTGCCGAAATGAAGAGCGGGGCCAAAAAGCGCGTCAAGAGATCATCGACCAAACTGGTAACAGCCAAGTAGACCTGCTTTTAGCTGATTTATCTTCTCAGCGATCAGTGAAACAGGCGGCAGAAGAATTCAAGAAAAAGTATAATAAGCTAGATGTTCTGATCAATAATGCGGCGGTCTTTTTATCTAAGCGTTCTGAGACAGAAGATGGCATTGAAACGACCTTTGCCACCAATTATTTATCCCACTTCATCCTCACACATTTGTTATTGGATTCGCTCGAATCAAGTGGAGAGGGGCGCATTATTAATGTGGCATCCAAACACAACGGAATTAAAATGAACTTTGATGACCTTATGACTAAACAAAACTATGCATTTTTCAGAGCGGTTGGTCCGACAAAGTTAGGACTTATTTTATTTACGAAGGAGCTTTCACAGCGCCTGGCAGGAAAGCCAATTACAGTCAACAGTCTGCATCCTGGAATTATCCGGTCTAATCTAATGCATGATATGCCTTGGATTCTCCGTACTCTATTTAAGACCCTCTCAGCAAAAGCAGAAAAGGGAGCAGAAACACCTGTTTATCTGGCTTCTTCGCCGAAGGTTGCCGGTGTAAGTGGTAAATTCTTTGTTAACTGTAAAGAGGCTGAGACCACTGAGGCTGCAAATGATCAGGAATCTTCCCGGAAATTGTGGGACGCCAGTATGAGCTTAATCAAGCCTGGAATTCTATAAAAAAGGAAGTGCCATCGCCGAATTCAGATGGCACTTACTTTTTTTCGATTCCAAATAATTTCGCTCAAAGTGTAAGAAAATACAATGTATAATAAATACCTTTTACTTAGAACAAGATAAGTGATATGCAAAGGAAATAAGCAACATCAAAGGGGTTAACTCGAATGGTTTTATTCTTTTATATCGTCTTAAATGTGCTTGCTTTATTTCTTTTTATCAAAAAAAAGAAGATGCTCCATGTACTCGAAATCATCGTGTATTGGATGATTAGTACCTATCTTTATCAAAACTTCTCCGCAATATGTTATATGAATTTTAAAACGTTAATTGTCCCTGAAAAATTGAGCCTGGAGTTTTCTCATTTTATCAACCGTACTGTTCTTTTTCCTCTACTCATGGTCATCTTTCTTCACTACTTTCTTATATTAACAACATATTGTAAAAAGATGCTGTTAATTGCTAGCTTTGTCTTTCTATTAACAGGATTAGAATATTTATCAGATCTGTTGGGTGTCCTGATTCATAAAAATTGGCGGGTTTGCGTGGTCGTATGCATATTGGGTGGCAACACTATCGATGTTACTTGTTTGTATGAAGGTCTTTCGTAGGATTCTTTATAAAGGAGGTAATCATCTATGAATTTTACCTTCGATTGGAATGAATGGTATTTCATTTTAACCACAGCTGCTATCATTGCTTTCTATTTACCTATTCGAAAATATTTTCCTCCTGTTATTGTTATTATTATCTGGGTTTTCAATATTGGCTTTGTATCCACTATTGATTATTTCCTTTTAGCTACTCCCTTCAAACAATATATTTATGGTGATAATCCTACCTATGAAGCATCAGGTGCACTGTTTCATCTTTTTATGTATCCATGTGCCTCGTTACTATTTTTATATGGCTATGACAAGTTTCAACTTTATGGAAAGAAGACATTTCTGTATATTATAGGCTGGACTGGATTTTCACTGTTATTTGAATGGCTCACTGTTAAAAATCATGCCCTTACCTATACAGGTTGGAAGCTCTATTATTCCATTCCTTTCTACCCAACAACCGCTGTTCTCTTAATTCTTCTTTTTCGCTTTACAAAAAAGAAACTATTGGTGCTTCCGCTTCAAAATGATAATTAGTTGCAATCCTTTTCATTATTCTATTTAATATAGGCGTAATGAAAAATTCTACTGAATGAGGTAATACTATTGAAAGCACTTGTGTTTAATACATTTGGAGGGCCAGAAGTACTGGAGTATGTAGAAATTGCCAATCCGGTCATCGGTCCAAATGAAGTACTTGTAAGAATGAAAGCCATTGGGCTCAACTTTGCAGATATTTATAGAAGAAAAGGGAACTACCATCTTGCAGGAGAACCTCCATATATTTTAGGGTATGAAGGAGCAGGAATCGTTGAAGAAATCGGAGCAAATGTCCGAGGTATCCAAGTGGGGGATCGGATGGCATTTGCGGATGTGCCTTATGCAAACGCGGAGCTAGTAGCGGTTCCATTTGAAAAAGCGATTCCTGTACCTGAAACCAATTTCATTTAATGAGGCAGCTTCCGTGATGCTACAAGGCTTAACTGCTCACTATCTAACACGTGATAGCTATGCGGTAAAAAAGAATGATGTGGTTCTCGTCCATGCAGCTGCTGGTGGGGTCGGACAGTTGCTGGTACAAATGGTCAATTTGCTTGGAGGAAAGGTCATCGGCTTAACTTCTTCCTCTGAAAAAGCAGCCGTAGCAAAAGAAGCAGGAGCTACTGAAGTTTTCTTATACAAGGAAGATTGGAAGAAGGAAGTACTTGAAACAACAAACGGTAGAGGTGTAGATGTAGTCTATGAATCAGTAGGAGCCACACTACTAGATAGTTTTGCAGTAACCCGTATTGGTGGAACGGTTGTGTTTTATGGAATGGCTGGGGGAGACCCGGCGCCTGTTGATCCGAGAATGTTAATGGATACGTCTAAAACACTGACCGGTGGAGACCTGTGGAATGTCTTGACTTCACGTGAAGAACGAGTTGCGCGGTCTAATGAGTTATTCGGCTGGATGCAGGAAGGAAAAGTGCGGTTGGCAGAACCAACAACTTTTGCACTATATGATGGACAAAATGCACATCGCTATTTAGAGAGCCGAAAAAGCACCGGCAAAATCGTATTAATCCCTTAGGGAAAGAGGAGAAACCATGATTCAATTTCAAAATGAACATGTCACGGTGTTCCAAAGCGCACTCTACCAAACGACATGTACAGTTGTTGATACAAAGGATTTCGTTTTAGTGGTAGACCCAAACTGGCTACCGCATGAAATTGAAGAAATCCAAAGACATGTAACTAGGATTCAAGGGGAAAAAGAGTTGTACCTTCTATTTACACACGGAGACTTTGACCATATCATGGGCTATCTTGCGTTCCCAGGTGCAAAAGTAATCGGAAGCAAAGGACTGCAGGAGCATCCGGATAAAGAGAAAAAGCTAGAAATGATTCAGCAGTTCTACAATGATTATTACATCCACCAACCATACCCGATTGCCTTTCCGAACGTGGATATTTTGATTAGTGAGGATGGGCAGAAGTTAGTAGTCGGGGAGTCAAGGTTCACTTTTTATCTGGCTCCTGGCCATACTCATGATGGGTTATTTACTGTGATTGAACCGCTGGGGATTTGGATTGCTGGGGATTATCTATCTGATTTTGAGTTGCCGTTTATTTATCATAGTGCCAAAGCTTACGAACAAACACTTCAAAAAGCAGAGGAAATTCTTAAGAATCATCATGTTTCTGTTTTGGTTCCTGGTCATGGTCAAACGACAAATAGTCAACAAGATGTTGAACGCCGGATTCGAGTTTCGCAAGATTATCTTGAGCGGTTGATTACTGCAGTAACAAAAGAAGATACAGAGGCAATGACAGCCTTAGAAGAGGAACTGGCTTTTCCATCTAACTTTACGAAGCAATGCCATCAGGACAACTTGGCGATTATTCGGAAGGAATACTCAACTAGGACGTAAATCAGAATTGAGTAGGGGTTACTGAATTAAGGGTACTCATTTAAAAAATGGGTGCTCTTTTTTGTGTAAAAATAAACTAAACGGAGCGACTAGTGCCCGGGAAGGGAGAAAAGCAGGTCGAACGGTATCTCTAGTCGAGGTGGCTAGTGCCCGAGAAGAGAGAAAAGCAGGTCGAACGGTAACTAGTCGAAGCGACTAGTGCCCGAGAAGAGAGAAAGCAGGTCGAACGGTAACTAGTCGTAGCGACTAGTGCCCGAGAAGGGAGAAAAGCAGGTCGAACGGTAACTAGTGCCCGAGAAGAGAGAAAAGCAGGTCGGACAGTAACTATTCGAAATGACTAGTGCCCGAGAAGAGAGAAAAGCAAGTCGGACGGTGACTAGTACCAGTGAAGGAAGAACTATGTATCATGCCTAGTTCTTCCGTTTTTATGTGACTTTCGGTTAGTATTGCCCCATCATTACATTATAACTTTTTCCTAGAAGTGCATGAAATAGCTGTTCAATATGCTCGTGATTTTTGGTTTCTACTGAGATCTCGATTTGGGCAAAGCCAGGATAAATGTTTTTTCCCATCCGATGTAGATTAACAGAATGTACATTGGCGTCTAAATCAGTAATCGTGCTGAGGACTCTTTGAAGCTCGCCAGGTTTATCCTTTAAGGTAATCGTAAAGTCTGCATACCTTCCTGCTTCGACCATGCCGCGTTCAATGATTCTAGAAATAAAACTCATATCCACGTTTCCGCCACTCAAAATAGCGACTACTTTTTTCTCCTTCAGCTTTATTTTTTCAAAAAGGAGGGAGGAAAGGGAAGTTGCACCAGAACCTTCTACTAAAAGCTTGTTTCTCTCTAACAACATGAGCATTGTTCGGGCAATCTCCATCTCATCAACACAATAAATATCATCCACGTATTTTTGAACAATCTCAAAGGTTATTTCTCCAGGTTTTTTAACAGCAATGCCGTCTGCCATTGTGGGTGAGGATTGAACCATTACAGCCTTACCTTCTAACACAGACTCTTTCATACTCGGGCAAGCCACTGTTTGAACACCATAAACAGAAACATGAGGGAATTTTTCTTTTACGGCCATCGCCACTCCAGCGATGAGTCCGCCTCCGCCAATAGGGCAAACGATCGCTTCCACTTCTGGCAACTGATCGAGAATTTCTAATCCGACCGTTCCTTGTCCGATAATAATGGCCTCGTCATCAAATGCATGGATGAATGTGCTATCGAGTTGATTTCTCAATTGCACTGCATATGCGAGGGCGTCATCAAAAACGGCACCTTCTAAAATAACCTCAGCCCCATATTGCTTAGTGGCTTCTATTTTACTTAATGGAGCACCTTTCGGCATCACAATTTTACAAGGAACACCAAGCATTTGACTTGAATACGCAACCCCTTGGGCATGGTTTCCAGCAGAAGCGGCGACGACTCCCTTCTTTAACTCTTCCTTTGATAGGGAGGTCAGTTTATTGTAAGATCCTCTGACTTTAAAGGAGCCAGTCTTTTGAAGGTTTTCAAGCTTTAAATAGACTTCATTATGCGAGAGCCGGCTAAATGTTTTGGAATAGTCGAGCGGCGTGGTATGGACAATTCCTTTCATTTTTTCACGAGCAAGGATAATATCATCAACATTCACGTTTATTACCTCCTGTTCACTCTACTTGTGTAAGTGATTTTTCATGGATTGATTTAATGAAATGGAAAAATAGGATCGTACAAGGTTGCACGATTAAGTAGATGGGTACGGAATAAATAGGCTTCCAGCTGGTATATTTTAAATAGCTAATAAAGCTTGAACCTGTCACCCATTCGAAGCCAATACTTCCAACTGAAAATACAACGATATATAAAATAAGGCCTATCCCTTTAAGTTGAAATTTGTCATAGAGATAGATGAACATATAACCAAAAGGAGCATATGGCACATAGCATAGCAGGTCAAAGAGTTCAAAGTCACCCGAGTCCATGATGTCGTATAAATCAATATGTGGTCCGGCTATCAAATGATCAACTACCCGTGCTACAGTCATGGTGAATAGTAGCAGTAAGATGGTAATAGAGGGTGGAAACCTTCTGGGCAATTTATATAATAAGAACACTAAGGCAACGATATGAAGAATAATGAACCATTCGTTTTGATCGAACTTTTCAGGTAAAGGTAAAATTGTCATTACTTCATTCCCTCTTTAAAAAGGATTCTGCTAAAAATTCTTTGCAGGAATAGGAGAAATAATAGGAAGGTGGACCATACAATAATAGACCCCCATACTTTCCATTTTTCATAGGTGAATAGATGGATATGAATTAAAATCGTCTCAACTCCTACTAACACCCCTACCCAAATCATAGTGATTAGCAGTTTTTTTGAAAAGGTAGCTACTCTTTTAACTGATTCAATGTACCAGAGAAGCAGTAAGGGGAAAACGACTACTTCTGATACGCGAAACATAATGAAGTATCTGGTACTCTTTGTAACAGTCCATAGCTCGGCATTGTCTACAATGACAGAGATAAAACTGGTGTATAAGAATTCAATCACCATCAATAGAAATATGAGCGTTAGAGGATGATGGGCTTTTTTTAGTGCAAAAAATGAAATAATCCCGATTAAAGTGAAAGAAAAGAATAGTGAAACAGTTATCATAGAGACCTCGTTTTAACGGACATATATTCTTTTTAGCTTTATCTATAAAAACGAGTCCTATTCAGATGAATACGAAAAGCCCTAACCAGTAAGAGGTTAGGGCAAAAAATTTAAAGCATACGGTCCCAGAATCGAGCCTGTGCGATACCATCAATAAATGATTGGAAATCTGTTGTGGCTAAGTCAAAGACACCAGCTTCGTCGACCTGTAGACGGCTGTTATTTAATGCATTACGTCCGCTTAAAGAAATCGCCAATGGTTTGAAGTGTTTGTACGTTGTTTCCGCGAACTCTAAAGCAGGTGCTGGAAGTTTGGCTTCGCTGCTTATTAGGATGGCTGCATCGAATAGACTGGAATCAACGGTATCAAAGGTATCCGTCACTTTTAAGACAGCATTTAACGGCTGAATCTTGTTAGCGACGATACTATAATTCATGTTATGCTGGGCTAACGTTTTAATCCATTCTGTTAATTGGTCGATATCTGGGTTGCCTGTTACTAGAATAGCTACACTTCTTGTATCTGTTTTCTTAATGGTGTTGGCCATGCTTAGTGCCGGTGATTTTTTATCAGATTTGACTTCGAGGTTTTCCTCTGGCAAGATTGCACCAATATTCTCAGCGACTTCTTCGGCCAGGTTTCGATCAATACGGTTGAGTAGGGCAACCGCATTATTTTTAACTAAATCGGAATGACACTTGCCAAGTTCAAAGCTAAAAGCATCCTTTATATGCTGTTGTTCATAAGGAGCCTGACTGTTATAAAATAATTTCGCCTGAGAGTAAAAGTCTAAGAAGCTTTCACTACGACCTCTGATTTTACGTCCATCCACCTTTTCTTGATAATGCTCATAGCCTCCTTCTTCGACAGGCACAGGTTCAGGTTGATTGGCATTTAAAGCGTTTCGATGATAGCTTGTTTGACCACGGTGAATGGCCATTTGGTGCATGCCATCACGCTGGTTGTTATGGAAAGGACACACCGGCTTGTTAATCGGAATCTGGTGGAAATTAGGTCCACCTAATCGAGAAAGTTGGGTATCTGTATAGGAAAATAATCGACCTTGTAAAAGCGGGTCATTGGAAAAATCAATGCCAGGTACTAAATGACCAGGATGAAAAGCGACTTGTTCGGTTTCGGCAAAGAAGTTGTCTACATTGCGATTCAAAGTCATTTTGCCGATGATTTTTACAGGGACCACTTCTTCAGGCCATAATTTAGTGGGGTCTAGAACGTCAAAATCAAAGTTAAATTCATCCTCTTCGGAAATTAACTGGACGCCCAGTTCCCATTCGGGATAATCGCCTTTTTCAATGGCTTCATATAAATCTTGACGATGGAAGTCAGGATTTTTACCGGCAATTCTCTGTGCTTCATCCCAAACAAGAGAATGCATCCCAAGGACAGGTTTCCAGTGGAATTTGACAAAATGTGCTTTCCCTTGTGCATTGACAAGACGGAAGGTATGCACACCGAATCCCTCCATCATACGCAGGCTGCGAGGAATAGCACGGTCACTCATTGCCCACATGACCATATGAGCAGATTCAGGATTTTGCCCGATAAAATCCCAAAATGTATCGTGAGCACTGGCTCCTTGAGGAATTTCAGTATGTGGTTCCGGTTTAAGTGCATGGACAAAGTCAGGGAATTTAATGGCATCCTGGATAAAGAATACAGGCATGTTGTTCCCAACTAGATCAAAGTTGCCTTCATCCGTATAAAATTTGGTCGCAAATCCGCGGACATCACGAACGGTATCGCTGGATCCTCTCGAACCCTGTACGGTCGAGATTCGCACAAATACCGGTGTTGTTTTTGAGGTATCCGTAAGAAAATCAGCTTTTGTGTACTCTTGTAACGATTCATAGAGCTGAAAGATGCCATGAGCCCCTGTGCCGCGTGCATGAACAATACGTTCTGGAATCCGTTCGTGGTCAAAATGGGTCATTTTTTCTCGAAAGTGGAAATCCTCCATAAGAGTAGGACCACGTAGACCAGCTTTTAAAGAAAATTCATCTTCTGCTATTTTCAATCCTTGATTAGTAGTTAAACCAGCTTTTTGCTCATTGTCGATTATGGATTGTTGTAATTGCGCCATTTTCTTATTTTCCATACGTTTCCCTCCTATGTAAATGTTATCTACCTACTGCTCTCGATACCCCAATTATTGGAGGACCAAACGAATTTTAAGTGACAAAATCTTTTATCTATGAAATTCGTTGTTTGTTATGCAAACTGATGTACAATAGGGTATATCATGACATCTAGGAGAAGACGAAATGGATATGAAAGAGCAATCACTACTAAATTACTACTATAAGAAATTGTCAGAAGGTACGTTTGATGAGAAGGACCTTTATGGATTTTTACTTCTGATCCGAAATCAAGGTAAGGACATACGCTGGATTAATGAGGTTACTGAGTTTGTTTTGAACCGTGGCCAGCATAATGGCTTGATCATGGAATATCTTTTGGAGACGAGGAAAAAGTTTGAAGGGCTTGGCAGGACAAAATCAGCGCTTCGAATTGAAGATGTGTTTTCCTTCAAGGAAATCAAAGCGGGATTGAATAAGGTTTTAGCTGATTGCCAGTTAGAGCCATTGGCTAATGAGCGGATAAATGATTTTGTTACTTGTCTGATTTCAATTCTGCAGCAGATATCTATTGTGGATGAAAGTGATAGAGAGATTGGCAAACTATTCTTCGCGATTTCCAATAAACAAGTCATTTTGATGGCGGAAATCGAGGTAGCTCAAAATCTCTTTAAAAAGACCAACGCCGTTTTCCCAGTGCTGACTGCTAATAATGGTTATGCTGATATCAAAAAGCAAGACAGGTTTGATACGCCTTATTTGTTTGTGGACAAGGTGGTCGAGGTCACCAATAAAGAAGGAAAGATGGAGATCATTATTCCGTGATTATCCTTTTATTCTCCAAGATTAGAGGCAGCAGGGGGGATTTATCTCTGCTGCTTCTATTAATTTTATGGTTTATCAGCGAATTTAAGCGACTTATCGGCGAATCTACGATTTTATCAGCGAATCCGAGCAGTTTATCAGCGAATTTCCACCTTTTATCAGCGAATTAAAAAATCTGACGATACTATTGAAGAAAAAAGTCTATTTCATACCCTGACTTTGTGGAATCATCGACCCTATGACACTCTTAAATGTCTGTTGGGTGGCAAAAAACATTGAGAATCCCATTAAGGCCAACACTGGAATTAATAGAGAACCATATGCATTGTTCACCCCATGATGCTCCGCAATCCAGCCCAGTAGCGGGGCTCCAATGGTAACAGCTCCTTGATTAATGGTTTGTCTCATAGCAGCCATCCGCCCGTAGTAGCCGGGGTCTGTATACACCTGCTGAACGGATTGCATTAATACCCGGACCCAAGTGGTACCTAAGCCAATTAAGAGAATCGCAATGAATGCAGCAATATTACTTTTAGTAAAAGTCATCAGTAACAAACCAACAGATGTAATCCCAAAAGATAGACCAGTAACATAGTTTTTGCTTTTATACAAAATGGAAGTTGCAGTAATACCAGCAATTATGGCCCCAATGGAAGTTGCACACTCTAAAATACCATATAATGTACTCGTGCCGTGTAAGTGAGAACTTGTGTATACCGATAACATACCGGCACAAGTATGAACAACAAGCTGGCCAACAAACATAATTAATAGTAAGGAATACATCAGCCGATTTTTATGAACATAGACAAAACTGTCCTTTAAATCGATTAACCCAGATTTGAAACTGCTGTTTGAATAACATACTCTAGGAACATATTTAATTAGCATCATACACACCGTGCCAATGGCAAAGGTAAGACAAACAGCGAGCATAACGATACTTGCTGGAAAAATGGTTAACATTCCTCCGCATAATGAGGTCCCAATTAAGCCGCCTACAGAAACAGCTGAACCGGTTTCACTGAATATACGCGGGATATCCTCTTTTTTATACAGTTCCGTAATGAAGGCTTGCTGTGCCGTTCTAAACAAGGATGAAAAGGTTTGAACGATCATGTGCACAAGGATAATCATCCATGGCTTAAGGATATCACTAGTCATGGCCAATAAGAGCATGCCCATGGTTATTGTGACAATTCCGAGTGATAGAACCGTTAACTTTTTACGATTCTGGTTATCCACTACTACTCCAAAGACTAAATTGAGCACCACACCGGGTAGAAACCCCATACCGACCATTAAACCTGTATAGGTCGCGTTGGACGTCATCTTATATAAAATCCAGGCAACGGCGATAAAATACATAGAGCTGCCAAGTGAAGATAGAGTGGAAGAAATCATGATATTCCAGTACTTGCTGTCTCTCATACGATTACCTTCTTTTCTTAAAATCCTTTTTCTGTAAACAATCATAACTCGAATGGTTGATTAATAAAATTTATATTTTTTTATCTTTTAGAATAAGATTTACTTATGTTTTCTAAAGCATTTTGTCCATTTTTGTCGGTTTAACTAGAAATGTTTTTTCATGGATTAAGGAAATAGTGTAACAAATTTCCTATTTTATAGTAAAATTAGCATATGAAAAATGGGGGTGCCAGATGAGCTTTTCGGGGAGAATTAGTATTGTTATCATATATATCACTCTAGTTTTAGGCTGGCATTCTTTTTATTTTTTAATAGATTATGAAGGTTCCTATGTGTTTATGTTTGAAAATGGTCAGTATAAATGGGACTTAGTCTTTATTCCCTTACTTTCACCGTTTTTTTGGTGGTTGGGATTTCAATATGACAAAGCGAAGTTTCTTTCACAAAAAGATGCTTTGACGGGTCTGTATAACCGGCGTTTTATCTCAGAAAGTGCCCCAAAGCTTTTAGCAAAAATGGATAAAAAGATAGGGAACTTAACGATTTCTGTCATAGACTGCAATGACTTTAAAAAAATAAATGACGAACATGGACATAAAATTGGGGATATGGTTCTCACGAGGATTACACAAGTTCTTTTAAACAGCACGACCGAGCAAGATATAGTTGCTAGATGGGGAGGAGATGAGTTCCTTATTGTGTTGCCATATTCAGATTCAAAGAGAACTAGAGACATCTCGAAAAAAATCGAATTGGAGTTATATCAATTATCTAAAGAAATGTCTATGGATATTTCTGTTTCGATTGGAACAGCTGTCTATCCAAGTGATGCTTGTGAAATGAAAGAACTGCTGATTATTGCGGATCGAAATATGTATAAATGTAAATCTGGAGTTAAGAAAATAAAGCAAGGCTAAATAGACCTTCCAACGTGGAAGGTCTATTTTATATGGTTTTGGCTTAAGAGGAACGCAAATAAATAGCGAACCGTACTTTGCACGATTCGCTAATTTGAAAAAAATTTATATTCCAATCGTATTCAATGAGAGACGTAGCCCTTCCATGGCAAAACCGCTAATATAGCGATAAACAAATAAGGCAATGATTGGTGAAAAGTCAATTGGCCCTAGTGGCGGGATAAACCGTCTAAAGAGGCTTAAATATGGTTCAACTAGCTTATAAATCCATCCGCCAATTTTTGAAGTTTGAAATTGAGGAAACCAAGAACCAAAGATCGATATCAGAATCAGCCAATAATATGCTTCAAAGGCGTAGCTTCCTAAAAGTAAAATCGTAGAGCCCATTATATAATCACCCATCTATTATTATTTTTATAATCAGAAAGAAATAGTTCTACATGCTATACGTTTGAAAGGATGAGAAGGTTTCAAGATAATCATAGTATTTACAAGAAAAAATGCAAATAATAAACTTACCTTTTTTGTAGTTCGTTTACTGTTACAAAAGAATACCCCTTCTCCGTAAGGGCCTTTAGTATCCCTTCAATCGCTTTTAGCTCCTCACCCGTTTGATCATACATCGGGTGGACTAAGATAATTGATCCTGGTTTTACCTTTTTCTTCACATAGTTTATTTTATCGACTGCAGTTGTATAAAAACTATCGGGTTCCAGGCTCCACATAATGGTGTCCCGATTATGCTTGTTAAGGTAATAAGGGAATCCTATTAGCTTTTTGCCATTGGGGGGACGAACATCAATTTCACCCGTAAATCCCGCGTCACGGATTAGCTGATCCGTTTTTTCAATTTCTTTATTAATATATGAAGGTGATTTGAACACCATTCGATTATGTGAATAGGTATGATTACCAAGTTGATGCCCCGCCGCAGCAATTTTCTCAGCTTCCTCTGGGTACTTTTCAATATCATGCCCAATCAGAAAAAAGGTGGCCTTTGCGTTGTACTTGTCCAATAATGGAAGGATGGAATCCACATTTTTCGATGGTCCATCATCAAAGGTTAAGGCAACGACCTTTTGGTCGGTTTGCACCCTATCCGTTAATCCACCGAACACCTGGAAGGTTCTTGCATTCATTAGTTTATAAGTGCCGTATAATAGTAAAAACAAAACGAATAGAATCCCTATCACAGTGGAAAAGATTTTTCTTTTTTTCATAAATTAGACCTTTCTTTAAAAAATTTAAGCAATATATGTAATTATAGCAAAAACGCTAGGAATCTTTCCCCTACGAAACATTATTACCCAAAACCTACTTATATAAAGCTGCGCAAAAAGGTTGCTCTAGACCCACCCGACTCTTGGTTGTTATGATATGGAAGGAATTTGTAGGGAGGTCAGGGACATGGAAGAACAAAAATATAAAGACCTTAAGTTAGGGGAACGAGGAGCCATCCTTAGTATCGTTGCCTATCTCCTTTTATCAATCATAAAACTAGTTATAGGATATATAAGTGACTCAGCTGCCTTACGAGCAGATGGACTAAACAATACAACGGACATTATTGCATCGATCGCTGTCCTTATTGGATTAAAAATTTCGCAGCGTCCGCCGGATCATGACCATAGGTATGGGCATTGGAAAAGCGAAACCATTGCCTCCATGGTGGCTTCTTTTATTATGATAGCAGTTGGTTTACAAGTATTAGCGGATGCGATTCCTTCTATTTTTCAAGGGAGAGATGAATCTCCTGACATACTGGCGGCTTATGTGGGAGTGGCCTCAGCAATTGTTATGGTTGGTGTTTATTTGTATAACAAAAAATTAGCGACGAGGATTAATAGCAACGCCGTAATGGCTGCGGCAAAAGATAATCTATCCGATGCATGGGTAAGTTTTGGAACAGCAGTTGGGATTGTTGGATCGCAATTACATATGCCGTGGTTAGATACGTTAACTGCGATTATTGTAGGTGTTTTAATATGTAAAACTGCTTGGGGTATCTTCCTGCAATCCTCTCATGAACTTTCAGACGGGTTCGATGAAAAGAAGATTCAACTTTATCAGGGAGTCATTACAAAACTTGATGGAGTGAAGGGCATTAAAGAGATGAAAGGGAGAAACTACGGCAATAATGAAGTTATTGATGTGGTAATTCTGGTTCAGTCCAATTTAGATGTGAGAGCGGCTCATGATATTGCCACCCATGTCGAAAAAGTTCTGATGAAGGATTATGGTGTTTATGATGTTCATGTTCATGTGGAGCCGGATTAAATTTAAGTTTCCTCAAGATTGCTATTAGTATAATAATTAGAACATTAATGAAACCTATTGAAGCAAGACTCAACCTGAATTAGAATGGTATCTATTCCTAAAAATTTTTATAACATTTTATCCTTGTATAATATCAGTGATATTGGTCTGATAGTTTCTACCTGGCAGCCGCTAAATGCCGGACTACAAGGAAGTGTGAAGAAATGTAGTCTTATGTCAGGTTGGCTTAGATGAATTTACTCTGTTAAAGATAACAGTCCTTACTTTTTCATGCTTTCTGTGCTGGTAGCGGAAGGTGTGAAAGGGTAAGGACTTTTTTTATTATTAGCTCTGTTAAAATTGTCTGTTGATTTATGCTCCAGGCACGAGCGGTTCGTGGGTGTTTCGGCAAGCCTCCTCGGCGTAAGCGCCTGGGGGGTCTCCCCTGAACCACACTCCCACAGGACATTGAATTTGCTTCATCGAATCAGCACCGCACGAAGGAAATGCGATAGCATTTTCGAGGATCTTCGCCTTCCGCTCCAATCAACAGGATGAATAAATCAACACTGTTCTTTAACACAGCTTAATTTTAAATAAACGTTTTGGGAAATGATAAACAAAAGGAGTGAGTAGCGTGTATTTTTTGTTAAATGTAATTGGAGTATTAGTAGTAATGGGTCTCGTTTACTTATGCTCACCGAATAAAAAAGGTGTAAAGTGGAAATCCATTTTAACATTGTTTATAGCTGAATTAGCCATCACCTGGTTTATGTTATCAACTAAAATCGGATCATGGATCATTAATAAGATTGCTTCGTTCTTTACATGGCTTATCGCATGTGCAAACGAAGGGATTTCTTTCGTGTTTCCGTCTGTTATGGCTAACGAACATGTGGATTTCTTTTTTAGCGCCCTAATGCCGATTATTTTCATTATTACGTTCTTTGATATTTTAACCTACTTCGGAATCTTAACGTGGATTATTGATAAAGTTGGCTGGGTAATTTCAAAAATATCGGGATTGCCAAAGCTTGAGAGCTTCTTTTCGATTCAAATGATGTTTCTTGGGAATACGGAGGCACTAGCTGTCATCCGTCAGCAAATGGTCGTATTAAAACAACACCGTCTATTAACGTTTGGAATAATGAGTATGAGCAGTATCAGTGGGTCAATTATTGGTGCCTATTTAACAATGGTTCCTGCAACCTATGTATTCGTGGCGATTCCGTTGAATTGCTTGAATGCACTTTTGATCGCTAATATGCTTAATCCGGTTGAGGTGAGTAAAGAGGAGGACATCGTGTATGTTCCAACTAAGGAAGAGCGTAAAGACTTCTTTTCAACCATCTCTAACAGTATGCTTGTAGGAATTAAGATGGTTATTGTCATTATGGCGATGGTCATCGGTTATGTAGCCTTAACCGCGGGTGTCAATGGTGTTTTAGGATTTATTGTGAAGGGCTTAACCATTCAAAAAATATTCTCTGTTATCTTTAGTCCGTTTGCTTTCCTGCTTGGGTTAGGTGGGAAGGACGCCATGTATGTGGCACAGTTAATGGGAATTAAGCTCGCGACCAATGAGTTTGTGGCAATGATGGACCTAAAGGGGAAAATCAGTGGACTCGCTCCGCATACGGTCGCTGTGGCAGTCACGTTCTTAACTTCATTTGCCAACTTCAGTACCGTGGGTATGATCTATGGAACATTTAATTCCATCCTTGGGGAAGACAAATCAAATATCATCGGGAAAAATGTATGGAAGCTGCTAGTAAGCGGCGTAGGAGTATCCTTACTAAGCGCGATGATTGTAGGATTATTCGTTTGGTAAACAGCATTTTGGGGTCAGTCCCCCGCTGCGTTAACGCAGCGGGGGACTGACCCTTTTTTTTATGGTATGATGCTACATAGACGCCTTTATGATGCAAGTTTATTTGTGTCTAAGGCAAGGATAAATATGATTACACATTATTCTTTATGTGGAGGATAGCTCTTGATTACTCTTGTCAAACCACTGTTAGTGAATATTACGATATTATTATCCTTTACTTTTAATATGAATTTGTTTTTTCCGTTTCAATCGAAAGTTCCTCTTTCATTAAAACAAAAAGTCATCTATGGGCTGATTGGAGCTCTGGGTGCCCTTTTTTGTATGATCTATCCCATTCAAACTTTAGGCGAGACACATTTTGATTTAAGAATGGCTGCCATCATTATTTTAACTTTATATGGTGGCTGGCTTCCTGGAACGATGGTTACCATTAGTACGTGTTTTGTCAGGTATCTCATCGGTGGAAAATTTGTTATAACCGGGATAATGGTTGGGGTTATCGCCTTTTTAAGTGCCATTGCTTTTAGGCGGATTTTTCTGAAGGCAGATTCAAGACTGTTAGTCGGTTCACTTGCAATTCTTGGCTATTTTATTTTTTATATCACTATTCTTTGTATAAGAGTTGATTTTTTAGAATTGCACTTTTATTTGACCTACTTCAGCGCCTTTTATATAACAACTATCGCCTTGATTTTTGTTATTGAAAGCTTAATAAGAATTAATAAACAGTTTGAAGAAATGGTGTATTTAGATAAGCTCACAACTATTGGTCAGCTTACGGCGTCCATTGCACACGAAATTAGAAATCCACTAGCAACGGTTAAAGGGTTTATCCAATTTTTAAGTTCCGATACTAAGGATGAGCAATTAAAGAAATATTCTCCCTTAATCCTTGAAGAATTGGATCGGACAAATAGTATTATTACCAACTATTTGAAAGTAGCGAAGCCTGATTCTTTTCAGTTAACCGTAGTTTCCTTACACGAAGTCATAAGTGATTGTGTTCAATTATTGAGACCTCTTGCATCCTATTCTAACGTGATCATCGACTATGAGAATACTCATCCATACTATATTAACGGGGATAAGCCACACTTAAAACAGGCTCTTATGAATGTCATAAAAAATGGTGTTGAGTCAGTTAATAACCAGGGGAAGATTACGATTGAATTGCATGCTGACTATATTAAACATAAGGTGGAAATTAGGATTCAGGATAATGGCAGAGGAATGACAGCAGACCAGTTAAAGCAAATTGGCTTGCCTTTTTATACCACAAAAACAAAAGGGACAGGCTTAGGCAGCATGGTCACAAACAAACTCATTCGCGAGATGAATGGCTCCATCGAATACAAAAGTGAACTCAACAAAGGAACACTCGTTACAATTGCCTTTCCTCTTCGTAAATAAAAAAGGTGCCTGTCCCCCATCGCTTTAAAGCGATGGGGGACAGGCACCTTTTTATAATATAGGCGAGAGTTTTTGTAGGATGTTTTTCACCATGTTGTTTATTTCTTCGTGATTGATGTCAGTTAATAATTCGGGTCGTAGCACTTGGAAGCATTTCGCTATGTAGTAATCATTTAGCGCGCGTTCTAGTGTCAGTTCCTCCTCCATTAGAAACGAGGTATTAATTAATTTATTTAAGACCATTTCGTCTTGCATGATTAGCAGGGAAGGATTTAGTTCATTAAAGAAGCTTGCTTCCATTCCATTATGATAAAACGAATGAATGGCAGCCATTTGTTCTTTCCTTGCCTGCTTCTTTTTCTCATAAAAGGACAAGCAGCTAATCTGCAGGTCATTCAAGAATACTTCAGAGGAATAAGCGGCTGATAAAACGGCATGCTCAAAAACCTTTTGAAGACGTATGGGATAGGAGAGTTCTCCATTGGAAATCATTTGACCAGCTTCACAAATGTAGGAAATACAGAAATCATTTAACTCCATTAGGATGTCTTCTTTTGAAGAAAAATAGTTGTACAGAGAGGCACGACTCATATTCATCAACTGAGCAATATCTTGAATAGATAAAGATAAGAACCCTTGAGTCCGAATCACTTTTAGGATTTTCTTAATATGGGTTTGCCTCATCTGTAATCGATCTTCAGCTGATAATTTTCTCATAGTCCTCACGCTCTCTTTCCATCAGAGATTATAACATAAACCAATTGGAAATTTCTTTACATGGGCGCCAAGTTTTTTTAGTTTACAAAAATGAAAAAGAGGAGTAAAGTAAGTCGTTGTTAACACTTTAGACGATATATGATTATTTTGTCTAAAATAATACGCATAATACTCTAGAAAATAACTTGGACAAAATAAATATAAGGCATCCACTAAAAGAAAAAAGGAGAGAACAACTATGACTACTGCTACAGCATCAAGACAACTAACTAATGATTTTAATGAAATCCTTAAAGGCCGTCGTTCTATTAAAAATTATGATAAATCCGTAAAAATCAGCCGTGAGGAAATGACGGAGATTCTAACTTTAGCGACAATGGCTCCATCCTCCGTTAACATGCAACCTTGGCGTTTTCTTGTTATTGAAAGCCCTGAGGCAAAAGCTACCCTAGCTCCACTGGCTAAATTTAATCAAAATCAAGTGGACACTTCATCGGCTGTAATTGCAGTATTTGGTGATTTGAACAATTTTGAAAAAGCAGAGGATATATACGGGGCAGCTGTTGAAAAAGGATATATGCCTCAAGATGTGAAGGAGAGAATTCTAACATCTTTTGCGGGATATTATGAAAACATTTCACGCGAGGAAATGAAAGACGTAGTGCTAATTGACGGTGGCCTAGTGTCCATGCAATTAATGCTTGCAGCTCGTGCTTTCGGATATGATACAAATCCTATTGGTGGTTACGAAAAAGATCAGATTGCAGAAGCTTTCGATATGGATAAAGATCGTTATGTTCCGGTTATGCTCATTTCTATTGGAAAAGCAGCAGACAGCGGTCATCCATCTGTACGTCTCCCAATAGATCACGTGGCACAATGGAAATAAATAGTTAACTACTGGCTGTGTTAAGGAACAGTTTTGATTATACACCCTGTTGCCTGGGGCGGAAATCAACAGATAAGTTTAACAGAGCCTACTACTAAATAATTGGAGGCAGTACAATGATAATTATCCATGCTACATTCCATATTAATCCAGAAAAAGTAGATCAATTCTTAGAAGAAATTCAACCACTAATTGCTGCATCAAGAGAGGAATCAGGCAACATTTCCTACCGTCTTCAAAAAGATGTAGAAAGTGAAAATGTATTCACAATGGTGGAAGTATGGCAAGACCAAGCTGCAGTTGCCAGCCACAACGCAAGCAACCATTTCACCACCTTTGTTGGAAAAGCAAAAGAATTCCTCACTGCACCATTAGATGTACAAGCCTTCGAAGGACAACCGTTAAAATAAAAAAAGGTGCCTGACCCCCGCTGTGGTAACGCATTACCACGCTAGGGGGCAGGCACCTTTTGTCAAATTTATTCATCTTCAGTATAGGCCTCAGTGGTTGTGTCCATGCATTCCCAACATTCACTTCTATTCCTCTCAAACCTAGATAATTCCTTTCCACATGAAATACACACGTCCATATCCATAGGCACATAACCCCTTTCAAGTGAAAAATTTTTATCTCTATCTCTATACCCATATATATTCAATTAAAAGCTTGTTAGAGAACTTGGTTACAAATTTAAATTAGGTGCCTGACCCCCGGTGCGTTACCGTACTACCGCGCTGGGGGTCAGGCACCATTAATAAATTCATGGAACTTATTTTGATTTCGTCCGTATAAATAGTACAAAGATTTGAGGGAGAAGTGAAAAATGTTCTTAGCAGAACTACAGCTTGAGGAGAAAGAAGCATTTCTTGAATTAGCTACGCTAATATCAACTATTGATGGAAAAGTATCTATATATGAGAATTCAGTCCTAAAAAAATTTCAAAAGGAAAGCGGACTTGAGGGGTATAGGATAAAAGGTCTCGAAATGGAGGACATTTTAAATACATTTACATCTGAACGCTCGAAAAACATTGTCTTAACAGAACTCTTGAAGTTGATTTATTCAGATGGAGTCTTTCATCAACATGAAAGTGATTCTGTCCGCCTCATCAAGAAGCACTTCGGATTTGAATCAAGTGCATTTGGCAGCTATAAAGATTGGGTAGACAAGATAATGGAATTATCGTCAGAACTCAAGGGAAATGGTCGTTAGTTTTTATAAATATTTTTAAGAAACACTCCAAAAACTAAGTTCAATATGAGCTTGGAGAGTGTTACGATGAAAAGAAGACTAATTATCACACTACTTTCAACCTTTTTTATTTTTTCCTATCAACTAAGTGCTTACGCAGGCACGCACAGTAGGGAGGAATATGAAAAAACTGGACGTGTTATATGGGATGTAAACACCAAGGAAAAATTAGTTGCTATAACTTTTGATGATGGACCCCATCCTTTTTTTACACCTCAGATTCTTGATCTATTGTCTAAGTATGACGCTAAGGCCACTTTTTTTGTAGCAGGTAATAAAGTGGTAAGATTCCCCGCGATTTTAAAGCGGGAAGTAAAAGAAGGGCACGAGATTGCTAATCATACTTATAACCATCTTTATGGCAGTATTTCATCTGCAAAACTAACTTCAGAATTACAAGAAACCGATAAAATCATCCGAAAGTTCACGGGGGTTAAACCAGCTCTCTATAGACCAGTAGGAGGTTTTTATAATGACCGGATTATTAATACAGCAATAAAAAACCAAAAAGAAGTCGTATTGTGGTCATGGAATCAAGATACGCGTGACTGGGCCAATCCACCTGCTAGTCAAATTTGCAGCTATGTAACAAAGGGAGTAAAGCCTGGGAATATCATCTTATTTCATGATTGGCACGGCAGTGAATTTTCTAAGACATGCCAAACGGTGGAAGCCTTAGACACTATTTTGAACTTTTTGTACAAGAACGGCTATAAATGTGTAACTGTTTCTGAACTGATTTACCGCTCAACACAAATCATACCGGACACATTTGAGATTTATCCTTTAAAAAAAGAAGAATCATCCCACATTGATTTACTGCTTTAATCGGCCGGGGGACAGTCCCCCGATGAGGTAAAGCTGTGCTGGGGAAATGTTTGGAGGACATGATGGGGTATATTGAGGATTTACGTAATATCATTGGAACTCGGCCGCTTATTTTAGTTGGTTCTGTTGTGGGTGTCATTGATCATGAGGGGAAAATTCTTTTACAGAAAAGACCTGAAGGCGTCTGGGGGCTTCCAGGTGGGTTGTTAGAATTAAAGGAATCTGCAGAAGAGGCAGGAAGAAGGGAAGTTCTTGAGGAAACAGGAGTGGAAATCGGGCATCTTCAGTTGGTAGACGTCTTTTCTGGTGAGCAGTATTTTCGGAAGTTGGATAATGGTGATGAATTCTATCCAGTTACGATTGCTTATATATCAAAAGATATTAAGAATAGTTCTATCAGGATTGATGGGAAAGAGACTATAGATGCTGGATTTTTTCCGTTAGACGAACTGCCAGAACAGACAAGTCCGTTAGTTAAGCAGATGACTCAAAAATTTTCTACGATGCTAAAATAGACCTTCAATTCGGGAAGGTCTATTTTTATGAGTTTAGTAACTAAAGGCGGATTCTGAAAACTAATCAAACGTTTGATTAAATCGCTGGAGAGCTTGGTACGCAAGGATAGGAAAAACTAATCAAACGTTTGATTAAATGTTTTGGGCCAGAAGCAACTAGTACCTATCAACTACAAACAATCACTTCTCGAATAAATACACTTTTCTTCGCTACAGCACGATCGACAATCGAAAACCCTGCCTGTAGCAAGATTTCATCAATGGGTTCAACTGTTACCACGACAACTTTATCAGCAAATCTGCGTGCACTTTGAAGCATCTCCAGCTGCACTTCAGGGGAAATCACTGAACACAAATTATAAGGCAAATCAATAATGGCCACATCATAATGCCCCGAAACATCACAAATATCTCTTAAAGTAATCTCGCAAATAAGACCAAAATGCGCCATATTTTCTCGAGCTCCAGGCAAAATCAAAGGATTTCGGTCGCTACCAACGATATCTATTCCCATCGAACGGGCCTCAACTAGAACAGTGCCAATGCCGCAGCAAGGATCAATAGCCTGGATGCCTTCTAGTTCGGGGATAGCAATATTAACGACGGCTCGAGCGACACGAGTGCTTAGTGCAGTGGAGTAATTATGCGGCTTTTGTTGGTGTTGAAACCAAACCGATTCGCTTTCAACATACTCACCAAACACCCATCTCCCGTTAACATGCATCACACCAAATAATCGATCAGGCTGACGAAGGTCTGCTTTCCCAATTATTTGTAATCCAATCGTGCGTTCAATTTGACGTCTTTTTTCAAATCCTGGTCGTTCACTCTTCGGCTGGCCAGGATTTTTTACAAAAGTGACTTTAAACGTGGCGCTTCCAAGTTCTATTGTGTTCACCTTTGAAAAAAGCTCCTCAAGAATTTCTGCCTCAAACAGAACAGTAATTCTTTCCTTAATAAAAGGACTTCGACTGGGGTCAATTTTGACAGAGCTTTCCAAGACCTGAGAAGGAGCATCCACACCAAATAATGAGCGCATTTCCAAAGCGCACAAAGAGTGTTCATCCTCAGAATGGGAGTAAGTATAAATATAGGTCGTTCGATTTTCCGAAGAACGATCTTCTGTGTTAACCAACTGTAATCTATTTATTTTATTCACCTCAAATGTCATCAACAACACTATTCTATCTATTATACCAGCAATAGCCGAACATTTTCCTATTACCCTTAAGTTGGTGTAATGAGGCTTTACCAGTTATAAGAAGGAAATTGTGAATTTCACAGCGAATATATAGAAAATTTGTATTTCCTAATAATGGGAAGGGGTAAACGTAGCATGATGAATCTTGGAACAATGGTAAAAGGATTGGCATCTGATAAGATAGCAAGCAGGCTAATCCAACACTGGAAACATGATGAAGGAACATTGAAATTTTGGCGAGCCAGCTCAAACTTTGTATATGTTTTTGAGCATAACCAACAACGGTATTTTTTACGCTTTAACTCGGAGAAGGAGAGAACGTGGGAAGAAATGAAAGCGGAGCTGGATTTCCTGAACTACTTGAAAAATTGCGGCTATCCTTGTGTTTCTACCATTCCAACAATAAAAAAAACGGAAATTGTGTCTGAACAAACCTCGGAAGGAACCTATCTCGCAGTTGTTTTTCAAGCGGCAAATGGAAAAATGTTGGACGAAAATGCGAACGAGCAACAATTTGAAGCCTGGGGAAGAGCCCTAGCGGCATTGCATTCTTTATCTAAAAACTACAGTCCTGTTGGTCCAACAAGAAAAAGTTGGAAAGATGTGATAAAGAAAATCGAAGGTGTGATAAAAAGTCATCCACAGGAGCATGAAGCATTAGAAGAACTAAGGAACGTTACAGAATTGCTAGAGGGACTTCCAACCTCTATGGAGACATATGGACTCATTCATTATGATTTTCAATTGGATAATCTTTTTTATGAGGAAGAATCTAGCTTGTTCAATGTAATAGATTTTGATGATGCGATGTATGGTTGGTATGCAATAGATTTAGTTGCAGCCCTAGATGATTTCCTAGAGGGAGATGACCCTTTTTCAAATGATAGAGTACAATCCTTTTTAACAGGTTATCGCTCAGTTTTGGCCTTGGATCAGGTCATAATCCAACAATACCGGACATTCCAAAGGTTTAAGAACTTATATACATTTGCTAGGTTGTTATGGTCATTAGAAGATAGTGAAATGGAAGAGGCACCTAGTTGGCTTGAAAGCGTAAGAGAAAAATTTATCCGTGTTCAAGCAAACTTGAGGCGGGGATTCTTGAGCAATGTTAATTCGTGAGAAGGAAAAAGTCCACCTATAGGTTATTTTAGGTGGACTTCTTCACACTTCTCTCTAAAATTACAACTATAACACCTTTTCGATTGCTTCATGTCGAACAGCTCTTTTTCAAGTGGCTTATTCTTCACTGGATCCTCTAAATAGTTCAACATATGATAGATGCTTTCATTCATCAACTGTTGTGCGGAGTCAATTTCAAACTCCGATAATTGATATTCCTGGCACTTGCCGGACAACAAATACTCATTCCGTAAAATGATATCTTCGATCGGGATATTGTGTATCCTTGAAAGGAAAAGTGCATAGAAGGCCAACTGTTTTCGGTCATCCTCTGACTCTTTCCCCGTTTTCCAGTCAACCACGATCCATTTTTCCTGGCTCACATCTTTATAAACAAAGTCCAGCACCACGAAAACATCGACACCGTTGACTTCAAAGGTCTGAAAATCCTCAGAATGTAACACATTCATTTCTATCTTTGTCAGGATATCTTGATAGGTTTTACTTGTGAAAAAATTTTTCACGCACATCTCTAATTTAATTTTAGCAGCACTGATTTCTTCAGGGCTTAGACCATCTCCATAATAGATTTCATGTAGCATTTGGTGCCTCTTCGGTTTTTGAAACCAATGCTGACGGAACTTAGTCGAATCGAGATAAGCTCTATTAAGATTCTGAATAACCATCCCCATCAGCTCATTTTCACTCAATAAACCTTTCCCATTAAGGAAATTCTTAAGCTGCCGATCAATGACTTTATGGATCTCATCTCCCAAAAGAATAGGGATATTTTTAATGTTCTTTAAACGGTAAGATGACTTGTTTTCTTCCGGCGACTCATATAGCCAACCATTATGAGATTCATAGTATTGATGATAGTACTTTCTGGCGCACTCTAAAAAAGTCTTGTGCCTGGAATTTGACCACGAAAAGTCGGGGTAATCACGGTGGACGTACATCGAATGCTCCTCTCAATACAAATATATCTGAATAGAGACAGATATAGAGTTAAATAATATGGAAAAAAAGGACACGAATAAATGCAGAATAAGTTAAGATTTATATCCATTGTATACGTTATTTTACTTTCTGTGGGCCTTTTTGCACATGTTGAAATTATTCCCTTTCTTTTATCCATAGCAAAAAGAGGTTCATGGATTACCATTTTATTAACGCTCATCGTTCTACCGTTTTGGATTTATTTACTGTATAAAATTGTCACCATCATAAAAAAACGGTCCATCATTCAGCTTCTAAGGGACCATGCGAGCTCTTTTAATTATTATTTTCTCCTTTTGCCGCTAGCAGTTTATATGCTTATAAGTGCCTTTGTCACAGCGAAGGATATTATTTACTGGTCACAGATGAGCTATATGCAGGGATTTAACAGTTTTACCCTTGCCCTTGTATTACTCATTTTCTGTTTGTTTTGTACAGAAGCAGGATTGTTTTCGATTGGGCTGCTAAGCAGTATTCTCTGCCCGCTTGTTCTTTTATTAGGTTTCTTTATTTCCTTTGCGAACATGAAGAAAAAACATTATGAACTTTTATTACCTGTGTTTACTGATGGCTATTTACCAATAGCAAAGGGACTTATATACACTTCCTTACCAATCCTCGAGTTATTTATCATTATTTTCTTAACGCCTGTATTACAAAAAGCTGTTTCAAGAAAGCAATTATTCATTGTTGGTCTGATTATCATCGGGTTAATGCTGGGTCCAACTATGGGTGCCATTGTTGAATTCGGTCCGGAAAAAGCAGCGCAATATCGCTATCCTGCATATGAAGAGTGGCGCTTAATTTCAATTGGCCGGTATTTTTCACATGCTGATTTTTTTGCCATCTATCAATGGCTTTCAGGCGGAGTGATCAGGATAAGTTTATTCGTTTTTATCTCTTGCCGAATTTTTACAAAAGGAATGGAGAATGTAAAGCTAATAAGAATCATATATTTCCTCCTCTTTATTGCTAGTGTCTATCCATTTGATCAAAGTCCTTTCGCGACTGTAATTTATGGATATTTCAGACCGGTATCCTTCCTTTTACTAATCATACAAATTTCTATCTTAGCTATATACATCTTGAAAAATAAACAAAAATGGTTAGGAGGTAGAGGTGAATGACAAATGAACAGATTTTCTCTGTTAATAACTTAAAAAGGATGTTCAATTATTCCGCTGATATAGAAATAAAAGTGGATCAATGTCAGGAGCGTCCGGCGATATTTGTTTATTGTAGGCCATTAACGGATGCTAGTCTCATTGCATCATTACAGCTGCCCTCCATTGATACGGCTAGCTCCATTTATCAGACATTACAGTTGGAGGTGGGAAAGAAGGATTCCATTGATAAAGAAAAAATGGAGGAGGCTATTTTTTCAGGAAGATTAATGGTGATACCTGAGGGAGATTTTGTTTATTTTTATGATATTAGTAAAACTCCTACCAGACAGCCGGATGAGTCAGTAGCTGAGGTCTCGATTCGAGGAGCGAAGGATGGTTTTGTTGAGGATATTACCATTAATCTTGGGTTAATTCGCAAGCGCCTGCGGACTTCTTCACTGATTGTTGAAAATTATTCCATCGGTAAACGGACCAATACAAGAGTGGCTCTTCTTTATATAAAAGATGTCATTAATGAACAGGTATTGCAAGATATTCAGGGGCGGCTTGGGGCATTAGATGTTGATATTTTAACGAGTACATCGATGTTGATGGAATATTTAATGGAGCAAAAATTTGCGCTTATCCCACCTGTTAATTATTCAGGCAGAGCTGATTTCGTCGTAGAATCAATCAACCAAGGGAGATTTGCTATTGTAGTGGATGGGGCTCCAACCGTACTAATAGCACCGGCCGATCTTTCTTTTTTATTTAAAACACCTGAGGATGCTAACACTAGTTTTTATTTTGCATCATTGGAACGAACATTACGAATTATAGGGCTTTTTACGACAACTTTTCTGCCCGGGTTTTATACAGCCTTGATTACCCATAATGTAGGACAATTACCACTCCCTCTTATTGCCACAATAACAGTGTCAAGATTAGGATTGCCATTTTCCCCGTTAATCGAAGTCTTACTCATGCTCGTCATGTTTGAGTTATTCAAAGAGGGCGGGGCGCGTCTTCCGCAGCGGGGGACTGTCCCCATTTCTTTTAATGGTGATGTTCATTAGTATTACTCTGAATAGGTACATCTTTTTGCAAGAATTCGAGTTCACTTTTGGAAAGCTTGCCTACAATAAATTGCTTTTGAGGCATGATCATTGAACCATTGTTGCCTGCGTGTAATTTAACAAAGTATAGCCCCTCGCTATCAAAATCTTTACTGATGATATAAGTTCCATCGTCAGACACTCTGGCTTCTTCCATCGGATATTGTAGTGTACCATCCTGTTTCCAAATCTCAAAATGAACAAAATCTGCATTTTTTACTTTTATACCACCTTGAGTCAGAATGGCCTTGATTGTTTCATGGTTGTTATCGGAGAAAGAATCAGGAATGACTATTTCTGCTTCAAGAGGTGTTTCTTTTTTGTAAAGATCAGCAACATCCTCATGCAAAGAGCAAGCACTTAAACATGCACTCAAAATGGCTAGTAAGAAAATAAATTTTATTTTTTTCATATCAAAGGCACCCCGTTTTTTTCAAGTTATGCATTCAGGAATCGCTTCATAACAGGTATTCTTTGAATGATCAACCAGTCTATTAGCCAGACAGCAATAAGCGATAAACCTACTAATGGAAATAAAATCCCTAAACCTATTAATATGAGTAGGAAGACTTTCATGTTTTTCATACTAGGGGCTTTAGGGGCACCTAGAGCTTGTTTCGGCTTGCGTTTCCACCATAAATAACATCCACTTACAGCGACGAACATTATCCCTAAACAAATCAGAAGACTAATCAATTGATTGACAAAACCGAATTGTGTCCCTTTATGTAAGGTGATACCCCAAGCCACGATTTTTCCCACGAGACCGTAATTTTCAAAACGATAATCAGCTAAGACCGCCCCTGTGTATTGATCAACATGTAGGGTGACCTCATCTTCAGCTTTTGGTGGATAGGCAGATAAAGTGTAAACGCTTGTTTGGTCCTGTGGAATGGAAATTGTATAGCTTGGATGAATTCCTTCACGTTTAGCGATCTTAATCACTTCATCAATGGGCAGTGGGATAAAGCCTTGAATCTTAGAGGCAGGTACATCTAAGTTCTCAGCAGCCCATGGAACCTCTGCAATGTCTTTGGTTTTAACTGTAGAAGTTGGGGCATCTCCTCCCCAAATCGACGGCGGATATCCTTCACCAGAATTGGTGGCAATCGTTTGAAAGTGACTACCCCAGAAGCCTGACCATGGCAATCCTGTCATAACTAAAAAGAACATTCCCACAGTGAGCCAAACCGCAGGTACCGCATGTAAATCTCTTCTCAGAATCTGTTTTCCCTTTGTCAATCTAGGGATAAGTACTCCTAAAAGACTTTGCTTCTTATTAGGAAACCATAAATAAAGTCCCGTAATGATTAACACGATGGTCCAGCACGCCGCTAACTCAACAATTCGGTCACCCAGCGTACCAGCCATTAATTCACCGTGAAATTCTTCAATTTTATTCATGATCCGATCTTCTTTATTTAACTCACCGACCTTTTTTCCTGTATAAGGATTTATAAAAATGGTGAGAGACTTATTATTTGAGAGAATGCCGACTTCGCTGGTCCGTGTAGCACTTTCTCCGGGCTGATATTTTGTGACTAGAGCATGAGGATAGAACCTCTTTACTTCCCCAATTTGCTGATCTGCTGATACTCTATCTCCCTGTGGAGTAACAGTATAGTAGTCGTGATAGAGCACTTGTTCAATTTGTGGCTTAAATAAATAGATTGAACCTGTGATAGAAAGAATAATAAGAAAAGGTGCAAAAATAATTCCCGCATAAAAATGCCAACGCCATATGGCTTTATAAAGAGAGGTATTGACCTGCTTATGACTTTGCGTTGCCGTGTTTAATTTAACTGCTTCCATTTACTCCGTTCTCCTTATTTATATAGTTTTAGTAGAGCCTCTATTTTTATCATATAAAAGCTTTGTGAGAGAAAAGTGAAGTTTATTATTTTTATTGGCTCTGTTAAACTTGCCTGTTGATTCCCGCTCCAGACGCGAGCGGTTCGTGGGTG
The DNA here is from genome assembly GCF_030818775.1 of Bacillus sp. SORGH_AS_0510. Lineage (NCBI taxonomy): Bacteria > Bacillati > Bacillota > Bacilli > Caryophanales > Bacillaceae > Bacillus > Bacillus sp. SORGH_AS_0510. Next base: position 4,555,211 of record NZ_JAUTAU010000001.1, on the reverse strand, counting down.
TTTCGGCGAGCCTCCTCGACGCAAGCGTCTGCGGGGTCTCCCCTGAACCATACTCCCACAGGAGTCTTCGCGTCTTCCGCTCCAATCAACAGGGTGCAATAATCAACATTGTTCTTTAACACAGCCTTTTTATTAAAAATTGTTTAATGGCACAATCAAAGCTTTGGATGCATAAGGAGAAATGGATTAAAAAGAATCACACAAAAACTTCACAATTAACCTGTAAGCTAGGTATTATAGAAATACTATATTAAAAGTGAGGAAAACCTTTAATGGGTATTACAATCATGATCGTCGATGACGAAGAACAAATGCGAGGTTTAGTGAAAACATTTCTTGAAAATGAAGGATATACCGTTATCCAAGCTTCGAACGGAATGGAAGCTCTTAGTAAACTACATAAAGTTACCATCGATCTATTACTAGTGGATATTATGATGCCATATATGGATGGATTTACTTTTGCCGAAGAAGTAAAAAAAATTCATGACATCCCCCTAATTTTTCTATCAGCCAAAGGGGAAGAATGGGATAAGGTCTATGGCTTACGAATCGGCGGCGATGATTATATCGTCAAGCCTTTCCATGCGGGGGAATTATTGGCTCGAATCGAATCGGTCTTAAGAAGAACAAAGAGTGCTGCTTGGTCAACCGCTCGCTTTAAGATCGGACCGTTGGTGTTGGATGCGGAGTCCCACACAGCATTGCTCGATGGTCAATCTCTTTCTTTAACGTTAAAGGAATATGAGCTCCTTTATTTACTAGCGAGAAATAAAGGAAAGCTGTTTACGCGAGAACAGCTTTTACATTCGATTTGGGGTCATAACTACACAGGAAGTGAACGAACCGTTGATACTCATGTAAAGACCTTAAGGTTAAAGCTTAAAGAGCATGGCACACTCATTCAGACGATATGGGGGAAAGGCTACAAATTTGAGGTGTAATTTTGAAGAAATGGAATAGGACTTTAAGTCAAAAGGTATTTATTCTGATTTTAGCAATTATCGGTTGTACGATCTTATTTGCGTTCTTTTTTCTCCATTTTCTCTATAAAGATTTATATTTAAAAAGCATCCGGGAATCGGTGGTTTACCAAGGCGAAAATACGGCTTCCCATTTTCATTATGGGTCCTTAAATGAGGAGTTAATCGATAAGATACATTGGTTTAATGTCGTTTCTGAGTATGAAGTCATTGTTGTAAATGACTATGCTGAGTTGAATGAGCATTTTCCCTATCAAATAGGAGAAAACGTACTGATCAATCGTACGGACAGGAAAAAACTAGCCCAAGGGGACTATGTTATTAAAGATGGCTACGTGAAAGAATTTGACCGTAGTATTGTTGGTGCGGTCTTCCCGATTTTAAGTGATAAAGGCATCATTGGATTGATATTTATTTATGTTCCGCTTGCAGCGATGCAGGAAGTCTTCCAAGGGAGTATCCCCATCCTCATCCTTGCTGGCACAATCTATTTTCTGTTGTTGTTTATTGTAGTGAATCGCATTCGTCATTCATTATTTAAACCACTAACCGATATGCAAAAGCTCTCGAAAGAAGTGGCTAAAGGAAATTACTCTATGCGTCTGGAATCGAAAAATCTTGATGAAGTTGGACAACTGGCGGAAGCATTCAATGTCATGAGTCTATCCTTGGAAAAACAAGAAGAACGAAAGAAGGAGTTTATCTCCAATGTGGTTCATGAATTAAGGACACCCTTAACCTACATAGGCGGGTATACCCAAGCGCTTAAACAACGTTTATATACTTCTAAAGAGGAAGCGGAGAGTTATTTAACCACGATTGAAAAGGAAACGGAGCGCTTAAACAAGATTGTTCATGACTTGGTTGACTTGAATTACTTACAGGAAAATCTATATGTAATTGAGAAGGAACCGATTGCGGTCGCTCAGCTTCTGTTTGATACACTTGAACTTTTTCAAATTCGCTTAGCTCAACAGCAGCTTCTTGTGGATGTAAATATTGATGAAGACATCATTATTTGTGGGGATGTCAAACGAATGGAGCAAGTTTTCTATAATATTATTGATAATGCAGTCAAATATTCTGTGAATCAGAGTTACTTAAGAGTGGAACTGCTTCAGGAAGAGGATATGATGGTTTTTCGTGTCTCTAATCAAGGAAATGTGATTGCGAAAGAAGATATCCCTAGAATTGGGGAACGGTTTTTTCGAACAGATAAGGCAAGAAGCCGGTCTACTGGCGGTTCCGGATTAGGGTTATCGATTGTAAAGCAAATTGTAAGTTTGCATGAAGGGGCATTTTCACTGACGAGTGATCCTGTGATTGGGACGATGGTGACCGTTCATATCCCAGCTTTACAGGACGAATAATAAGTAAGGAGAGGCATGTTTTTATATGAAAAAAACGTGGCTGATTTTTTGTGTATTTAGTTTAACTTTATTAACTGCATGCGGGATAAATAAGGAAGAACCTTATCATATCCAACCGTTCACATTTACGGATCAAAATCAGAAGTCGTTTGGTTCTGATCAACTTAAAGGGAAGGTGTGGCTAGCTAACTTTATTTTTACCTCCTGCGAAACAGTTTGTCCGCCAATGACAGCCAGTATGGCAGAACTTCGGGCGGAATTGAAAAAGGAAAAACTCGAAGTAGAGGTGGTATCCTTCAGCGTTGATCCAACGGTAGATACGCCTGATGTATTGAAAGAGTTTATTAGGAAATTCACTAATGATGAGTCAAACTGGCATCTGCTGACGGGCTATAGCCAACAAGAAATTGAGTCGTTTGCTCGAGAGGAATTTCAGACGCTCGTCCAAAAGCCGAAATCATCCAATCAGGTCATACATTCAACTAGTTTTTATCTAGTTGACAAAAATGGGAAGATATTCAAACACTATGGGTTTCAAAAGACTCACTTTAACGAAATGATAAACGATGTTATAAAACTAAAAGAATAGTGTGTATGTATCGAGGCGATTCCTGACATGGATCGCCTTTGTTGCTTACAATACTAAATCCATTATAGTCTAAGGGTCTAACAAATGTAGGGTAAGTGAAGCTCTATTATATTTAGCTCTCCCGACAGGAGCGAACGTATCAGCGATAAAAATTCCTACTTGATCGCCAACGTTTAAATAGGCTTGGACGGTTATTCCGGTAACCATGCTCATGTTGATGACATCAAAATCGGAACCAATCAATGGAAGGGTTCCATTTGGACAGAGATTGATATTAAATAAAACAGATTGTCCATCTTTTATTAAAACGGAAACGTCTGCTGTGATTTGATAGACACCTGATTTGAAAATACTAATTCGATTGGCCGTCACATCGGGTCTCGTATTCTGGGATGGTCCTGCCATATCAAAATCTAAAAATTCTCCTGTAACAGCGGGAAGAACGATACCATCCTGTTTGTATAATGATCCATAAGCGTCTGGTTTTACGTTTCTAGTTCTCATACCTCATCCACCTTAAAAAATATTGAATGGGCAAGTCCATTACTGTTTCAATCCAAATATAGAACTTCTTTCTTAAAGATTGAATGTAAGACTGAGTTCTTCTTGGTGTTTATGACTGCCTTACTTTTTCCAGCTAACATTGCATACGGGAAGTAGGCCATTTCTTTTAGCTGAGAAGGTAATGTTTGGTGCGGTACTTCCACGCTATTTCCTGACCAAGTGATGGGTTTAGGCGATCCGATATGAAATCCCCAATCTCCAAAAGACGGGACAATAGTGTGATAACTGAGTGTTCGGAATCCTGCAGCTTCAATGGTTTTTCCTATACTCCAATAAACAATTGGGGTATCCTCGGGAGAGTTGGATTGACAAACGAACACTCCGTCAGGTGTTAGAGAGCTGTTGACCGTGGAATAGAATTCTGTCGTATAAAGATCGCTGATAATTTGGTCTGTCGGATCAGGAAAATCAACAATAATAATATTGTAGGGTTTTGGGTTGTCAGCCAGAAACTTCACAGCATCCATCGGATGAAGTTTTACACGAGGATCGTGAAGAGAGTACTCATTAATTGCCGCTAAACTCTGATTATGCTTGGCAGCTTTAAGTACCTCGGGATCCAGATCCACAAGGTCAACATGTTTTACATCGTTATATTTAAGTACTTCCCTTAAGGCTAGGCCGTCACCTCCGCCTACAATAAGGACGCGTTTCCTTGAACGCGTAAGACTGAAGACGGGATGTACCAATGCTTCATGATAAATTCGCTCATCTAAGGTGCTGAATTGCAACTGATTGTTTAAATACATCCTAATATCACGGGCTTCGACAATCTGAATGTCCTGGAAATCACTTTTTACCTTTAATAGATTTTTGTGTTTCCCTTGTTGTAATGTTTTTAAGGCAATGTGGTCCCATAGATCGGCGATGGCATTATTAGTGTCTTTTGGATGGCTTTGTTGCTGTTGGGGTTGCTGTTGCTGCTGTGTTGGTTTATTTGTATGGGTAAATGCTGGCGAAAACCAGGCGTTAGTCGGTCGAAACATTTTTGTCCTCTCCTTTGGAATTGTCGGTAGTGGTGATTTCATTACAGTAGATTAATTGGGGTTGAGGCGCGCCACGTTCAATAGAGTAGATCATGGCTTTTTGGGCAGACAATTCTTTTAAAAGTAAATTGACAGGGGCAGTAAGGTCAGAATCACCACATGTATACATATCTAGTGACGCATACCTCTCTTCAGGCCATGTATGAATGGATAAATGAGAAGTGGATAAAACCAGGACACCCGTTACCCCTTGTGGTTGAAACTGATGAAAGTACGAGTATAAAATCTCCATTCCAGCATCTAACGCTGCCTTTTTGCAGAGGTTTTCTAAAAAGGCAATGTTATTTAAATGTAAAGAATCACACTCAAATCCATCAATAATTATGTGCTTTCCTTCAATGGTCAAATTTTAATCAGTCCCTCCGTGTTCCTTTCCATCATGATATGGGGATTCTGGTAAAAAATCTTGTGTGCTTGCCTTTGTTTTGGGGGAATTGGACAAATTTTGGATGATGTGAGTAGGGCGAATTTGGACAGAGTGAGAGGAAAAGCGAGTAACATAGTCAGAAGACAAACGAACTTCTGACAGAGTGAGAGGAAAAGCGAGTAACATTGTCAGAAGGCAAACGAACTTCTGACAGAGTGAGAGGAAAAGCGAGTAACATAGTCAGAAGACAAACGAACTTCTGACAGAGTGAGAGGAAAAGCGAGTAACATAGTCAGAAGACAAACGAACTTCTGACAGAGTAAGAGGAAAAGCGAACAACAAAGTCAGAAGGCAAGAGAACTTCTGACAGAGTTGAAGGAAAAGCGAGCAACATAGTCAGAAGTCAAGAGAACTTCTGACAGAGTAAGAGGAAAAGCGAGCAACATAGTCAGAAGGCAAGAGAACTTCTGACAGAGTGAGAGGGAAAGCGAGCAACATAGTCAGAAGGCAAACGAACTTCTGACAGAGTAAGAGGAAAAGCGAACAACAAAGTCAGAAGGCAAGAGAACTTCTGACAGAGTAGGTAGAGAAAATCCAACCACTGACAAAAGGTTGGGCACGACTAAAGATACGACAAAAGTAGAAAAGAAAAATAATCAATAAAAAGAGAAGACTGGCATAAAAAATAGCCAGTCTTCCGATATCTTATTCTATTTACATCCTATCTCAATCCATACGCCTTAATAATCTCTTGAGTAATACTGTTGCCAGCATCATCGGAAGCACTAGCTCGTAGGGAGACAAAGCTACCTGGCTTATTTGGGTGCTTAATGGTAGTTGTCCAGCCCTTACCTTCCGGAACCAACTTAACCTTTTCCCAAGTCTTCCCTTCATCAAACGAAACCTCTAGAGTAGCCCCGCTAATTTTACCATTACCTGGTGCGTCCGCGATTTGGACAGCAGACAAGCTCAGCTTAGTAGAGCTACCGGCAATGGAGTCACCGTTGATGTCAGTATCCACTTTATAATCTAGTGAAAGAAGCGGTAAGTTCGTTAAATCTTCTTTCTGCTCCTTAGACCAGAATGTCCACTCGGTATGTGTACGAACCGATGTATGCCAACGCTCTGCATTACGAGTCGCATCACTAACTAATCGGTATTGGGTATTCTCTTTAGGAAACTCTTTAAATAGGTATAGTGCCTGACTTTGTGCTTCCTTGACGAGAGTAGAGCCTTGATAAAACTTGAGTGTCTGCTCACCTGGCCAATTCATTTCTGCACCGGTGTGTCCTACTCCTGAATCAGCCCATGCAGGTACATTTAAAATAAGGCTGTTCCCTGAACGGTAAGGGACCCAGAAGCCTTCGCCAAAACGTGGTCGAACGACTGGTGAAAACCATTCTTCATCTAATTTCTGTCCAGGCTTATATTTAGCTACTGGCTGACGAACCTCCCATTGTGCATCTTCCACACCTGCCTGATGGTACCAGGATGTACCCTCTTGAGTGGATACCCATTCAGTCCTAACGGTTGGAAGTGATAGAATCATTGGGTAGCCTACTCCAAATGTGCGGTAAGAAGGAATTTCCCAACGGAATTCCGATCCTGGCGCCGGGCGGTCAGATTTATACGTAGCATTAATTTTTACAAGATCTTTCGTTTGCGGTGAATAGGTCAAATTCTTTGGAATAGCATGATCGTGGCTATCGACAAGGTCATAAACGAATTCACTGTCAGGATTCCCATTGACGTTTAGTTTCAAATGTCCTGAGCGGGCAGCCTTAATCAGTTTTTCGCCCTCAGTGCCACTAATAGCAGCAACTGCGATAGGAGAATCTGATAAAGAATAATCTTCATTTTCAATTCCTACCCATTCACTAAGTTCTTTTGGTCCATCATTTACCGTAATCAAGAGCTTTGCGCCTGCAGCCACTGCAGCGGCCGCTCTTTCTGAACCTGATCGTTCATCACTTCGCTCCACGATAACAGCTTTACCTTTCACATTCAGACCATTATAATCTTCCGGGTTTCCTTTACCCGCATACACAGCCTCTAAATTGTATTTTCCTTTTAGAAGGGTACTTCCTGCCTGAGGAATTTCATCTAATTCCTGACCTTGGAAGTTTATCGTCAATAGTGGCTCTGTAAGACGCCAGCGAGTGTTCATGTTGAAATCCCCGTTTTTCACTGCTTTAGTTGGTTCGGCGTACATATGATCTTTCCATACCGGCAGGATGTAGACGTCATTGACGGTGTTTCCATTAATTGTGCGGTAATACTCCATTTTTCTGAAAGTCGCTTCTGTCTTCTTTGGGACATTGGCTGAAATTTCTGTGGCTTTACGGGCATCCAGTTCAACCGTTTGCGGACCATTGAGGTTGACTTCTGGATTTCCAACGAGTGCAACACCAGCATGATCGGTGTCTTCGTCAATATCCATCATAGACATAACTGAATAGGTTCCAGGCGGCAGACGTAATTCTTTTGTTCCGTCCACAGCCATAAATTGCGGTTCTCCGTTCGGGCCAAGAAGGTTGATATATGCAAGAGTAGGAGAGCCGTTACGATCAGTTGCATTTATCGTAAGTGGATATCTCTCATCTTCCTTAATCATGCCGATTGCTGTATGTGCAACCGTTTGGCCAGCAACATTAGCAGAAAGCTGTCCTTGGTACCGGGAGCCTGCAACACCTAGCTGCGGGTCAAGAGTGACTGTAATGTCTGCACTACCTTTAGCTGGAACGGTCACTTTGTCAGTTGAAAGCTTTAACAATCCAGCAGGAGTATCTGATCCTTTCGTATTTGTAACTGATACAGAAAGATCTAGTGTCACAGGCTGGTCACTGTCGTTTGTATAAGTCACTTTCTTTTCAACTGGAACATCTCCCTCATGGGGCCAGTCAAAAAATCCAAAGTCGATTGAACCGGTGGCATGAACAGTACCCAATGTAGCTGCGGCTACATCCAGTCGACCCGTTCCGCCCTCAAATGGTTTAATAGCATCCAGCTTTTTAGTAGTACTCATTAGGCCATCTTTCAATTGTTTACCGTTCCAATCCGGATGGCGCTGTAAGAGGATGGCTGCTGCCCCGGCAACATGTGGGGTCGCCATTGATGTGCCGTCCATTGTCAGATAAGAGCCGCTCCCTTGTGCAGCATACTGAGAACGTGCGGCTGTAATGGCTACGCCTGGTGCAGTGAGATCAGGCTTTAAACCTGAATTACCATTTCGAGGTCCTCTGGAGGAGAACCATGCAAGCTGATCCGATTTATCAACTGCACCAACGGTAAGAGCAGCATCTGCGGCCCCCGGTGAGCCTATGCCTTCAGCACCCGTATTCCCAGCAGCAATGACAAACAAAGCACCTGTTTCTTCACTGAGTTCATTCACAGCTTGAGACATTGGATCGGTTCCGTCACTGACCTCGCTGCTACCTAGGCTCATGCTGACAATCTTGGCATTGTGAGAGGCCCATTCCATTCCATCAATGATCCAAGAATCCTGCCCAAAGCCTTCATTGCTTAGTACCTTTCCGACTAGAAGGCGTGCCCCTGGGGCAACCCCTTTATACTTTCCATCTGATGCTGCACCTGTTCCAAGTACTGTGGAAGCAACGTGTGTACCGTGAGCATGGTAGTCGAGGGTATCCTCGCCAGGTACGAAACTTTTGGCTTCATCCAATTGACCTGCAACATCTGGATGTTCTGAATCAATACCCGTGTCAAGAACAGCTACCTTTACACCTTTTCCGTTATAACCGGCTTGCCAAGCTGTGGGTGCGCCAATCTGTGGAACACTCTGTTCAAGCGTCGCTTTGACTTTGCCATCGAGCCAGATTTTTTTAATACCAGGAGTTAATGCAGCTCTAGAAACCTTTGCTTGTTGGGCTCCTTGGGTAATGTCCTTCCAGAAATTTTTCGCTTCTTTTTTATCAGCAGAAAGGGCTACGCCGTTAATACTCTCAAGAACGTGTGTCTGTTTGGCCCCTTTTGGAGTAGGCTTTGGTGCAGCCGCACGGGCTTTAGACTCTGAATATTGGATAATAACAGGCATAGTCTTTTGTGTAGCATCATCATATCCGTCAGCAATAAGAGTAGAGATATTGAATAAATCCTTATCTAAATAACCTGAAGCTAAATACGGCATTGCTTGGTCAGGTATGACATATGTATCCTTGTTGATGGTCATAATCCGTGCTCCACCACCAGCTCGATCAGCAGGTTCCACACTAATCACACTTTTTCCTTCTGCTAACTCCGTTACGGTAACAACATCCCCTGTAATAAGCGTAATGACATGTTTTCCTGTGCTTGCTTTTGCATTGTTTCCTTGTAGACTAGCAAGTTCCAACTTGCCGTCAGCTGACTTTACGAAAATTTTACTAGAGTTATCTGCAAAGGCTTGAAGTGTAGGTACAGCCAGTAGAGCCGTCGTCATCATCGCGGTAAAATATTTCTTCATCTGTGGTTTTTTACTCATGCACATTCTCCTTTACTATTAAAAAATCTTGCATTCTCTTACTACTTTAAAAGTATAGAGGGAATTAAATAGTCTGTTAATTGGGACAATTATTACTTTTGATAGGGGGATGAAGAACCACAAAGGTAGAAAATAGAGTGAATAATGGTTGAAAACGGCGGGTTTATCTAAATCTATTACTTGGGACAATTTCATGTAATCGACAAAAAAGGACAATTGCTTTAAGCAATTATCCTGTTAATCTCTTTTATTTGGGTCGTTATGTACATTCGTTTTTTTTAGTTCAACGGGTGATCCAATGTTGAATAGCTGATTCTTGAGGTGCTGGTTAGCAATTCGAAGATAGTGATTGGCCGAGCGGAAGTCCTGTTTTTCTTCGTAATAAGCAGCAATCATTTGTAAATATTTACTTCCCCTATCAGTAGGCATGTGTTCTTCAATAATGGCCAGGCCATATTTTATCAGATATTGGATCAGCAGCTTTTTCTGGCCAGCTGCTTCTAAATAGAGGATGTTCAATTCAATATAGCGTGGCGACCGTTGATCCTTTATGGAAGCTAAAGAAATTTTTAAAAGCTCCATCGCTGTCTCATTTTTTGAATGGGCAATAAGCGCCTCCGCAAGGTATGAAATCGTGATGTAATATGATGAGGAGTGCATCTCTTTGAACTGTAGCGCTTGGGTATAATATTTTACCGCTTCTTCGAGAACCCCTTGTCTATAATATAAAAAACCGAGATTATGCAGGGATAGAGCCATTGTTTCGTTATCCTTAAGCATATCTGCCTCTGTTAAAATCTGAAGAAGAATTTCTCTGCCTTTTTCAAACTCACCAATATAGATAAAATTAACGGCCAAAATCATTTTAATATAAACGATTCGTAGAAAATTGTTTGTATGTTGAAAAACTTGCAATGCTTTATAGGCATAATGAATGGATAAAGAGTAGTGGCATAAATGCCCGTGTAAGGCCGAGCGAAAATAATAATACTCAGAAATTTTTGTTTGGTACTGGTCTGCCTGTCCTTCAATTCGAGAAAGATAGAGAAGCGCCTTGGGATATTGTTCTATTTTTCCATAGTAGATGCCCTGGAGTAAATCCCAAACATAGGACTCAAAGGCTGAAAACTTGGAAGCATACCTATGGATGCCTGCTGAGGACTTTTCAAAGGCTCGAAAGTCTTCTAGAGAAAGGTAATAACGGAGCATGTATAATTCAAATAAATAAATCATGTCCGAACAATGAGCATATTCCTTATACTCCTGCAATTCTTTGTATAACGCAGTTGCCTTCTCTTGGTGCAGTCGTTCGATGGACTCATAAAACAAATCCAACTTCTGTCTAATGAGCTCATTCTTTTTGTTTTCTTCATCCAAAGAAATCTGCAATCTTTCACATAATAGCTTTAATGTTTTCGGATTGGCGTCTTTCACATTGTTCTCTATTTTACTTAAGTGTGTTACGGAGCAAATACCTTGGCAAAGCTGTTCTTGTGTCTTATTTTGCTTTCTTCGATGATAGTAAATTACTTTTCCAATAGACATCGTATCAACCCACTCTCTTGTAAAAAAAGAAATAAAGGACTCCCTCTTAGTTTAACTACTTTTAACATAATAGTAATTAAGTCATAGGGATTATTTTCTTAATTAGGAAGAGTCCTATTACACTCTTAAAATGAAACTTTTTCCATTTTTCTGCGTAAAAGATATAAAAACCATTTTGGGGGAATGTTGATGTTTGCAGAAATAAATGCGAAGCTCGTAGGGATTCAGGAAGAATTACGGAAGAGAGATAAATTTCAAGCGCAACTGGCTGACTATGAGAGGGAGTTAGAACCAATTAAGGAAACGCTTGAGCAGCTACAGTTTCGGTTTTATTCAGAGCAAGAGGATGTGGAGAAGCTCGAGCGATTCGGTCTTACCAACCTTATTGCCACTTTATCAGGGAAAAAGGAAGAGAAACTGTCAAAAGAAAAGCAGGAAATGATGGTCGCTCAGCATAGGCTTGAGGAAGCGATGAAAACCAATAAGGAAATTGATGAAGCGGTGCGTGTAATCCAAGTTAATTTGAAAAACTTAGAAACGGTTGAAGCGGAGTATCAGCAGCTATTATTGCAGAAAGAGGAGCTGATCAAAACAAGTTCTTCCCCTTATGCGGCAAAAGTGTTCCACTTGAGTGAGCGGGAGGGGGCTTTAAAAGCAAATATAAAGGAATTAGAAGAAGCAATTCGGGCTGGATTGAGTGTGGAGGATGCGCTTGCGGATGCTGTAAGTTCACTTGAGAAAGCTGAAGGCTGGGGAACATGGGATTTATTTGGCGGCGGAACTATCGCGGGGATGGTCAAGCATCAAAAAATTGATGAGGCGGAGGAGTACCTTCATCAAGCACAGTCTCGTATGCGGCAATTCCAAAAAGAGTTATTGGATGTTCAAGATACGGTGCTCGTTGATATCAATATCTCTGGGATGCTAAAATTCGCTGACTTCTTCTTTGATGGTTTTATCGCGGATTATATGGTCCAAGGAAAGATACGTGATTCGTTGGATCAAGCGCAGGGTCACTTAGCGAAGGTGAAAGCTATTTTGGGAAGATTAGAGACGCAAATGGAAGAGAAGAAGATAGAATTAGCTGGAGTTGTACGGGAGAAACGGGGGATTGTGGAGGGGGTGTAGAGTAGATACTTGTACATTGGTTGGTGAAATAGTGTGGGCAGTCCGATGGTGGATGAACTTCTGACAGAGTCAGAGGATAAGTCTTCGGCATTGTCAGAAGGCAGGGCAACTTCTGACTGAGTTAGAGAAAAAGTCATCAACATTGTCAGAAGGCAGGGCAACTTCTGACAGAGTTAGAGAAAAAGTCATCAACATTGTCAGAAGACAGTCCAACTTAGGACAGAGTCGAAGGAAAAGTGGGCAACATTGTCAGAAGGCAGGGCAACTTCTGACAGAGTCAGAGAAAAAGGCATCAACCTTGTCAGAAGGTAAGGCAACTTCTGACAAGGTCGAAGAAGAAGCCATCAACATTGTCAGAAGGCAATCCAACTTCTGACAGAGTCAGAGAAAAAGGCATCAACCTTGTCAGAAGGTAAGGCAACTTCTGACAAGGTCGAAGGAAAAGCCATCAACCTTGTCAGAAGGCAATCCAACTTCTGACAGAGTCGAAGGAAAAGCGAGCAACCTTGTCAGAAGGCAATCCAACTTCTGACAGAGTCGAAGGAAAAGCGAGCAACCTTGTCAGAAGGTAAAGCAACTTCTGACAGAGTCAGAGAAAAAGGCATCAACCTTGTCAGAAGGTAAGGCAACTTCTGACAAGGTCGAAGAAGAAGCCATCAACATTGTCAGAAGGCAATCCAACTTCTGACAGAGTCAATTGAAAAGCCGCCAACACTGTCAGAAGGCAACAGCCTTGAGCATTAATAATCATCATTATAGTCTAGATTTTATTTATAAAAGGTATCACTCGTACTGCCAACAATCGTTAAATGCTTCTTCAAAACCCTACCAAAAGTTCGTCTACTTACTTCTCCATTACACCACTCATAGATGCTTTGGGTAGTAACTTTTCGTTCCGGAAATAGCAGCTGATACTCCTTCACATGCCTTAAAATAGCTAGTTCGATCTTTTCGTGTCCTCCACACTTTCCGCATACAAGTTCATCGTATGATTTAGAAAGCTGAAAGGAATAGCAAAAACCACAATACATTCCTTTTTGCTGTTGGTCATAGACATAATTTGGTAGAATAGCATATAGATTCTTAGTTTGATGTAAGGAGAGTAGTTGTTGGGCTAATTTCTTATGCCCGTCATTCAATCTTGAAGATATGCTATTCATATTTTTCAAAAATCCATTTACCTGTGTAGGAAAAATAGCAGGAAGGTCCATGGGGGCTTCGTATAAGGTGAATTCAGGATTGATGAAGATCACGAGGGGCTCAACAAGGTAGTTTAGTTTGAGGTTTTGAAGCAGTTGCCGGAATAGATGCGTACTCCTTTTTAACTGGTCGAAAGGATTCTTCCATTCTCGATCCGTTTTCACTGCAATGAATTTATTATCTTTCATGTAAAAATCACCTAGAAAATTTTTAATATCCAATAGATGAATAACTCCTTGTGAAATAATCAATTTATCAATTTGAAAATGGGAGTTATTTACCTTTAGAAGCAAGCTGTTAATAATAAATCTTTCTTCTTTAAGGCATTCTATCATTTGGTCAAATTTCTTTTCTCCTTCAAAGCCCTTTTCAAGGTTTGAATAGTAAAATCTTTCATCTTCCGTTAACTCCATCCGTGTGTTTAAATACCGCATAATCAATAACTCATCTGGTTCTACTAGATTTTTAAGTATCATAAGCCACATCCTTTCTTTATCTATAAGCTTATTTTATAAAAAATTTACGATATTTGGTTATACGAAAATGAATATTCTGTTAACAGTTTCAATCAATAGAGTTTTTTTTATTGTTGTAAAATCATATGATTAAATGTAAGAAGCAAAACCAAAGGAGGAATATATGAAACTATATCTAATCATTAGCCAAATCCTATTTGCACTCTCTCTTATTCCTTGGTTCATCATTTGGGGACTATCGTTTATGAGTTTCGACAGCGGAGTGAATCTAGCAAATAGTTCATTTGTGCTAGCTATTTCTCTATATCCAGTGGCGGTAATTGTAGGTTCAATTATAGCTTGGGTCTTTAGGGTGAAAAAGAAACGCTTTGCCATCATGATTAATTTGGTTCCATTGTTATGGATTATTGTTTTTATGGGTTTTATGGTAATGAATAACTGAAAACAACCTGTCTCTAATTTTCAGAGACAGGTTGTTTTAGTTATGGTAATATCACTTTTATTTCCGTACCTTCGTTAGGTGTACTTTCCACCTGTATATCCCCGTTATGCATTACAATGATCTTCTTTACTATGGAAAGACCTAAGCCGCTCCCGCCAGATGATCGGTTCCTTGATGGGTCTGCCTTATAGAATCGTTCGAATATATGCATTTGAACTTCTTTAGTCATACCAATCCCTGTATCTTTAATGACTACTTCAATCTTTTCACTATCATTTTTAATTAAGGACACACTTATTTTTCCGTGATCGGGTGTAAATTTAATGCTGTTGTGGATTAAATTAATCCACACCTGATTCAGCAGTTCTTCATCCGCATTTATGGTTACATTATCTAGCGAAATATCCAGTTCAAGGTTTTTATTTCTCCATTGTGGTTCATTCGAAAGAATCACCCTGCGTACTTGTTGATCTAATCGATAGGTCTTGGGCTCGAATGGCGGATGATCGGACTCTAATGAGGTCAGTTTCAGCAGATTTTCACTTAACTTTGAAAGCCGCATACTTTCCACCTCAATTATTTCTAAATACTGTCCTCGTTCGGCAGCAGGTAAATGTTCATTTTTTAAAGCATGAGCAAATCCGGCAATGGATGTCAGCGGTGATTGGATTTCATGAGAAACGTTGGAAATGAATTCTTGGCGCATTTGTTCCATTTCTCCGAGTTCTTTTGCCATATGAGTTATACTTTCAACTATTTCATTAAAAGGATGATTACGATTTCCAAATTCTTCTTTGTAGGAAGAAAGATCAATATTAAAATTCCCTTGTGCCATATTTTTCATGGCATCAATCATGGGACGGAAGAAGAGACTTTGCTTTTCTCGAAAAAATCTAATTTTAGAAATGCCAAACATGAGTAGGCCAAAGAAGAAAAATCCAAAAAAGGAATCGATAATTTGTTTCCAATAGTTTGAAATTGAAAAAATACGGAAAAGCCAAGGAGTGATGAAAAAAGCTGCTGTCCAGCATAGAAACAATAAAAGGACCACAGCAATAACCTCACCACTTTTGGTTAAAATCCTTTTGATTTTCATTTTTTCACCTCTAAACGATAACCGAGCCCTCGTATAGTAGTAATTTTAAAAGGGCAGCTCTCCTCTGAAAAACGATGACGAAGCCGTTTTATGTGAACATCCACGGTTCGCTCATCCCCTTCGTAATCATATCCCCAAATATCTTCAATCAACTGTTCTCTTGAAAAGGTTTTATTAGGATATGCTGCTAACTTATACAGGAGATCAAATTCCTTAAGTGGTAAGGTGATTTCATTCAATCCATTCACTACTTGGTGTGTTAAGCGATTGAGCTCCACACTCCCGATACTCACCTTATTTGAATGGATAATCTGATACCTTTTGAATAGTGCTTTTATTCTAGCAATCAACTCAGCGGGATGAAATGGTTTGACAAGATAGTCATCTGCCCCAAGATCAAAGCCTTTGACTTTCTGTGTGGTTTCTCCCATAGCCGTCAGCATTAAGATAGGAAGAGAATCAGAATGAAACTTTCTTATATTCTCGCATAGGTCCCAGCCATCCATGTTTGGCATCATGATATCTAGAATAATAAGATCGACCCGTTCGGAATCAAGCAAGGATAATGCGTCTTTTCCATCCTCCGACTCTAAAATGGAGAAACCTTCTGCGGACAGGATGACGCGAATCAATTTTCGAATATGAGGGTCGTCATCTACTATTAATATTTTAGTCATAACGTTCAATCCTTTTCCTGTAATGTTTGATTAAAATTATTCACGTTTGTTTTAGCATACTCCTTCTAGATGAACTTAATATGAACAAAAAAGGTAAAAAGCGAAAGAATGAGAAGTTCATATTCAGTTCATAAAACCTTGTTACTATCTGATTTAGTTACAGAGGAGGTATGAAAATGGAACAAATACAACGAATAAGCCCTAACAATGGGGATTGGGCCGTTGAAGCTAACGGTCTCATAAAAAATTTTGGTGAAAATTGCGCAGTGGATGGAGTAAATTTGAACGTCCGCGCTGGTACTATTTACGGCTTGCTAGGACCGAATGGGGCAGGCAAGACTACCACCATTAGAATGTTGGCTACCTTACTGCGACCAGATGCAGGTTCTGCCTGCATCTTTGGGCATGATGTGGTGAAGGAATCACAGATCGTGCGCCAGTTGATTGGTGTCACTGGTCAGTATGCTTCAGTTGATGAATCACTAAGCGCGACCGAGAATCTAGTCATTTTCTCCAGGCTCCTTGGGTTGGGGCGTGCCGAATCAAAAAGAAAGGCAGCAGAGTTATTGGAGGAGTTTGGGTTGACAGAAGCAGCACGGCGCCCGTTGAAAAATTTTTCAGGCGGTATGCGGCGCAGACTTGATCTAGCAGCAAGTCTTATTGCCCAGCCACCGCTCATTTTTTTAGATGAGCCAACCACAGGGCTTGACCCTCGCACGCGAAATCAAATGTGGGAGACCATCCGCAGATTAGTGAATACTGGGTCAACGGTATTATTAACAACGCAATACTTACAGGAAGCAGATGAGCTTGCTGATAGGATTGCGGTCATCGATCGAGGGATTGTCGTTGCGGAAGGTACTGTTGATGAACTAAAAGGATCTGTGGGCAGCTCATCTTTGCACTTGAGGCTCCTACATCCACTCGATATTGAAACTGCTCGTCATACTGTTGAACAAGTACTAAAGGCGAAGTCTAATGTGTCTTCTGAAGGCGGGAAAATTATTGCCCCGCTGGCAGATGCCGATAAGGTTACTGATTTATTAATTACTCTTCGCGAAAGAGGAATCCATCTGGCAGAGTTGAGTGTACAAAAACCGACCCTTGATGAGGTTTTCTTGACGATCACAGGTCATGGAGCGAAGGAAATGGCATCTGGCACTAGCACACCTGATAAATTAGAGGAGGTTAGAGGATGAAAAGTACTACATCAATGAATCCCATTACCGAACGCCGGCTGAAAAACCATACGAGTTTTCGGCAGTCGGTGAGAAATTCTTTGACTATGGCTTATCGAGGTGTGCTAAAGATTCGACGAACACCTGAGCAATTATTCGATGTTACGCTCCAGCCGATTATCTTTACTCTTATGTTTACTTATATCTTCGGTGGTGCCATTTCGGGAGACGTCAAGAACTATTTGCCAGTCATTATACCGGGTATCCTTGTTCAAACGGTGATTACGACTTCCATTGTCACAGGAGTCCAGTTACGTGAGGATATGGATAAGGGTGTATTCGACCGATTCAAATCGCTTCCAATCGCAAGGATTTCTCCTTTGGCGGGAGCACTTATGGCTGATACGATACGGTATACGATTGCGACCGTTCTTACGTTTACTATGGGGTACATCATGGGCTACCGGCCAGACGGAGGACTCGGTAATGTGGCCATTGCAGCAGTTCTTGTCATCGTCTGTTCGTGGGCAATGAGCTGGATCTTTGCATTTTTCGGTGTGATTGCACGTACAGCTTCAAGTGTTCAGGGGATATCGATGCTTGTGCTATTTCCGCTCACGTTTCTTTCCAATGCCTTTGTTCCGGTCAATACTATGCCTGACTGGCTCCAGTGGGTTGTAAAGGTTAACCCGCTTTCACATCTAATCACTGCCGTCCGTGAACTGGTTAACAATGGAAACGTTGGGTGGGATTTTTCTATTTCTCTTATTGGAGCTGCCATAATAGTGGGGATTTTTGCACCAATTACGGTACGTGCCTATATGCGAAGGACTTAAATATTACATGGAAGGAGGCAATAGAACCCTTTGTTAAGTGTCCTATTGCCTCTATGTTTTTTATGCTAGTTTCTTATGTTGCTGATCTAACCGATGACTTAAGAAAGTGAGAAGACTGGCGAAAATCGCCACGATCCCACCAACCCATGTTACATTCATCAATGGTCCTTGATGGTAAACCAATCCTCCTAAGGCTGACCCCAAGGCAATCCCAACATTGCTGGCCACTGGCATCAAGGAAGCAGCAAGTCCTGTCGCTTTTGGCTGATAAATTCCCGCAAGGTCAATCAAATAAAGCTGGGTTGATGTGGTTAAAAGGATGGCCATCAATGACATGAAGCCGATGTTGATCAATCCAAAGATAAAGCTATCTGTTGTCCAATAGAGAGCAATCAAAACAAATGCTTGTACTAGAAAAACAAACCGCAGTCGGCCGATCGGATTATGACTGGCAATTTTTCCTGCAAGGATATTGCTAAAAATCGAAATAAATCCGTAACCGAACAAGATCAAGCTGATGGAACTGCTTGGTGCATCCATTTGCTTTAGAATCGGTACGAGATACGTAAATACTGCGTACGTTCCTCCAAACCCAAGAGAGGGGATAAAGAAAGCCATTAAAATTCGTGGATGGGTCAATAATGAAAATTGATCACGCATCGAACTGCGATATTGGCTAAGCTTATTTGGTAAGTTGATAAAAGAAGCCACAAAGGCTACTCCACCAAGAACTGTTGTTAATACAAAAGTGGCATGCCAGTCATACCATTCCGCAAGTACCGTTCCAATCGGCACACCAACAACGTTGGCAAGCGTAAATCCACCGAAAACGAAGGAGATGGCAATGCTGCGTTTGGCAACAGGTATTGTTTCACTTGCAACAATCATAGCCAGTGAAATTAATACTCCTGTTACAATTGCTGTCACCATTCGAATTACAAGGAGCATAAGGTAGCTCGTTGATATTATGCTCAGAGCATTTAGGATAATAAACGCCCCGATTAAAGACAATATCCATTTCCGTTTTGGAAAATGGCTAGTGGCTGACATTACAATCGGTGTGGCAATAGCAAATGTTATCGCAAATGCGGAAACGAGTGTACCGGCCTTTGCATTGGTGATATGAAGATTGGATGATATATCCGTTAAGATTCCGACAATCACAAACTCGCTTGTCCCAAGAACAAATGTTAATAACGTTAGTGTAAAAATAAGAAACCAATGTTTCTTAGATAATACCGTGTCTTGCATAATGACCTCTTTTCTATGATGAATGAAATAATATGATGGGATAGGCAAACAATTTCACTATCATACCATAAAACAAATGAAGGGGACAGTCCCCCGTCGCGCTAAAGCGCCGGGGGACTGTCCCTAAAAATTTACAAAAATATTAATGTTAATTATTGTAATACATAGTATAATTTTCCTAGTTTGATAAATTTTTATTTTTGGAGGTTCTTTATGACATGGTTCACTAAATGGGCTTTGCGGAATAGAGCGGCTGTTGTTTTTTCCGTTATTGCCTCTATTATGTTTGGGATATTCAGCTATACCAATATCCCGATGGAGCTCATGCCGTCAGCAGACCAGCCGTTTGTTACCATTTCAGTAGTAGGTAACGGGATGGACGCCATCAGTATGGACGAACAGGTCACTCAGCCTATTGAAAAGGCACTAACCGGCATCAAGGGGAAACGAAATGTAGTTGCAGAAACAGGTAATAACTTTTCCCAGATGACGGTGACGTTTGAATCCGACACGAATCTGAAGGAAGCCAAGCAGCAAATCCAGGAAAGCATCTCAATGGTCCCTCTGCCAAATGGGGTCATGAAACCGTATGTGGTGCTGCTGAATACATCTCAGATCCCGGTCGTCTACTTAGGATTTACCTTTGATAAGGAAATCGGCAACAATGAATTAAATCTGATAGATAACGAGATCCTTCCAAAGCTAAAAGACATCAAGGGTGTTGGAAATGTCATGACCTACGGAGGAAAAAACCAGCAGGTCATGATTAAGGTGGACCCGGCAAAACTTGCCGCAGCACAAATCTCTCTTGAAAAACTCTATACCCTCCTTCAAGGAAAAAATGCATCCGTCGCTGTTGGGGAGCAAAACTTGAATAACGAGGCAACAAGCATCATCGTGACAGGAAAAATAGAGAGCCTGGATGATATCCAAAACCTTCAGTTGAACGCTGGCACAAAATTGAAAGATGTGGCCAACGTAACAATGGAGAAAGATACAACGAGCATCACACATATGAACGGAAAGCCGTTCATTGAAGTCATTGTACAAAAAGATTCCACTAGTAACGCAGTAACGATGGGGAAGCAGGTTGCAGATACCGCAAAGGAAATGAACAAAGATTATAAAGGAACGCTGAACGCTACAATATTCATTAATTTAGCGGATACCGTCCTTAATTCGATTAATTCCATGACAAGAGAAGTACTGACTGGAGCATTATTTGCGACCTTGATTATCTGGTTGTTCCTGAAGAGCTTCCGTATGACCCTTATTACCATTGTCAGTATCCCGCTTTCCCTATGCATTACCATGATTTTGCTATCATTCTTTGGAGTCACGCTCAACATTCTGACCTTAGGCGGAATCGCGGTATCGGTCGGACGTCTCGTGGATGATAGTATCGTGGTGGTAGAGAATATTTACCGGAGAAAGAAAGGGAACGAGCTTACACCGACCTTTATTGTGGATGCGGTAAAAGAAGTAGCAGCGGCGATTACATCATCGACGCTTACTACGGTAGCGGTATTCCTTCCAATGTTACTTGCTTCTGGTAGTTTAAAAGACTTAATCGCACCATTTGCTATTACAATCACATGTTCATTGATTTCCTCCTTGATCGTTTCACTAACCGTCGTTCCGCTGCTCAGCCGACGAATGATGAAAAAAGTGAAGGTCAAGGAACACAAAAATGGTTCATTTTATCCATCCGTTCTTCGCTGGTCACTCAATCATAAGTGGCTTCCAATTGTCTTATCCGTTGTGGTTGTCATTGGAGCAATAGGACTATTTGTATCCATGCCAAAAGGTTCGGTGGACCAAAAGGACAGTGCCTATCTTTCCGTTCTATTACGTTATAAAAATGGAACCCCATTTGAGGAAATCAAAAACGGATTAACCAAAATGGAAGATCTTCTTTCAAAAGAAGAAGGTGTCAAAAACAACATTGTCCAAGTCGGAAACAATGCCGACGCTGCTCAGTTTGGTGAACTTCAGGATGGGAACCAAGTCCAGTTCATGGTCTTTTTGAAAGAAGGGGCGGATTCCGCTAAAATCGTTCAGAACCTAAGGAAAGAAAAAGACCAATTCCAAGGGGCGGAGTTAACAGCAAATACAGCTGGACTCATGGGTGAGAATAAAACCACCGTATCTGTAGATGTCATTGGAAAAAATGAAGCTGATATTAAAAAAGCAGCAGATAAAATTAAGAAAAAATTCGCCAACATCGATGGCGTTCAAAAAGTAGAAACGAATGATGAAAATAAGAAACCGACTGTAAATATTACAGTGGATCCGACTGTCTCAAACGCACAGGAAATCGCCCAAACTCTTCATGGTATGTTAGAACCGGCAGTGATTGGAAGTGTAAAAATCGAGGGTCGAACCACTATGATCAAACTTGGGGCACTAGAAGAAATTAAAACAGCTGACGATTTGAAAAATCTTCAAATCATGACACAGAATGGGCCAGTAGCATTGTCCAGCATCGCTAAGATTGAGGAATCGCCCCAGCCTGGTACCATTTATTCAAAAGATGGAGATCATTATCTTCAGTTAAATGCTGTTGTCAATCCAAAGAAAATGGTGGATGTCGCAGGAGAAATCAATAAGCAACTAGCCGCTTGGAAAAAAGACAACACATTCGGCAATGGAACAAGCGCTGAAATAACCGGTTCTTCTATGCAGTCTTCGGATGATTTACAAGAACTTGCGAAGCTTGCGATGTTCTCGATTGGTATTGTGTTTATGATCCTACTTGTCACATTAAAATCATTCCGTGCAAGCTTTGCGATTTTATTATCCCTACCGCTTGCGGCCATCGGATCTCTTTTAGGATTAGTGGTCACAAAATCAAGCATTGATATTTCATCAGGAATCGGTATGCTGATGCTCGTGGGAATCGTCGTGACCAATGCAATCGTTCTTGTTGACCGTATCCGTCATAACGAAGAACACATGACCATCAGAGAAGCAATTATGGAGGCAGGAAGTGTGAGATTGCGTCCAATCTTGATGACGGCACTTGCCACAGTGTTTGCCATGGTTCCATTATTATTTGCGCACGAATCAGCCATGAGCATGAATCTGGTCTCCAAAGGACTTGCTGTCGTAGTTATTTTTGGACTGATTGTATCAACATTACTGACGCTGATTGTCATTCCAACCTTCTACGAACTGTTCCATTTCCGTAAGGTAAAAAAACAGAGATTAAGTAAGAGTAATATTTCAGCAGATTTGACATAAGGTAGTTGCATTGGAAAATGCTCGTATGGAAAAATAATATAAGCATTGATGAGGGACATTTACTGATTTTCGAGCAGTTTTTGCCCTTCATGAAGAATCTAGGAATAATAGCTCGTAAGTTTGCTAGTTACGTTGAACTTAGAAAAAAGCTGACATGGGATTAAACCCTTGTCAGCTTTTTCACGTTAATACATAAACCTTGATACCTGTTCATCCCCAATAATTAACCCATCAACTTCGTTGAAACCAGCTTTTTCATAAACGCGTTTGGCGTGTTCATTCGTCGGAACATAAGACAATGTGACCGTTTGATGGCGATCTTCTTTCATACTCTTAATATCTTCAAGCACGAGTTTAATCGCTTTTACTGCATAGCCTTTTCCTTGATGCTTTTGATCAATCATCATGCGATAGATCCAGTACTCATGGTCGTCTTCGTCAATTCCATAGAGTGTGAAGCCAATCATTTCCTCGCCAAGATAGATTCCTTTTGCATGGAAATTCTCAAGAAAGTTTAACTGCGCAAGTGATACAGCATTGGATGCTACAAGCTTTACCTGATCTTCGCGTACACGGAGTGAAATTGCCTCCCACCAATTGTCTTTTGTAATTGATTTTAAATGCAGCATGCTTGTTCTTTCCCTTCAAAAATATTCAAATGAAAAGGAGTCTGGCTTTCGTAAAATCATGCCACGGCTCCTATATAAATGATTTATTCTTCTTTATAAAAGCGTTCACCGGTTTCCGGGTTGAAATAGACTACTAATCTTTTATTGGTAGAGGGATCGATGGATACCTCATTTGTTCGGACGAACCCTTTAGGAACTTGTTGACCATGTTTTGATTTGAAGCGGCGGTCCCAAATGAGCCACGATCCAATGATTAGAACAATCACAACTAGCAGTTGAATCCCGTAGAAGCCAATTACCCATTTCATAAATTATGCCTTTTCTGCTATAACAGCTGTTCCATAAGCCACAATTTCACTCATATTCTGGCCAATCTCACCAGAGTCAAAGCGCATCATAATAATTGCGTTTGCTCCCATTGCCGTAGCGTTTTTCACCATACGGTCCATTGCTTGTTTTCTAGCATCTTCAAGCATTTCTGTATACTGATTGACTTCTCCACCAATCAGCCCTTTAAATGAAGCCATGATATCTTTCCCAATGCCCCTTGCTCTAACAGTTAATCCAAATACTGGACCTAAAACTTCAGTCACTTTATGATTAGCAATATTTTCAGTTGTTACGATAATCATAGAAATCCGCTCCTTAAAAAAAATAACTACTAATATATTTTACTTTCCCTTGGATATAATTACCACATTAATTGAACATACTAGTATAAATATTACATGGAACTGAGGATTTTCGGATATGCCAAATTATTTTTTTTACTTAGTTCTTATTTTTATTAGTATTATGCTCTTTATTTCCTCATGGAAAAAAGCAGAAAATAAAAAGATGATTATTTTCTATCTATGTATGGCTGGGTCCATTTACTATTTTGAATTTCTCGTCCTTGTTGTCTTTAAAGGGTATGAGTATATACCGGGAGTATTTAAAGAGCCCTATTTTGATAATATTTTTGGAGCAAATGTCTCAGACGGATTCATTGTTCCGTTAGCTACCGTCTTTATTGCCATATTTGATTTAGGTATTGGTTGGATTGCGGTTATTGTCTTATGCTTTTTAGGGATTGAAGAACTGTTTATATTTTTAAATGTGTATAAACAGTTTTGGTGGAAAACGATTTATACAGCACTTAGTCTGCCAATTCAATTTGCATTGGGAAAATGGGTTTGGCATTTAATCCGATTTCATTCCAAACGATTTATAGGTCGGTTCGGGACCCTTTACTTTGCTAATATTACGATTCAAGCGACATTCTTATATTACTTTTCAGCTATTTTTAAAGTGGTCTACTACAGAGTAAATTGGTTTGAAGAACAGACAAGAGGTCATATTGCATTTGCGGCAATGTTTGCTTTTATAGCTTCACTATTCTTTACCTTAGTAGTTGCTACTAAAGCTAACCGCATTTGGAAAGTAGTATTAATAATGTGTGGTGCAGCCGTTAACGTGATACTTTATAAAATCGAAATACTTCAAGTCCCGGGATATTGGACAATAGCGATATTAACACTAGCTCAAACAAGCTATCTTTTTATATTGACATACTTGCAAGAAATATTAGAAGAGAAGCGATGAGTGCATAATATGTAGGCGGTTCCCAATACGAAGTGAAATCTAAGACTCCGACCTATAAGGATAACGGAGTCTTATTTTGCAGGCGTTTCTTTTAATTTGTTGCGTTTCCTAATGAAAAAATTGGCTATTCACTTAAAATAAGCTACATTATAGTTATTAGCGGGTATCATATACTTGTTAATTTTCCAGTTTACTTATTTGATAGAATCAATAGTAGTAGAAGCGTGAAAGGATTTTGAAAGGTAGGAACATGGAATATGTCAGAAAAATATCAGTCTCGTATAGAGCGAAAAAAAATAAACCAAAGAAGTGCAAATCAGAAAAAGAGTAAGAAGCCACAAAAAAGGTCATGGAAAAAATTTCTCTATTTTTGTCTTACCCTAGGAGTAATTATGCTTTTAGCAGGAGTGGGTGCTTTCTTATGGATCATCAAAGATGCTCCGAAGTTCGACGAAACCCTACTGAAAGATCCTTTATCGTCCCAAATATACGCTAGTGATGAGAAAACCGTCATTGCTGAGGTGGGGACGGAAAAAAGGGATAACATAAATATTAATCAGATACCAGATGTGCTTAAAAATGCTGTTATTGCAACGGAGGATTCCAATTTTTATCAGCATCATGGGATTGATGTGAAACGTACACTTGCTGCCATTTGGACAAATATAACAACAGGTTCTTCTCAAGGTGGAAGTACAATCACACAGCAAATTGTGAAAAATTCTTTCTTAACCATTGATAAGACGCCAAAAAGAAAGATTCAAGAATGGTATTTAGCTGTTCAATTTGAAAAAAAGTACAGCAAAGATCAAATTCTTGAAATGTATTTTAATAAAAATTTATATGGCAGTGATGTCTATGGAGTGGCAAAAGCAGCGGAACGATTCTTCGGATTAGGGCCAGATCAGTTAAATCAATTAACATTAGAACAAGCTGCCCTTCTTGCAGGGATTCCACAAAGTCCAAATAACTATATTCCTACTATTGAAGAGAATCTTGAACGGGCAGAAAAACGCAGAAATATGGTTCTTTACTATATGAATAGACATGGCTATATTTCTAAAGAGAAAATGGAACAAGCGCAAAGCACACCAATAGAAGAAACGTTACACATTCAGCAAAAATCATCAAATAAATACCAGGCGTTTGTTGATACTGTGATAAAAGAAGTTCAGGCAAAAACAAATAGGAATATTTTTGAAGATGGACTAAAAATCTATACAACCCTTGATCCAGAGATTCAACAAATTACAGAAGATGTCCTTTCAACCAATAATTATATTAACTATCCAGATAATGATAAATTGCAGTCAGCAATTGTCATTTTAGATACACAAACAGGTGCCATCAAAGCCATTGGTGGCGGAAGAAATTATCAAACGGGTGGATATAACTATGCAACTTCAATTAAACGCCATCCGGGTTCTACGATTAAACCAATTCTTGACTATGGTCCAGCTATTGAAAAATTCAAATGGTCAACGGGGCACATTTTAAAAGATGAGCAGTATCAATACACGAATGGTACCCCTATTCGAAATGCCAATCGTTCCTATGCAGGGGATAAAACTATAAGAGATCACCTAGCCTGGTCACGAAATATACCTGCCTTAAAAGCCTATCAAGAAGTTGGCGCAGATTTCGCCACAAGTTTTGCCAATAGCATTGGATTTCCGATAACAGATAAACAAAAAGCCAATGAATCTAATGCGATAGGGGCCATTGATGCTGCATCACCGTTAATTATGGCGGGAGCTTATGCGGCATTTGGAAATGGTGGTTACTATATTGAACCCTATACTGTTACAAAAATAGTATCTTCAGATGGAACAGAAGAAAATCTAGCATCTGGTAAAAAGAAAGTAATGGAAGATTATACTGCGTTTTTAATCACAGATATGTTACGTACTGTTGTGGATTCAGGAACAGGAAAAATGGCCAATATATCGAACCTTGATTTAGCTGGAAAAACAGGGACTACAAGCTTCGATCAGTCTGCCATCTCGAAATATGGTCTACCAGAAAATGCGACAAGAGATGCTTGGTTTGTAGGCTATACCCCACAATATACGGGGGCGGTTTGGACCGGTTACCCGGAAACTAAATCGTCAGGTGACTATTTAGGAACTAAAAGTGTAGATATCTCTAAGCTAGTGTTTAAAGCTATTCTTTCACGAACAGCTACGAGCACGGAGAAATTTAAACAACCAAGCAGTGTTGAAAGATCAGGCAAGGAGTATTACGTGAAAAGTGGTGAAAAGCCAGCACCACCTAAGCCTAATAGTCCGACAAACGTTCAAGCAAGCTATGATGAAGCATCGGATAATATTCAATTATCATGGGACTACACTAATGAAAATAGTCCGGAAACCACCTTTGAAGTTTCATATACAGTAGATGGACAAACAACCAAATTACCAACAACGAGTGACATGAAAGCCATTCTGCAAAGCCCAGAAAAAGGCAAAGTTTATACATTTACCATTGTTGCGATTTCAGATGGAGCAACAAGTGATGCCGCCACAACTTCAATAACAATTAAGGAAACAAAAGAGCTACCAAGCAGTCCAAGTAATGTAAAAGCTCGATATGATAAAAAGTCTAATAGTATTGAAATTAGTTGGAAAGACAATAAATCCGACAAACAGAATGTTAACTATACCATCACATATACGGTGAACGGTAATACACAAACACTAGCCACCATATCTGGAACCAGTGCAACGTTGAGCAACCCGGAACCAGGTCAAACCTATGTCTTTACTGTAGTAACAACGAACGAGGCAGGTAGTAGCGAACCAGCATCAGTTTCTGTTACGGTTGATAATACGGACGTTGGTGCCGACAATGGGAATAATCAAGATGGGGCAAAGGATCCGAATAAAGTACATCCTTAAGGGAGGAGAATATATTTCATTTTTCGGCTGGAATGTTTGTGGAAATGTGGTTTTTAAAAAGGCGGGTTCTAAAATACTCTTTTAGAACCCGCCTTTTTTACATATGAGAGGTTACATTTCGTTAATCAGGGAAGGAAATTCTTGCTGATTCGTCCTGTAGGTTTAACAGAAGTAATTGTTCTTTAAGAAAGAATTTTAATTCTTGGTTATCAAAAATGAGCCCTTTTGATTGGGCATCGCGTAAAAACACTAATTTGGCTACAGAGGATGAATGCTCAAAGAAAGGTTTCACATCTTTTATAAGTAGTGTCTCTACTCCGTTGAAATTAAATAAGCCTTTAATGATTGATGGCGCTTCATTAATAGAATTGTACACTACGCCAATTCCATCTTCAGTCGGTAAAACAATCTCGTGCTCCCTTTCCTTCTTAACTTCCTGTAAATACTCATATAAAGAATCAATGGGGGCAAGTTGGAAGGATTCACGGACCGTTTTATTTATCTTACTGGCGCTGACATTATTAATATCATCAAATGATGCTTCAAGTTCATCTTTAAGAAGTCTTTCAAAGTCACTCTTACCTGTAGTGATATCAATCATTTCAATGGCACTTGGCCAATAGCACAAAATCCTCATGAAATCATGGAGATTCCTGGCGACAATTTGAACGGGGTGATCAAAATCCATTGGTGAGACACGAACGATATAGGCAGATTCAAGGTCTTTAACTTGTCCAAAATCAGTAAGAAATCCATAATGGATACCGTCCGAACCAGGTCTGGCAAATGGAATAACATCAAGTGGAGTGTTTAAGTACCGTGATTCAAGGCCATCGTATGAAAAATAATTGCCTAATAGAGCCCCATATTCCAACAATCCCTCGTGATCAAGCTGTTCTTGTAATTTTATAATTGTTTCCAATGTTTTAGGAATGGAATATTTTCCGTAGTTTAACTCGATCAAATTGACCATTCTCCCTTCAATCAGCCCAAGACTGCAGAGTTATATTAACTAATTCTAAAGTTGTTCTGCAATTCCTTTGTTTTATTGGAAAAAATAACACTTGATACATAGAAAAACTATGTATATAATAATACATAGAATTATGAGGTATATAATTAAAGGTGAACGGGTGGAATCAAAAATGTTAAGGACAGAGCGATGTGAGTTAAATCCTATTTCTGAACAGGACTATGAATCCATATTGATGTTGTATATGGACGAAGATGTACGTAAGTTCCTTGATGGGACAGTTGATGAGATATCGTTTAGTATAAGATTTCAGATGATGTTAGAGTCCAATCATTATTGGACCGTTAGACTGAAAGAGACGAATGAATTCATTGGCTTAGTGTGCTTAGATACAGGCCATGACCGAATCAACACAGAGATTGGCTATCAATTTTTGCCTGCTTTTTGGGGCAAGGGGTATGCAAAAGAAGTGATCGAGAAGGTTATCGAATATGGCTTTCATTCCCTTGAGTTAACAACCATCGTTGCTGAAACACCAACTCTTAATGAACGGGCCTGCAGGCTGTTAAAAAAAGTGGGGATGAAATTTGAAAAAACACTAAAGAGGTTTGGCAGCGACCGGTCCATGTTTAGTATACAGAAGGGGGCTTGGCATCGGGTAAATTTGGTTTAGGAGTAAAACAAAGTGGAGGTTTTCATTTATTATGAGGACCTCTGATTAGGGTTATTGGAAAAGAAGGAAAAATGGACCGATATCTAAGGGTTAGTGCCACAAACAAGTTCTGAAATAATACTATGTGTAATCGAAATCAGCCCATGTCCTTTAAACCTGCAACAAACCTCTTCTGAAAAAGCAGCACGCTGCGAATAATTTCCATTCGTAACATGCTTCAAGTCTGATGTGATTTAGGATTTTTAAATTATCAGGGGTATGAAGTTTATTTTGTTTCTATTACATTTATTTTACGTTTCATAAATATCTAGTATTTTATTTTAATTCCGTAAAATTAATATTGTATTTTGTCTTTTTGTATTTTTGCATCCCAATAATACATACTCAATTCTATTTTCTTCCTCCTTTATATCTATTGATTTACAGGAGGTCGTATCTATTTTTTGTTCCCCAAACTCATCTCTTGTAGTGTCGATTGTTGAAATTATTTTTTTTCCGTCATACTCGAGATCGTGTATAAGAGGGTCCCCTTCATTTGTATATCTTACAACTCTAATTTTTTGCTTGTTACCTAGTTTTATATTATTTAAAAATTGCTGAAATTTATTAAAATTAGTAATTTCCCCATGTAAATCCACTACATCATCATCGGATGGATTGTAATTCCCACAACCAAATAAAAGGATTGAAATTAAAATCAAACCAATAGTATTTTTTAATATTTTCATATATTCCCCCCTATTTACAAAATTGTATCACTTATATATATAATTTGTCTATTTTTCTAAAAAATGGTAATTTATATAAAAATTAGGAAAAAAGTCCCTATAATAAATTGGTATAAAATGACAAAATTAATATGTTACAAGAAAGGGGAATAGATTCATGACAAAAATTATCAAACTATTATTTGTAACCGTATTAATGTCTTTTGCAACTTCTTTTGCTTCTAGTGCTAAAGCAGATTACCATGCAGGAACAAGGCCGTTCTATGGAGTAAAATACGACTCATCTGTTACAGGTACTAACTTCACATATAACGGTGTTACGTACAGGTACAGAGATATGTATGATAAAGCTAGGGCGGAATGGGAGTATTATGGAATTAGCTTAGGAAGAACAGAACATAGCTTTGCGGATATTTATTACGTTGGTTCTACAAGCGATCCGTCACTACTTGGTAGAGTTTTCCCAGTGAATGGATATGGAGATAATGTTTCTATGGATAGTAATTGGACATATGTGAGGGTATATATATATCACAATGTGATGACAAGTTTTAAAATGAGTGACAAAGAAAGGTTTTCTAATGCCACACACGAAGTGGGCCATACAGTGAAAATGAAACATCCTGTATCTTATACTGGTAGTTCTGTTATGAAACAAGGAATACAGTCTATAGGTACTACAGCTTGGGATATTAATGAATTAGGAAAAAAATGGTAGTTAGGAGGAAGGGATTTATGGGAAGTATCAGAAATAGTTATGCATTTATTACATTATCGTTAGTATTATTAATAGGCGTAGGATATAGTAGTTATTCGAAAGATACTAATTTACCGTACTTAAATAAAAATATAGCTGCCTCATCTCAAAATTTAAAGCCGCAGAAAACTCCAACTGAAAAGGCTATGGGTCAACCATCAAAAAGTGTAGTAGTGGCACAACCTAAATTAAATACGATAAATGTTGAAGGAAATTATTCTCCAATTAATTCAGCAGAACAATTATTTACTGAAGCAGAATTAGTAATTATAGGTAGTCCTAAAATGAATTTTTTAGAGAGAGTACATAGAACAACCTATTCCAATGATCAATCAATAGAAGATTATTATACAGAAACGGTTGTAAATGTAGATAAAATAATTAAATCTCCTTCGGATTTGGATATAACAGTTAACAGTGGTTTTAAACTTATCGAGCCGGCCGTAGGAATTATAGAGGATAGTAATGGAGTAAAATCGAAAATTACTACAGGTCCATATACTGAAATGGAAAAAGATATGAAATATTTAATTTTCCTTATTAAAAACTCAAATGGAGAATATAGTGTAGTATACAACGTTCTTGGTAGGTATAATCTTGATAACAAAGATAAAAATGATATTGGTACTGGAAATTATGATATTGAATATGGTGCATGGAAAGAGAAAAAAATAAACTTTAATAAAAAATTCAAGGAAAAATTTAAATTATAAATAATACATTGATAATTCTACTTACCGTCTCTAAAAAAGGACGGTTTTTTATTTGAATTCCTAGATGAACATTGTAGCATGAATGGTTGTTTTTGCTCTTGTGTAATATTCTCCTTTAATTACAAAAAATGAGCCCGAATTGTTCAAGCTAGTTTTGACTTCTGCCTAGTAAACTTAAACTTATCTTCTAACTCCTTAGGTACCACCATCGCTTCAGAAAGATTAAAACCAACGGCGTTTCATAGGTTATCATCCATATACAGGATGTTGACCTTGAGGCCATCCACATCGGGTTGTGAATGCACTGGAATCATTGGATTACCAAATGCTTTTTTGTAAATAATAAGATGGTTAAACGATATAAAGGAGGACTTGTATACCACAGGATCGAAAAACAGAGGATCATAACAATGCACACGAAGGAAAAGGGGTCATGCCAGATAACTTACAATGTTTACCCCATCACGTGCAAAGGGAGCTGCCTCATGAATTTTCTGTGAATCCTTTGTTTGCCCGTGAAGGAGAATTAGCTGTTCCGCACTTTCAAATGCCTGATGAAGGCATGTTACCCGAAACATCGTATCAAATCGTCCATGATGAAATTGCTCTTGATGGCAATGCCCGCCTGAGTCTTGCAACATTCGTTAGCACATGGATGGAGCCTTCTGCCAAAGATTTATATGCCAAATCATTCGACAAGAACATGATTGACAAGGAAGAATATCCGCAGACTGCCGCAATTGAGGAGCGATGTGTCCGCATACTAGCCAACCTCTGGCATTCGCCCAACCCCCTTACCACGATGGGCATTTCAACAACTGGTTCTTCAGAGGCATGTATGCTCGGGGGACTTGCGTTCTGAAGAGTGCCTGGCACCGAGTCAATATGGTATAGACCTCTCAGGAATCATTTCTCAAATGTATGATGTTTCCATTAATCTTAAGTATATTTCTATTAAAAGGCTAATAGGACGTGAGTATAGGGTGAAAAAAGTAACAGTTAAAGACTTGGTTCAGAAGTTTTCATTGAATGTAATGACCGGGGAAGATCAACTGCAGAAAGTGATAACGCAATCAAGAGTGCATCGACTTGGACTGGAATTTTTGGGTCATATCGACTTTTTCCAACAGAACAAGTTCAAATTTTAGTATTGGATTATTGAATGTGGTTCGCATATACGGCCGCAAAGCTTTCCAAGATGAAACACTAATTGCTCTTGATATTAATTCAACCAGTGAACCTTATCATAAGTAAATGGGTTGTTAGCCAAATGCCTCAATGCCAACAACTTGTTAAGCAAGTGATTGACCGAGGGCTGGGGGATCAGGTTAAGCACCCGATCCAGGCTGATAAATAGAGGTAGAAATTCCCCTTATTGATTCAAAAAATGCGAAAATAGGTGATTTTTTTTTGCATAAGTGGAAAAACTCCCCTTATCTACCCCCGAAATGCGCACGATTCTGCATTTAAGAGGAAAATCTACGCTTATTTTACAATCGCTGGACTATCACTTGTTACTAAATAAGGACAAGATTTCTTTATTCAAGGAAGTTATAAAATCCACATAATAGTATTTTTTCATAATTCAATACTCAATTTAGCGGATATTTGATAGAATTAGTACTTTCATATAACAATATTCAATTGAGGTGAATTGTTTGAATAGATTAACCAGTAAAGAAATCCTGTTAATTAGCTTAATGTTATTTTCAATGTTATTCGGTGCAGGAAATTTAATTTTTCCAGCCTATTTGGGACAGGCTGCTGGAGAAAGTGTGTGGCAAGCAGTTACAGGGTTTATTATTTCTGATGTGGGTCTTACAGTATTAGCTTTTATAGCAATTGCAAAATCAGGAACATTTGAAGCATTAACTAATAGAGTTCATCCTATTTTTGCTTTACTATTCCCCATGGCTATTTATTTATCAATAGGACCTGGACTTGCCATTCCACGTGCAGGCAGTCTTGCCTATGAAATGGGAGTAAAGCCCTTTTTACCAAATGCAATAGAGTCTTCACCTATCGCACTTTTGATTTATACAACTGTATTTTTTAGTATTGTCTTTTGGTTTGCAAAATCGCCATCTAAATTAGTAGACAGATTTGGAAAGATTTTAACACCTTCTTTATTAGTTTTAATCTTGATCGTTTTTATCAAGGCTGTATTTACTGATTTATCTAGCTTTAAAGAAGCTACATTATCTTATAAAGAGAATCCCATCTCTCAAGGATTTTTAGATGGATATCAAACTATGGATTCCATCGGTGCGTTAATTTACGGAATTATATTTACCAATATTTTTAAGAGTAAAAAAATAACCAAGCAATCATTACAAGTAAAATATTTAGCGATATTTGGCCTTATTTGCGGTCTGCTCTTATCTATTTGTTATTTTATTATTGGGTACTTAGGAGCTTCCGCTTCAATGCCAGGAAAAGTAGATAATGGAGCGATCGTTTTAAGTACTGTATTACAGCAATTGTTCGGACAGAGTGGAACAATTGTTTTAGGATTAATTTTTACACTTGCTTGTTTATGTGTTTGTATAGGATTAATCACATCTTGTGCTCAATATTTTTCGAATATTTTCCCGAAATTATCTTATATAAAATGGGCAATCTTTTTATGTGTGATCAGTGGTTTTGTAGCAAATCTTGGTCTCTCTCAAATTTTAAAAGTATCCATCCCAGTGCTGAGCTTAGTGTATCCAATGGCAATTTCATTAATCATTTTAGGTCTAGTACATGAGAGATTACCTTTTAATAACCGCCCCGTATATTTCATGACAATCGGCCTTGTCGGTCTATTTAGCTTAATTGAAATATTCAATTCCACATTTTTAAATGGTTTATATTCAGATTTATTATCAAATGTTCCTTTGCAAAATGAGGGATTCGGCTGGGTGATTCCTGGTTTACTTGGTTTAATAATAGGAAGCATTTTTGAAAAATTAATGGGTAATGAGGAACCGACTGTTAAGAAAGCAGCATAAATACGAATTAAATAGATGTACGTTTATGTACACAAGGTATTAAATAAGAAAGCTAGGTTAGTCTTGTGTGTGACCTACCTAGCTTTTTATACAAATCTACTTTCAATATCTCTCTCTAAAACCTACCAGTCACTTCCTATGAATTAATTCGTAGGACCATTGTCAACATTGGCTTCGATGGTACTTTGGATGTTTGTTGATACAGAAGAAAGGAAGTTATAACCTGTCAAAGACTCGATCGTATCTACGCTTACTCTATAGTAGCCCCAAGGTTGACTAGAAGCTGTTTGGTCATTCGGCATCAACACAGCTATTACCCTAGTAGAAGTTGTTACACGGCTAACATCATTATTCCCATTAGGTAATACGACGATCACCTTCCATGTTTTAGCGGGCACAACAACTCCATTTCCTACAGTCGTCATATATCCATTTGAACCGGTACCCCCACTTCCGTAACCTCCAGAAATAATATACAATTCGTTTCCGGCTGAAACCAGTTTTCGAGAATAGGATTCTAGACTTGCCCAAGTAACCTCGTTGTTTTTAGGAGCTTGAGGAATCATATTGGTCATAAGAAACGTTGCAGAATTGTTATCAACAGAAGCTGTTCGGTCTTCTGAGGGGCACATGTGTCCCCTGTCGAATCCGCTGCCCGAAAATTCAGTGGATGTTACTCGATACCATCCTGTCGGAAGTGCTGTATCCGCACGGAAGTTATCTTGACGCGGAGTGCTTCCAAGATCAGATGAACCTAAATGCCAGCTAACCCAATTCGGCTCGTGTTTGCTATTATTGTATGAAAGAGTATATTGCGGCTTCGTCATTAAATAATTATTAGAATTGGATACATCAGATGTAGCACCACTTGGATTCCCTAATCCCATATTATCATTATCAACGCCTATTGCTGGTTCAGCAGGAGAAGATGAATTTTGAGGATCCGAGTTGCTTGTGATTACCAAGTCATTGGCATTATTATTTGTATCCCAACCATTACCTTGACCTTGAACTGTGCCACTGTTGTTGTCTTTGCGTTCTGCACTTGTCGTATTGGAAAGAGTCCCAACTGGAGTAGTTTCTGAATCGTTGGCAGAACCAAAGCCTACAAAATCCACAACATTTGAATCTGTTGAACCTGAAACCGAGGTAGTGACCTTAGCTAGAGCAACTTTTCCACTACTCGCACTTAAGTTTATGGTACCTGTTACATCAGCAGTCGGTAAATCAACCGTTCCTCCACCACCGCTTGCTTCTTTAATCAAGTAGTATTGATGGGCACCAATGCTTCCTGTTAAATTTGTAATGCTACTGAAAGTACCCGTTCCAGATGCATATTGGACCGTCCACCCGGATAAGTTAACACTGGAATTAGTAGGATTATAGAGTTCAATATAATCATTTTTGT